>JAAKFX010000001.1 GCA_011064865.1 Candidatus Anoxychlamydiales bacterium
TTTTTAGGGATTCATAAAAAACAAGATATAGATCTAATAAAAAATAGAGAAAATCTTTTAGAGATTCTGCCTTTTTTATTTTTATATTCTCAATTTTTTCCAGATATGAAATCAAAATGCATACGAAAAAATTGCATAGTTAAAGAGCTGATTTTAAAAATTCAAAAAAAAGAGAAAAAAGATTTAGAAGAGAACTTTGTAAAAATTTTTAAAGCTCATTTTTTCGATGCGTTTATCCCTAGAGTAAATGATGAAGATTTTCAAAATATTATTCAATATGTTGAGGCAAAAGATTCAAATCCACTCCACATCTTAAGAAAACTTTTTTATGTAATTAAATCTATCTTAGTGGAAGCAAATGATAAAGAGATCACTATATTGCCATTGCTTCCTATATCATTTCATTCAGGAAAGGCATTAAATATTACTCTGCCAATTGGCAGCTTCGATATTGAGTGGTCTAAAAAGCTTATAAAAAAGCTTATTTTTAGACCTGTAAAAGATTTAAAACTAAAGTTTAGTTTTCAGTCTAAAATTAAAACTTATCGATTAAAAACATCTTTAAAAGAAAAAGGCAAAACTTTTAAAAATAAGGATCTTTTATCTTTTGAAAAAGATAAAATTTATTTTTTTGATAAGTTGCAAAAATAATAATTTTTTATATATAAATTTGAAAAACAATCTACTTTTTTGTTATATCATAATAAAACAAATATTTAATCGATGAATACTCATATAGATCTACTTTTAGAAAAAAGACATTCAAATCCTCATAGTTTTTTAGGACTACATGAGAATGTAATTAGACTTTTTAGACCTGAAGATGATGAAGTTTATTTATATATAAAAAAAAATAAAGTTAGAGCTGAAAGGGTAGATAAAAGGGGAATATTCGAATATCAATTAAAAGAAGATATAAAAGCTTTTGATTATCAAATATATTTTGAGAATAAAAAGCTTTTTTTTGATCCATATGCATTTGAAACATCTCTCAAAAATGATGATATTGAAAAGTTTTTAAAAGCAAAACACTTTGAGCTCTATAAAATATTAGGAGCTCATAAAAAAAATATTCATGGAGTTGATGGAGTAGAGTTTAGCATATGGGCTCCAAATGCGATTGGTGTCTGTTTAATTGGAAGTTTTAATAATTGGAATGGAAATATTCACCTGCTTAAAAATGTAGAAAAATCTGGTATTTGGCAGATATTTATGCCTTCTTTAAATTATGGTGAGCTTTATAAATTTGAGATAACAACAAAAGATGGAACAGTTTTAACAAAAACAGATCCATTTGCTTATTTTACTGAGCTTAGACCTCATAATAGTGCGATTGTGAGTAATATCGAGGATTTTAAGTGGGAAGATCAAAATTGGATAGAAAATCGAAAAAATCAAAATTTCAATAGACCTATTAATATTTACGAAGTGCATCTGCAATCTTGGATTAAAGAGGATAGCTTTTTTTTAAACTATAAAGACTTAGCAGATCAGTTAGTGCCATATTTAAAAGAGATGGGATTTAACTATATCGAGATCATGCCTATTATGGAACATCCTTTAGATGATTCATGGGGATATCAAGTAACAGGTTTTTTTGCTATAACTTCTCGCTATGGAACGGTTGAAGAGTTTCAATATTTGATAAATCTCATGCATAAAAATGGTATTGGTGTAATTTTAGATTGGGTGTCAGCTCATTTTCCGATGGATGATTTTGCATTAAATCAATTTGATGGCACTTATTTATTTGAGCATGAAGATGAAGAGGTGAGATCTCATAGAGAGTGGAAAACATCGATTTTTGATTATGATAAAATTGAGATTCAAAATTATTTGATATCAAGTGCTATGTTTTATTTAGATAAATATCACGCAGATGGTCTTAGAGTAGATGCTGTATCTTCAATGCTCTATTTAGATTTTGGTAGAGAAAAAGGGGATTTTAAACCAAATATTCTAGATGACAACAGAAATCTTGAAGCTATTGAATTTTTAAAAAGATTAAATGAAAAAGTCCATGAAAAATTTAATGGAATTTTAATGATAGCAGAAGAGTCTTCTGCATATAAAAAAGTAACAGATAAAAAAGGATTAGGCTTTGATTTTAAATGGAATATGGGCTGGATGAATGACACCTTGAAATATTTTCAAATGCCGATAGATAAAAGACAAAACAATCAAAATGATCTGACATTTTCGATAATGTATGCATTTAATGAAAAATTTATTCTACCATTTTCTCATGATGAAGTGGTGCATGAGAAAAAATCATTATTTGATAAGATGCCGGGAAAAAGCATTGAAGAAAAATTTGCAAATTATAGACTTTTATATAGCTACATGATTTGTCATCCTGGAAAAAAACTACTTTTTATGGGAGCTGAGATTGCTCAGATAAAAGAGTGGGATAATTTTTCCGAGCTTAGCTGGGATTTATTAAAAAAACCTTTAAATAAAAAATTTCAAAATTTTGTAAAAGATTTAAATCATCTATATTTGAAAAGCCCAGCTTTATATGAAGATGATTTTTCATTCAATGGATTTAAATGGGTAGATATAACAGATAGAAAAAACTCTATGATTAGCTATTTAAGAATTTCAAAAAAGACTACATTTTTATGTATTCATAACTTTTCAAATAATTTTCTAAATAATTATTTTCTAAAACTTGAAAATCTAAAAAAAGTTAAACAAATTTTTGATACAGAGATTGAGAGATATGGAGCTAATCAAAAAGCTAATATAGCTGCAAAAATATCTCAAAATGGTCTATACTTTGATATAATGCCTTTTACTACTTTAATTTTTGAGGTCGAAATTGAGTGATAGAAAAATCAAAAATCAAAAAGATTATATAAATCTTGTAAATGAGTTAATCGAGCATGATAAGCACTATTACAAAGAGACAAAACCTGTAATTTCAGATTATGAGTATGATCTTTTATTAAAAGAGCTCCAAGCTTATGAAAAGCTTAATCCTACTCAAGTTCTACCAAACTCACCATCTCTTCGAATAGGAGAGGCTCTAACTAAAGGGTTCAAACACTTTGAGCATATAGCTCCAATGCTCTCTTTAGCGAATACGTATTCAAAAGATGAGCTAAAAGATTTTATTAAAAGAATTTTTAAACTTTTAGAAAAAGAGGATGTGAAATTTTGTACAGAGCTTAAAATGGATGGCACAGCGATATCTATTAGATATGAAAAAGGAAAGCTTACAAGAGCGCTAACTAGAGGCAATGGCAAAGTTGGAGATGATGTAACTTCAAATGTAAAAACTATAAAAACTCTGCCTTTAAAACTTCATGGAAAAGATATACCGGATCTCTTAGAAGTTAGAGGTGAAGTTTTTATACATAAAAACATTTTTAAAAAATTAAATGAAAAAAGAGAAGATGAAGGCTTAGATGTTTTTGCAAATCCTAGAAATGCAGCGGCAGGCTCTTTAAAACTTTTAGATCCTAAAGAAGTTGCTAAAAGAAATTTAGATATTATTTGCTACGCAGCCTCTAACGGAGAAGATTTTGTCTCTTCTCAATTCGAAATGCATAGCTTTTTAAAAAAACTAGGCCTTCCAATATCTCATGAGAATCATTTCGATTTATGTAAAAATATCGATGAAATTTTAAAATTTGCAAATAAGATCGAAAGTGTAAGAGAA
Source organism: Candidatus Anoxychlamydiales bacterium (assembly GCA_011064865.1). Classification (GTDB taxonomy): domain Bacteria; phylum Chlamydiota; class Chlamydiia; order Chlamydiales; family SM23-39; genus JAAKFX01. The sequence continues at coordinate 3,665 of JAAKFX010000001.1, forward strand.
AAACTGTCTTTTGAAATCGATGGTATTGTTATAAAAGTTGATGATATATCTGCTCATAAAAAGCTTGGATTTACTGGTAAATCCCCGAGATATTCAGTCGCTTATAAATTTGCATCTGAGCAAGCTGTAACTACAATAAAAGATATTACAATCCAAGTTGGAAGAACAGGTATCTTAACGCCAGTCGCTGAGCTAGAGCCTGTCTTTTTAGCAGGATCTACAATTTCTAGAGCAACTCTTCATAACATCGATGAGATCAACAGAAAAGATATCAGAATCTCAGATACTGTTGTAATTGAAAAAGGCGGCGATGTTATTCCAAAAGTTGTAAGCGTAAATTTTAATAAAAGAAAAAAAGATGCAAAAAAATTTCAAATGCCCAAAAAGTGTCCTATCTGTTCATCTGCTGTTATTAAGGTTGAAGGGGAAGTTGCATCTCGCTGCTCAAATCCAAATTGCTCTGCTCAAAAACTTAGAAAATTTATTTATTTTGCATCGAAAGATGCTATGGATATAGAGCATTTAGGTATAAAAGTTATGCAAGCTTTAGTAGAGAAAAATTTAGTAAGCTCGCCATCCGATATTTATACTTTAAGCGCTGAGATGCTATCCGATCTAGAAGGGTTTAAAGAAAAATCTATTAATAATTTATTAGATAGCATTGAAAAATCAAAAAAATGTCCATTTTCTAGATTTATTATGGCACTAGGTATTAAATATGTCGGTAAAGAGACTGCCGATCTTTTAGCTATTCATGCAAAAGATATTCAAAATCTAAAAAAATTATCAAAAGATGAGCTTTTAAATATTGAAGGAATTGGTGAAAAAGTTGCAGGTTCTATAATAGATTATTTTCAAGATGAAAATAATCTTCACGAAATTGATCTACTTTTATCTCATATATCTTTGATAAAACCAAAGCAGATAAGAAAAACAGATCATGCTTTTTTTAATAAAATTTTTGTTTTAACAGGATCTTTAGAAAACTACACGAGAACAGAGGCTACAAATTTTATAAAAGAAAGAGGCGGTAAAACCTCTAGCTCTGTTAGCAAAAATACAGATTTTGTTTTAGTAGGCTCTGAGCCTGGCTCAAAATATGATAAAGCAAAAAAAAATGGTATCAAAATTTTAGATGAAAATGAATTTTCATCAATGCTCTAATACCCTCTTCTTCTTCTCATTTTTGATACAACAAATCTAATTGGTGTAGATAATACATATAGTGTTTTGTATGTAAATAGACCTACTGCTCTAAAAAAGCTAATACAAGTATTTTTTGTCCAAACTCCTATAGTTTTGAAAAACAGTCTTTGGAATGTAAAGAAATTAGTCACTCTGTTCATAGCACTAAATGATTGTCTATAAAATTTGTTTTCTAGAGCTTTTTGAGAAATGTTTACATAAAGTTCATTTATTTCTTTTTTGTGAAGAGATTTGTATAAGATCGAAGATGTAGCTCTAAGAGCTTTTTTTAAGTTATTTGCAGTAATAGGTCTTCTATTTAAATAAGCCTTCGCAACTTTTAATCTTATTTCCACTTTAGGATTCAATAATGAAAAAGAAACTGTTTTCATGGCGCTGTTTAGATTATCAGCATTTAGATGTGCATTAATAATAAAATCAACCTCATTGTCGATATTTGTATAATGCAATTCGCAATATTTTAAGATTTTTTCAAGCCACAAATAATTATCTTTATTATAGGGCAATTTTATTGCGGCTTTAAGGATTTTTTTATAGCACTCTTTTTTATCCCAGCTATTAGCTAGATGAGAAGAATAAGCAAAAGCTTTTTTTAAATCTTCAAAATTATAATTTGGACGATTTATATATGCATCGAAAAGCTTTTTAGATAATCTGTCGCTTATATATGTTTTTGTAATATTGTTTTCAATGATATTTCGAGCCCCTTCTAGATTATCTAATTGAATGCATTTATCAAAAATCCTTTCATATAAATAGGTTCTGTCTTTTGATAGAAGTAATAAATTTGTAACTCTTCTAGCTCCTTTTAAATTTTTCAATCCATTGGGAGAATATTCTAAGTTATTTTGATATAAAGATAAGTATCTGAGAGCTATTGATTCATTAAATTGATCTGTGTTAGAAAGCATAAGTTTTGGTGTTAACTTTTCAGCTTTTTCTAAGAGGTCTTTTTCAATATATTTTGAGATTATTTTTTTTATACAGTTATCTTTATAGAGAAGGTTATCTAATTTTAATGCTTTTTTTTCAGCTGTTTCTAAATCATCTTTCTCAATATAGGATTTTACTTCTTCATATGCATCTTTCTCTTTTGAATATCTTTCAAATAGCTCTTTATAACTAGCTTCTTTATCATCAGGCGCTTCAGCAGAACATGGCTTTTTTTCTTCTGGTTCTATTTCATTATCTAAATCATCTGGAATTGGTCTATCTACAAAACCTCTGAAATCTGCTGCTATATCATCTGCTTGTTCATCATATATAAGGGAATTTTCTTCACTAATATCTCTAAATTGTGTTTTTATTTTTTCAGCTAATTCTTCATCTGGAACAACCTTTTTAATAACTCTCTTTCCTTGACAAAGAGGACAACCAAAAGGGTTAGCTCTTTCTTTGTTAAACCAGTAATAGTGTCTTAGTGCGTCTCTTTCAAAAACATGTTCTCTAGACGCATCTATTTTTTCATCTGTAGGTTTTTCTGTATCATCAAAGCAATAAGCTCTTACAGGATCTATTATAATCTCATGTGTTAAATTACAATATGGAGGATCAAATTTTTCTCCTACTCTAGATGACATATCAATCTCCTTTTATAAAATAGCTAAAAAAAATATATATAATTTTTATTTAATGCAAATATTTTGTTTTTTTAAGTTTTAGGTTTTGATCGATTTTTTTTTGTTCTTATCGCTCTAAAAGGATATAAAAATCCATGTCCAATTTTTAGTAAATAATATGACATTGCAGAGCCAGCTACTAAACTATATAAAAACAATCTTCCAACAAAATGAGATATATTTTTTGCTGATTTAAAAGCATCTATGTATTGTTTATTATCACTTATTTTATGAGTAATTTTTGTGATATAGGATTCTTTAGTTTTAGCATTTGATAGTTTTGAAGCAGTTTTTAAAGCTAATTGCATATTTGTAAGATTAAATTCTTTAGATAGATAAATATCTATAATTTTTGAGTAGTAACTAGTATCTGTTACTATAGCTGCTTTGATGGCTTTATCTAAAAATGTTTCAGCGTCGATTAAATAAGTAGTTTTTAGATAGGCATCAAATATCTTATGAAATTTTGATTTTTTTGAATTACTTGTTAATTTATCATAAATTTTTTCCGCTTTTTTCAAAAATGATGCATCTACTATACTCAAGTGTATATATTCATCTATCATCAGTTTATAGTTAAAATCTTTATGGTAATGAGCATTAGGCATTCTATCGTTTAGCTGCTCTGCATAGGTTAAATTGCCTCTTGAAATTGCGTGTAATATTATCGGTTGAGCATCTGTAGGATAAGAATCTCCAAGCGCCTCTACTAAAGCATCTACATCTAAATCATCTTCTCTAGTGATAAGTTTTGCTGGCATATCGGGTTTATCTCGAACTGAGTCATAATCTTTGTCATTTCCTAATGCAGTTTTGATTTTATCAAAATATGTTTTATTTGCTTCGCTTATAGCAACAAATTCTTCTTGAATTTTTTTTGCTAATTCTTCATCAGGAACTATTTTAGAAATTTCTGCTCTACATTTTGGGCATACACGATCGTAAAAATATAAATGTTTTTTTATAGCTAATTTTTCGAAACCATGATCGCAATCAACTATTTTATATGGGTCTACCATTACCTCTAGAGTAAAAACATCATCTACGAATTCTGTGGGTATTTTTATATCATCATCTTCTTCTGAAAGATCTTTTTTACCTTCGGTTAAATCTGGTCGTTTTGCTGAAGGATCAACAGCTGATCCAATACGTGCAGAGCTTGCCATAAATACACCTCTTGGTTTTAAGGAAAAGAACCTTAGTAAATATTAGTATTTATATGCAAGTTTTAAGCTGCAAAAAATGTGATATTTATTTTTAAAAGAGGATAAGATTTTCTAAGTTTAAATGATTGAATAAATCCTAACTGTAGACAAAAATTATGAGCGTTAATTTTTGGAAATAGATGATATTTATATCTAAATTCTTCTAAGTCTTTAGATTCAATTTCTAAAAACCAAACTCTTTGATAACTATTTTCTGTCTCAACATTTACTGAATATAGATCTTTTATTCTGAACTGAAACTTTTCATCTATTTCTTGAATTGGAAAAACTTCATGTACTTCATGCTCATCTTTAGAAATAACACTGAGATTAAAATCTGAAAATTTTTCGATTTGAGAAAACATCTCAGATGAGATTAAATTAATAAAATAATCATCAATTGTTAAATATACAGATTTATCTTTTCTTTGTTTTAAAGAACCGTAAAACCTAAGACTTTTAAGATATTCTATAAAAGGATTGATCTCTTTTAATAAAGCTTGATTGGATAGCGCTATAAGCTCATTTGGCATATTTAGATTTTCTGAAAATATAGGCATATTTCCATATAAATAATCTTTGTAAGATTTAGATGTTTCATATGGGAAATATTCAAAAAAAAGATTTTTTAAATGAGCCTTAGTAGATTTTAAGCTGGATATCGTGTTTTTAAGCTCAATATCGTAGAAATTATAAAAACTAATATTTTTAGTATCTATGCGAAGAGGCTTAGGCGTAAAACCAGAGCTATTTATTTTGAGGGCTTTATTTAAAATACTTTGATTCATTGTTATTATAATGTTTTATCTATTAATAATAGTAATAGATAATTATACCATTCTATATAGATATTTTTCAATGTTTTTATAGAGGGGTTTAGGTGTGATATGGTGTTTATAATAAGGTGTTTAGGGTGAAGGTGAGTAAAAGAAGCTGTTTTAGATCACTTTGCCTTTAAGGGTTTGATAGCTAAAACCTGTGATTTCGACTATTTGGAGTTTTCCAATAAGGGATTTATCTCCTTTAAAAATAACCTTTTCAAACTCTCTAGTTCGGCCTTTTAAATAGATTCCATCTTTATTAAGGCTCTCTACTAAAACTTCTTTTTTAGAGCCTATAAGGGCTTTGTACTTTTTCTCTAGAATTGAGTGAAAAAGTTTTAAAAGTTTTTGCAGTCTTTTTTGTTTGATTTCATTTGAGATATTATCTTCAAATTTTCTAGCTGCATAGGTTTTTTGTCTTGGGCTATATGCAAATATGAATGCTGTGTCATATTCAATTAATTCAAATAATTTATAGGTTTTTTCAAAATCTTCATCTGTTTCATTTGGAAAGCCAACAATTATATCGGTTCCAATTGTGGCATTTGGAGTTATGCTTTTTAAAAGATTTACTTTTTCTAAATATTCTTCAGCGCTGTAGCTTCTTCTCATCTCTTTTAAAACTTTATTACTACCAGACTGCACTGGAAAATGAACGAATTCACAAAGCTTATCTAAATCTCTTATAGCATACATTAAATCTTTAGTTATATCTTTAGGATGAGAGGTCATAAATCTGATTCTATCTATATTATCTATTTTATTTAGGTCGTATAAAAGATCTGGAAATAGATAATTTTGATCAGGCTTATCTAGGCCATAAGAGTTCACATTCTGTCCTAAAAGAGTAATCTCTTTATAACCAAGGTTTGCTAGGTATTTAGCTTCATTGATAATACTTTTGGAGTCTCTAGAAACCTCTTTGCCTCTAGTTTGAGGTACTATGCAATATGAGCAATGGTTATTGCAGCCTCTAATTATCGCTATTGAGGCTTTTATTTTATTATCTCTTGTAGCGTAGAAATTTTCTAACTCTTTTTCATAGTCAATATCTAGCTTTTTCATCTGGGTGTTTTTTGATAAAAAATCATCTAAAACTTTAGTTATATCTAAAAGATTATTTGTTCCTATTAAAAAATCTAGGTGAGGGAATTTTTTTAAAAGAGTTTCTTTTTGGCTCATTGCCATACAGCCACATATACCAATAATTTTATCTTTTTTATCCTTTTTATACTCATAGAGCTTGCCTAGTACCTTTTTTTCAGCGAGATCTCTTATAGAACAGGTATTTAGTAAAATGATATCAGCCTCAGTTTCTGTCTCTACTTGAGCCAAGTTTCTAGCTTTTAGCTGCGTTATCAATATCTCAGAGTCGAGCTCATTCATCTGACAGCCATAGGTACGTATATAAAAAGTATTTAAGTCTTTCATAGATAAATTTAATTTGATTTCTTTTAGAAAAAAAGTTTAAATCAATGAACTGCTTTTGACAAGGATATATTTGTTAAAAAAAATATTACTTTTTGAGAAAAAAAAGCTTGGCAAAAAATGGTGGATAAAGATATTCTGATGTTCAATGTTATGTAAACCTTTGTGTAAACTAAAAATATGAATAAAACGATATTTATCAAAAAAGAAGAAGCTAGAAGAAATAGACAGTGTTATCTATTCGATGCTACAGGCAAAACTCTAGGAAGATTTGCATCTGAGATTGCTAAGATTTTAAGAGGTAAACATAAACCAAGTTACACTCCAAACGTTGATACTGGAGATGCAGTTATTGTTATAAATGCTGAGAAAATCAAAGTAACAGGATCTAAAGAGGCTAGAAAAGTCTATAGAAGACATACTGGATGGTTAGGCGGCCTTAGAGAAACTCCTTATAGAATAATGCTTAAGAAAAATCCAAAACATATCATTAAGCATGCTGTGAAGGGAATGTTACCTGTAAAGACAAGACTTGCTCGCGCTCAACTTAAAAAACTTCATGTTTTTAAAGGTGCTGAGCATAATATGAAAGCACAAAAACCAATAGCTGTAAACATATAGAGGACAAATGGCAAAGAAACAAAAAATATCTGAATTTATTGGAATTGGCAGACGTAAAAGAGCTGTATCAGCTGTAAGAATTAGAAAAGGAAAAGGAAATATCGATATAAATGGAAAGAAATTCGAAGAATATTTCCCTCTATCCTTTCAAAGAGAAGTTATATTATCACCACTTGTAAAATTTGAGCTCAATGGTAAGTATGATCTTATTATTAGAGCTAAAGGTGGTGGAATTGAAGCTCAAGTAATAGCGACTAGACTTGGAATTGCTAGAGCTTTAGTACTAGAAAACGAAGATTTTAGAGGCACTTTAAAAGAACTAGGATATCTTACTAGAGATCCTCGTAAAAAAGAGCGTAAAAAATACGGTCTAGCTGGTGCTAGAAAGAGTTTTCAGTTTTCTAAACGATAAAGATTTTTTCTTCCTCCTTGTTTATCTAAAGGTCTTTGGGATTTCTTCCCAAAGGCCTTTTTTTTTATTTTTTAAGTTTTTTATTGACCCAAATCCATGTTTATTCATATTAATAAAATTAATGGAGGAAAATTATTTTGTTTATAATCCATAAAGACAGAAAGGGCAAGCCTACCTCTGAGACCGCAGTTGATAACCATAAAATTGAGATTTTTGATGTCAATATGTCTCTAGATGAGGTGATTTTTGGTGGCAGAATCTTAAATCTAGTAAATGATGTTGCTAGAAAAGTAGCAACAAAACACTCTGAGATAAGATGCGAAACTGTTGGGATTGATTTTATTAGGTATTTTTCTCCAATTAAAAGATCAGATATGCTTATTTGTAAAGCTCAAGTCAATCATGTCTGGGAAGATTTTATAGAAGTCGGTGTAAAGGTTATAGCTGAAGATTTTAGAACTCTAGATCAAAAAAAGATTCTATCTGCTTATTTTATATTTCAAGCTGATGAATCAAACCATGAAGTTCCTCAAGTAATACCAGTATCTTTAGAAGAGAAAAGAAGATATTTAGATGCTGAGATTAGAAAAAATATCAGAGCAAAAAGAAAAAGTTTCTAAATATTTAAAAAATTTAGCTCTCTCATATACATATTTATTTTATATTTTATAAAAAATTGACTATTTAAAATTGACAAATTAAAATGTCTTACTTTAAAACATGAGGTTTTTTATGGATAAAATAAATGAAAAAATGGAGCTGCAAGAAATTGTAAGTTTGAATTTAAATAGCTACAAAGTTCTAGAAAAATATAGATTAGATTATTGCTGCGGTGGCAAAAATACATTAGAAGATGCATGCAAAGAAAAAGCTTTAGATGCGAAACAAATTATTGAAGAGATAAATTCATTAAAAAAAGAAGAAGTGCTAGTAGATGTAGATAGACTATCTTTGTTAGATCTAGTTGAACATATAAAAAGTACACATCATGTTTTTGTAAAAAAAGAGATTCCTGAAATATTAGCTTTGGTTGAAAAAGTTGTAGGTGTTCATAAAACTGATAATTTAGTGAAATTAAAAGATCTTTTTAAAACATTAGTTGAAGATATCTCAATGCATTTAGAGAAAGAAGAACAAATTCTTTTTCCAGCCGTAGAAGAGTTAGAAAAATATGGAAAAGTGCAAAATTTTGCGTGCGCTGATAAAACTAAAAATCCATTGGCTACAATTAAAAATCCAATAGATCAAATGTTTTTAGAGCATGAAAATGCAGGAAAACTATTAGAAAAGATAAATGCAATTATTGATGCAGATGATTTTGCTAAATGTAAAACTTTGCAAATATTACATGATAAGCTAAAAGCATTTGAAGAGGATCTACACAGACATATACATAAAGAAAATTATATTTTATTTCCTAAAGTTATAGCTAAAGAAAATGAAAGTTAATTGTCTATATCAATATCCATTTTAAGCTCTTCAACTAAAAAAGATAAAATAGCGCTGTTTTCATCGTTTGCTATTTTTAATGAGGCATTTCCATGTCCAGAGTTTTCGTGGATTTTGATTAAAATTGGATTTTCACTTTTAGTATCTAGTAGTTTAGCGCCAAACTTATAAGTGTGTAGAGGCACTACACGATCATCATGATCAGCTGTTGTTAAAAGTATTGATGGATACTTTTCTTCTATATTTATGTTGTGATAAGGTGAATATTTATATATATATTCAAAATCATTTATATCGTCAGGATTGCCATAGTTATACTTCCAGTACCAGCCAATTGTAAATTTATGAAATTTCAACATATCATAGACTCCAACTCCTCCTACTACAGCTTTGAATAAATCGGGTCTTTGAAGCATAGTAGCACCAACGAGTAGACCGCCATTGCTTCTTCCTGTAATTGCGAGTTTTTTTGGATTGGTATAACTGTTATCAATTAGATATTCAGCAGCTGCAATAAAATCATCAAAAACATTTTGTTTGTTTTCTAGCTTGCCCATATCATGCCAATTATCTCCATATTCAGATCCTCCTCGTAAATTTACTAATACAAAGATGCCGCCTAGTTCTAAAAATGAGTAATAAAGAGAGGAGAAACAAGGTGTTAAAGGTATATTAAATCCGCCATATCCAGTCATTAAAGTCTCTTTATTTCCATCAAGTTTGATATCATCTTTATAGGTGATGAACATTGGAATTAAAGTTTTGTCTTTGCTCTCAAAAAATACCTGTTTAGTTGTAAAACGAGATTTTGCGTTTTCTGTATTTAAAGAGGGCTTAAATAAAGTATTTAGCTTAGATGATGAAATATCATATGAAAAAATAGCTAAAGGCGTTGTAAAGTCTGTATAGGCGAAAATAACTTCATTTGTATTTTCTTCATCAATTGTTGAAATTGCATCATGAGATAATACGATACTTCCTTTAGTTGGAAGCTCTATATCCTTTATAAAATTACCTGAATAATCAAAAATTTTTAAAGCTGATGAGCAATTTTCAAAATAAGAGCAAACAATATAATCTTTTGTCAAACAAGCATCTACAAACATAAGATCATTTTCTGGAATAATTTCTTCAAAAAGACTCTCGATATTAGGACTTTTTAAATCTACTGCAACTAGTTTATAATTTGGAGCATCTACATTTGTTTGAAAATATAGCTTATCTTGAGCCTCTCCAATAAGAGAATATTTTCCGTTATTTGAAAAAATAATTTCTTCTGAATTTATATCTAAAATATAATTTGTATTCTCACCATTTATTTTTGTTGTAAAAAGCAAATACTCTCCATCTGATGTAGGATATATATTACAAAGCAGAGTTTGATCTTCTTTTGTATCATAAATTAGCCTATCGTTTTTTGTGTCGGCATCTATTTGATGATAAAATATTCCAAATCTAGATTTTTCATTGGAACTATCTGTAAAAGATTTTACGTAGTAAAGAGAAGTGCTATCAAAACTCCATTTAGGAGATTGATACTTGATGTCGAAGAGCTCATCTAAAAGATGCTCATTTGAGATCAAATCTAAAACTTTCCAAGTAGTTGAATCTGATCCTGAATCAGTAAGTCCATATGTTAAAATATTTTCATCTGGACTAATTTGCAATCCCACAATAGATAAATTTTTATTTTCAAAACTGTTTGGATCTATTAGTTTTTTTATGTTTTTAGATCTATCCTCAATACATAAACATGGCTTATCTTCATTTTGATCTCTCATAGCAAAAATATAGCCATGTTTGGTTTTAGCTCCTAAATAATATCTTTCATAGTTTGAGTTATCTAATATTTTTTGTTTTATAGCATTTTTAAAGGTAAGTTTTTCAAAATACTGATCTGTTTTTTCATTTTGCTCTTTTATCCAATTTTTAGTTTCATCAGAGTCCATCTCTTCTAGCCAAATGTATGGATCTTCTATCACAGTATTATGCAGAATATATGAATCTTCATAAGCATAGCAAAAATTTAGAAGAAAAGATAAAAATAAGATACTTTTAAAAAAAGAGATTTTTGAAAAAATAATATTGAACATCTTTTACCTATATTTTTTGGAATTTTCTCCCAAAGAATATAGCAAGTAATAAAATTGGAAGCCACATAATTATATGAGGGGCAGTAGCTGCACTCTCTGCTAATATTAAAACTGAATCCATTATAGTATGAAAGATTACAAAACCGAAAATTGCTAGAGTGCAAATAAAAAAAATGGAGATATTTTTTTTAAATGTGATGAGAGGAGGAAAGATTGCTATTACTATTAAGAGAGGAAAAAGCGGCATAGCAAGCTTATAATTTAGATATGATAAAAGTTCATTTTTTTCTTTTTTACAGATATTTTTAGCGATAGTTTGTTTATATAGGTTTGAAATAGATCTATTTTCAAGTGGCATAAACATAGTGGTATTTTCATCTAATTTAATATCTTTAAATTGATAGGTTTTATAAGATTTTTCTTTTTCAAAAATATTATCTTTTCTAGCTAGATGATCTACATATTTTCCAATTGCTTGAGTGTCTTTTAAATAGAGATATTTTGCATGCCAAATATCAGATGGTGATTTAATAAAATAGACATCAAAAAGTTTATTATTTGTTAAATCATATCTTTGATAGATAAGTTTTGTTGAGTCTTCTAAATAGATAACATTTGGTTCTATTTTTTTTTGGTCTTTTGTTTTTTTGAAAAATTGTTCTTTGAAATTATCTTTAAAATTTAGCGCTTTAGGATAGAAAAATTCAAAATTTAAAAATGATATTATTGAAAAGATAATAGCTACAATCAAAAAAGGCCTTGCTAGAAGTTTAGCAGAGATTGCAGCCATTCTAAGAGCTGTAAGCTCGCTATGGATATTCATATCAGATAAAATTTTGATGATAGCTAGCATAAAAGTTAGGGCTAAAAATAAATTCAGCTGAATAAAAAAAAGATTGAAATAGTATTTGAAAATAAGCTCGATAGATGTTTTTGAGTGTTGAAAAATTTTGGCTCCATGAATTGAGAAGTCAATCACGATAACAATGAAAAAAATTGCAGCTAAAAACAATGCAGATAATTTTAAAGTATTGAAAAAGAGTTTTTTTTCCCAGATTTTCGAAAATATCATTCAATTCCTTTTGATGTTTTTTTAAGCTTGTAGCTAGATAATATAATAACGATGATTTGAGGCAATATGTATGCTACAATGGAGAAAAAAGCATAGCGCTTTAAAGCTTTTCCAAGTGTGAAACTAAGTAAAACAAGCAAGGAAAGAAAGAAGATTCCTAAAATATTTTTTTTGGAATTTGATCGACTTATAGATATCCCAAAACTCGCTCCTATAAATGTAAAACTAAGCGTGGCGATAGCAAAACAACACCTTCTAGCTATTTCAATATCAGCTCTTTCAAATCTACTTTTTGATTTTTTTTGTTTTGCTTGCAGAAGAAGCATTTTGAGTGGCATTGAAGAGATGTTCATATCCCACTGTTTTGCTTTAATAAATTGTGTAATAGCATCTGCTTTAGTTGTCATTGAGAGTTGATTTTCAATCATTAAATTATCAAAGTTTTTTTCTTTATTAGAATTTATATAAGAGATTAAGCTGACATTTTTCCCTATTAAATTATCATTATCGAGATTTAATTTTTTTGCTGTCAGCATGCAGAGTCTTTCATTAGATTTATTTGGAGTTATCAATAAAATATCTTTAGCTACAAGATCTTTGTTTTGAGTTGAGATTTCAACATATGAATCTTTTATATTAGACATTTTTTGTCTTCGTTGCAATAAAACTAAGGGATTCATAGAGGTATTTTTATAAAAAAGCTCTTTTGATTTATGACGACATCTCGGAGTGAGCTCCGATGATATGTAAAAATTGAGAGTAGAGAGTGCTATAGCTAATAAAAAAAGAGGTGCTAAAACTACTTTTAGTGATACTCCAGATGCTCTAAAAGCTGTCAACTCATGCATAATCGACATTCTTTGAAAAAGTATAATCATCGATATCAAACATGAAATAGAGATCGCAATCGGTAGAATGTGAGGGATTTGATATAAAATAAAAAGTATTAAACTAAAAAAATCACTAGCGAGCGTAGCAAAAGTAGCTATTTGTTTGAGCCTTGTAATTAGAAGAATTGAAATAAATGATAAAATACTTAAAAAAAATACTTTCAAGTACTCTTTAAGTTGGTATTTCCACAAAATAGGCATCTAGCAAAAATTCTCATTTTCTGTTATAATCTTTTTAAGTTTATAAGATTTTAATTTTATTGAGTACTTTTATGCTGGTTAAAAAGTTTAAAATTTTTTTAGATGAACATTTGGATAGTTCTAAACCAATCCTCTTGGCCTATTCAGGGGGATCGGATTCTTCTTGTTTGCTTAACCTTTTATTGAAGGTTAAAAATGAGTATAAGATCGATCTACACATAGCTCATATCGATCATAGTTGGCGCAGAAATAGCGCATTTGAGGCATCTTTAATAAAAGATAGAATGAAAAAACTAAACATTGCATTTCATCTAAAAAAGCTAAAATTTACTAGTAAAAAAAATTTAGAAAATGAAGCAAGAGATCAAAGATTAAACTTTTTTAAAGTTTTGAATAAAAAACACTCATTTCAAGCTATAATATTTGCTCATCATAAAGATGATTTAGCAGAGACTGTTTTAAAAAGATTTCTAGAAGGTGCAAATATTTTTTCGTTAACTTCTATGAAAAAAGTGTCCACGTTTGATGATTTAACTATTTTTCGACCTCTTTTAGATGTTAACAAGGATGAGATTTTATCTTTTTTAAAACAAAATAACATTAGCTATTTTGAGGATCCTACAAATTCAGATACTAAATTTCTACGAGCTAAAATGAGAAAAGATATTTTTCCATATCTACAAGAAAATTTTAATAAACAGATCAAAGATAATTTAGCTGTATTATCTAGCTATAGCAATGAGCTAAATGAGTATTTAGAGACTAAACTATCTCCTATATTACAAAAAATATCTCACAACTCAATCGGACTATATATAGACCTAAATGATATCGATCAAATTTTAGAGCTTCGATTTATTTTAAAAAAAATAGCAATTTTTCAAAAAATAGATTTTTCTCGAAATATTTTAGAAAAAATAATAAAAGCTTTGATTCAAAAAAAAGCAAATTTCAAAATTTTTATAAAAAATGCTAATATTTTTGTCGATCGAGGCTACTTGTTTATTATAAATAAAGAGCTTAAACTACTTAAAAATAAAGCTTTAATTAAGCAAAACCTATTTGATTTCGGGCCTTGGCAGATTAAAATTTCAAAAGTAAAAAAAGCTAAAACAAATAGTTCTTTTAAAGATCTTTTTTCAGATAAATTAAGCCTATATCTTCCTGAAGATAAGTATTATATATCTAATATTTGCCCAGATAAAAAAGTAAAAAAGCTTTTCGAAAATTATAAAGTTCCTGCTGTTTTAAGAGCTTTTTGTCCTGTCATATATTCTCAAAACAATAAGGTTTATGAGTTTCTATCTGGCAAGAAAATGCAATTAAATAATAAAAATATACTCGAAATTGAAATTAAATTAAAATAAACTTTCAAAAAATGTAATAAGTTTGTTATAAAGCAGAAATAAGAAGAGGTATAGTTTTATTTAGGCTATATGCCTTTACAAAATAGCTTAAAAATGATTTAATTTTATCTTCTAAGGTGTTGAAAATTAATATAAATTATAAGAGTTTTTTATGAATGATAATAGAAATCCTAAAGAACCAAGAAAAGGTTTTCCAGGCGGCTTTTTACTATTTGTTGTAGCTGTGATTTTAATTATTTTAACTGTCCAAACACTTACTAGTGAGAAGGCAGGAAAAGTATCATTTTCACATCAATTAGAACATTTAGTGAATTTAGACCTTGTTAAACCAGAGAATAATAAAAAGATTGCTCAAAATGATAATTTGGTTACATTTTCATCGAAGTTTAGAGATACAGAGACTCAAGATGGTCAAAAGAGATTTAATTATTTAACTCTATTAAATCAAAAACATGATTTAACAGCTCAAGATGAGCAGCTATCATCAGAGCTAACTACTCTTAAAAGCAATGTTGTAAAATCTGCTCAGTGGTTTTTATTCATATCTGGTATAGATGCTATGGAATCTAATTTTAGTGTTGTTAGCACCGCATATGATACAGAAAACAGACAAAACTCAATTGTGATATCAGATTTAGCTTCAAAAGATTCTCCAAATTTAAAAACTTTAAAAGAGCAATTTGTTTGGGTTAAACACAACCCATCTTTAGATAATACTAATAAGATGCATAAAGATTTAACGGCCTTAGTAGATACTTATAGATCTGCTAAAATAGGAATTGGATCTGAGTCTATAAAACAAAGTTTAAAAAAGACATCTCAAGATTTAGCATCTATTGACTCAAGTGCAGCTCTATCTCAAAGAATTTCAATATTTAACTCATCTATTAATTCATTAAATATGATGGTTCAAGAAATTACTCAAAATCAAGATGGCGTAAGACTTTTGCAACTTAGATCAGTTAGAGCATATTTAGAGACTTTAGATCGTTCTAATGTACTACAAGGTGAGCTAGATAAAAACTCTTCGCTTTTGACAAATGCTAGACAAAAAGTTGCAGCTGATTTTTGGTTTTTTAATAACCAAGAGATCTCAACTAAAGCATTAGAAAAGCAAGATCCAGATACATTTTCACATTGGTATTCATCTGCTAAAAAAGAATGGGTAGCTTTTGCTAATAATAAAGGTCTCGCTATAAAAGCTGCAGATCAGCCTAGAAATTTAGTTTTAGAAAAACAATTTACCTCTCAAGAGCAAACAACTAACTACTTTAACTATATATTTACATTCTTACCAATCGTTATCGTTGTCCTGCTTCTATATTATCTATTTTCTCGTCAGATGAAAGGAGCCGGATCTTCTGCTATGAATTTTGGAAAATCTCCAGCAAAACTACTCACAAAAGAGACTAATAAGATAACTTTTAATGATGTAGCTGGTGCTGAGGAGGCTAAAGAAGAGTTAGAAGAGATTGTAGAATTTTTAAGAGATCCACAAAAATTTACAACTTTAGGTGCGAGAATTCCGAAAGGAGTTTTACTAGTAGGGCCTCCTGGTACTGGAAAAACTTTAGTTGCTAAAGCTGTAGCTGGAGAAGCCGATCGTCCATTTTACTCGATTTCAGGATCTGATTTTGTTGAAATGTTTGTCGGAGTGGGAGCCTCTAGAGTTAGAGATCTTTTTGAACAAGCTAAAAAAAATGCACCTTGTATCATATTTATGGATGAGATCGATGCTGTTGGAAGACATAGAGGCTCTGGAATAGGTGGTGGCCACGATGAAAGAGAGCAGACTTTAAATCAACTGCTAGTTGAGATGGATGGTTTTGATACCAAAGAAGGCGTTATCTTAATGGCAGCGACAAATAGACCTGACATATTAGATAAAGCTCTTTTAAGACCTGGTAGATTTGATAGAAGAGTGATGTTAGATCTTCCAGATGTGAAAGGAAGATATGAGATTTTAAAAGTTCATGCTAGAAAAATTAAAATAGATCCTAGCGTAAATCTTATGGATATAGCTAAATCAACACCAGGATCTTCAGGTGCTGATTTAGAAAATATATTAAATGAAGCAGCACTTGCAGCTGCTAGAAAAAATAGAAAAGCTGTGACTTCTCAAGAAACCATAGAAGCTTGTGATAAAGTAAGATTTGGAAAAGAGAGAAGAAGCTTAGAGATGGATGAAAATGAGAAAAAAACTACAGCATATCATGAATCTGGTCATGCTATAGTTGGTCTTGTTGTAAAACATGCGGATCCAGTTGAGAAAGTAACAATTATTCCTCGAGGATTTTCTCTTGGTGCTACACACTTTATGCCTCAAAAAAATAGATTAAATTACTGGAAGAGAGAAGTTCTAGATCAATTAGCTATTTGTATGGGAGGAAGAGTGTCTGAAGAGATATTTTTAGATGATATGTCATCAGGTGCCCAGCAAGATATAGCACAAGCTACTAAACTTGCAAGAGCAATGGTTTGTGAATGGGGGATGAGCGATGCTTTAGGAAAAGTAACTTATGATGATAATAATGGTAATAATAGATATTTAGGATTTCAAGGATCTCAAGAAAAATCATATTCCGATGAGACAGCAAAACTTATCGATAAAGAGGTAAAAGAGCTTTTAGAGTCTGCATATAAAGCAGCTGTTAAAATTGTAGAAGATAATAAAGATAAAGTTGATCTTATGGCTAAATCTTTAATAAAATTTGAAACTCTAAATGCTGAAGATGTCGCAGAGATAATGAAAGGAACTTTCGATGAGAAGAAAAAAGACGAAAGATTGAAAATTGCAGATGATTTACAAAAAAAACCACCACCACCACCACCTATTGAAGAGAGACCAACCCCAAAAGATGGGCCGACTCCTCAAGAAGCTTAAAAAAATAAATTGCTTTTGAGTTTATCTTAGAAAAAATAAATGTAATAATTAAAATTTAATATTGATATTCTAAGTAGTTCTTGTTATATTATTAAAGTTTTTTTTGAATTGGTATCTTTTATTATCATTTTATTATAAAATTTGTTACAATAATTGCATCTAAATAATAAAAAAGTGATTTTATGGCTTCAAAAGTAATTGGGTTAATTTTTATACCTTTCAAAAGTTCTGCTTCTACAAAAGATGATAATTCTATTGATAGATCAGCAAAAAAGATTAATAAATGGGCTGTTTTAAGTACTGTTTTTTTGATATTAGGAGTAGCAGCTACTACTGTAGGAACTTTAGGTGTTTTTAATATTTTTATCGCAACTACTTTAGTCTCTTCAAAGCTAATCTCAGCATTAGGTATTTCATCATTTGCTTTATCAATTTTATCTTTTTATAAATTTTCTAAAACAAACTCAAGTATAGATAATATACAAAACTTGCAACAATCAAATAAGGTATCAAAAACAGCCGAAGGTGCAAATAATAAATCAAAAAAGGTTTCAGATAATGCTAAAAGAACAGAAGAATTAAAAAAAACTCCTATAGTGGGGATGGTTGATGATGTCGAAGATTCTAAAGCTTTGTTAGAAGACGGAGTAAAAATTGATAATGAGTTAACTCAAATAGCTTTTCATACAATTTATCATGACATTTTTGAAGAAGTTAGAAAGACAAATTCACAATTTGCTGATTCAGTAAAAAGAATTTCTGAAATAAAGCCTGATAGAAAATGGATAGATTTGATTAAAGCTGTAAGAGAGGGCAATCTCGCTGAAGTTGAAAGTTTGATAAAAGACCGAGTTGAAATAAATAAAAAAGATATCAAAGGTAGAACACCTTTAATATGGGCAACAATACATAATAAAACAGATGTAGCTATATCTTTAATTAGAAATGGAGCTTATGTAGATCTACTTGATACACTTGGCCTGCCCGCAATATTTTGGGCGATATTAAATGATAACAAAAAAATAATTGAAGCTTTATTACAAAAAACTAGTTTTGATTCAACTCAAAAAAAAATCTTAGCAATGTTTGCTTTATTACTTGAGCACAATGAAATTGTTCAAATGTTTGGAAAACTTAGATTTTATGAATCTTGGATAGTAAAATTATGTAGAAAAATAATGTTAGATCCTTCAAATTCTCAAAGCAATGCTAATAAAATTATGAAAATGTTACGAATACTGAAAGTTCAATAAATTTTTTCTATTATCAAGGCTTTGATTCGAAAAATGTTCAGCTTTAATATATGCTGCAAGAAAGGTCATAAAGATATTGTGTTAGTGTGAACAAAGAAGGGCGCATATATCTAATGGAAAAAGTAAAAAAGGCAAAACAGCTATAGAAATTGCAAAAAAACGAGGCTTTATAGATATTGTCAAAATTTTAGAAGAAAAAAATACTTGGAAGAATCTTATATCCGGAAAATTTAAAAGGATTCTCGGATTAAATCCTTAGAAAAATAAATATATAATTAAAATGTTATACGTATATTTTTTCAAAAAAAACTTTTCATATAGTCAATACATTTCTTGAATTGTCTTGTTCTAGTATAATTTTATGTGAAGATTTGCTATAATAATTGCATTAAAAAAAATAAAAGGGGATTTTATGGCTTCCAAAGTATGTAGTTTATTTTTTAAAGCAAATAGCTCTGATTCTACACAAAGAGATAACCCTACTGATAAAGTAGCAAAAAAAATCAATTATTGGGCTGTTGCTAGCGCTATTTTTTTAATAGCAGGAGCTGCAGCTACTACTGTTGGAGCAATTATCATTTCAAAAATTATATTGATATCTGGTATTTCATTTTTGGCATTGTCACTTTTAGCTTCTGTTAAAGCATCGAAAGTAAATTCAAGTGCTCAAGATAAAGCCCCTAAAGATTCAGAAGTTGATGCATCAAAAACAGCAACACCTAAAAAATATGACCCTACTGATCCTGAAACAATCCAAAATCATTTTCAGAGTGCAGTTTTATTAAATAATATTGAAGGAGTTAAAGAATTAATAAAAAAAGGAGCTGATGTAAACAAGCCAAAAGATAGAGATGGACAAAAACCTTTAATGATAGCTACTCAAAATGGTTATACTCAGATAATGGAAATTTTGATAGCAAATGGAGCGAATGTAAATGCAAAAGATAATGAGGGAGTAACTGCTTTAATGTATGCAGTAAGAAATGGCCATGAAGATATTGTTTTAAAATTAATAAAAAAAGGTGCAGATATAGATGCAAAAGATAATGAAGGTAGAACTGCAAATTTGAAAACTATGCTTTTAGAAAAATAATATCTTGATTTCTTATCATTAAAAAAAAACACCACATTTTTCTTTGATATTACTAATTTTTCTTTTCAATCTAATAATATAATTATCGATTCACCAATATATTTCTTGAATTTCTTTATTTTAGTAGGATGTTATACAAAGATTTGTTTGAATAATTGCATTAAAAAAAATAAAAGAGGATTTTATGGCTTCCAAGGTATGTAGTTTATTTTTTAAACCAAATAGCTCTGATTCTACACAAAATGATAGCTCTACTGATAAAGTAGCAAAAAAAATCAATTATTGGGCTGTTGCTAGCGCTATTTTTTTAATAACAGGAGCTGCAGCAACTACTGTTGGAGTAATTATCATTTCAAAAATTATATTAGTATCTGGTATTACATCTTTAGCATTATCTATTTTAGCTTCTGTTAAAGCATTGAAAGTAAATTCAAGTGCTCAAGATGAGTCTAAAGAATCTGGAACCTCTGGAGTTGATACATCTAAAAAATCTGATCTTACTGATCCAACAATTCAAAAGAAATTTCATAGATCTGTTGTATTAGGAAGAGTTAAAGATGTTGAAGAATTAATAAAAAAAGGAGCTGATGTAAACACCCCAAACGGTGAAGGTGAAACGCCTTTAATACTAGCTACTAGACAAGGCCATACTCGGATAGTTGAAATTTTGACAGTAAATAAAGCTGATGTAAACACCCCAAACGGTGAAGGTGAAACGCCTTTAATACTAGCTACTAGAAAAGGCGATACCCGGATAATGGAAATTGTGATAGCAAATGGTGCAGATGTAGACAAGGCATTTGAAACCTCACGTTTCGATAAAGGTATAACAGCTTTAATGGAAGCTGCAGAAGATAACAATTCTGAAGCAATTAAAATTTTGATAGAAAAAGGCAAAGCGCTAGTTGATAAAACAGATAAATACAGTGAGAATCCAATTTTAGGGGGTTTAATGTATAACAGAACGGCTTTAATGAGAGCGGTTGAGTTCAATAATGCTAAAGCAGTTGAAGCTTTGATAGAATGTGGAGCCGACATGGAAGGGAAATATGATAAAATTAATAGATGGACTCCTTTATTTGAAGCAACAACTCATGGTTTTACTGAAACGGCAATAGTTTTAATAAAAAATGGTGCTAAATTAAATGAAAGAGATAGTTCTGGATGGACAGCTTTAATGTGGGCAGCTTCGATGAAACATCCTCTAATAGTGAAGGAATTGATAAAACAAGGTGCGGATAAGACTCTAAAACATCCAGGAGGAGAAACAGCATTAGATCTTGCTAAAGCTGGAAACCATTTTGAGATAGTTGGAATTTTAGAAGGAAAAGAATAAGATTAATATTATTTCAAAACGCTCGAAATAATGAGTAGGGTTAGCTGAAGCTAACATTTGAAGAAAGCCATCTAGTAGTAGATGTATCTTTGACGTTTATTTTGAATTTCTCATTTAAAGATTTTTTTCGGCACATCGGGCATGTCGGTGTAGAACCTTCTTTTAAAGCAATATCGTAATATTGATCTTTTACATATCCTGAAGATGAATACTCAATATGTTTTGTAATGTTTTTAAGATTTTCTAAAGAAAAATCTTTAATTTTTGCAACTGCAGATCCTAAAATACATGGAATATGAAATACATGATCTTTACAAAAATAATATTTTGATTTCGTGTCTTCCAAACAAACAGCGCAGTTTTCTTTGACAGAGCTAAAGCTTTTTTTCAATCTAATAAAATAGTTTATCGATAATTGATTCACAAAAGTTGCTATTCCAAATCCATGCTCTTTATAAATTGGTATAGATGTATTTAAGTTATATTTTAATTTAACCCATTTTTCTGTATTTAGAGTAATCAGTTTAATAGTTATTAGACCAATATTTACAAGATATAAGTAGGAAAAAAATGGAGATGTCAAAAGAAATACATTAGTTATTATACCAGCTAGCAGCGCTATTTGTTCATTTTTAATAAAATTGGGTTTTTTATATTCTATATGAATATTTTTTCTCAATTTTTCAGGTAGAGTTTTGGTTATTTCTTCAAGATCTTTATCTGGTTTTTTGTCAAAAAATTTAGTAGCATAATTTATAGTTTTAACTGTGAGATAAGATATCCCTAAAAAAATAGCTGAAACAAAAGCTAAACTAGTTAAACCAGTAGTTAGAATCTCTAGGACATTTCCTAAATCATATGGATTTAGTGATACTGCATAACACAGCGCTAAAAATGAATTGAAATAACTCGAATAATGTAAATAGTCTTTAATTTTATTAACCGTATCAATAAATTTATCGGTTGTATGCTCTAGAAGATCAGTAGCTACATTTATAACGTTCAATCCTGTATAAACTGTTCCTATTGCTATAGATGCCATAAAGCCTTCTCAACGTTTAAAAATTTTTGCAGATTTTATATTCTATTAAGATTTAATTACATAGAAAATGTTTCAAAATCTCCAGGGGTATAAGAATTTTTTTAAAGCCTCCGGCTAGCAAGTAATTTATAATCAATAGTTTATATTAAGAATAAACTGTTAATTTATAGATTGATCGGAAATAACGATTCATGTTATAATATTTTTTATAAATAATAAATAAATCTTAATAAACAAGGAAATAATAATTATGAGTTGTTTAGTCAATGCATTTAAATCTATTCAAAATATATACAACAGCTGGTTTTATCCAGTAGAACCACCTAAAATAGAAGAGAAGATTATGGTAATTCATTTTAAAGATTCTAAATATGATTCAGATACAGCTTATTTGGGAAGATGCTATGCATGTAATGTTCCTTATGAAGGAAAAACCTATCCCAATGTAGAAGCAGCTTTTCAAGCGGCTATATGTGAAGATAAAAGACATAGAGATACTTTTGCTAGATTAGCGCTTTATCGCGAAAATGAATATGATTATAAATTATCACCTCTACAAAAAGATCTACTAAAACAAAAAGCAATTACAGATAGAATTGGATATGTAGCCAAATTTTTAGGAAACTCTTTGCCTGTTAAAAAAACCACTGACTTAGAGACAAGAAATCAAATTTTGGAAGATATAGTTTTTAGTAAATTTAATAATGACCCTACTTTAAGACAAAAACTTTTAGATACAGAAGATGCTCAGCTTATTGAAGAAGGAGAAGAAAGAAGGACAGGTATTGATTATCGATATATGCTTTCGAGTGACAAAAGAGCTCTTTATAAAAATCATGGGAATCTATTAGAAAAAGCTTTAATGAGTGTTCGAAATAGAATCTCAAAAGGAGAATATTTATCATTAACAGTTAGTTCTTTAGAAGAGTGTTGGGAGAGACAAGAAAGACGAAAGTTTAGTAAAAAACAATCGATTGAATAGAATAAAAAATTATAAAAAAAGCCTGATTGAAAAATCAGGCTTTTTTATTGATAAATGTTTTTGAAAAAAAATCTATTTTTCAACTGTTTCTTTTTTAGCAAGAAGAGCTTTATGCGATAGTCTAATTTGACCTCTATCATTTACATCTATAACGACTACTTCTAAAGGATCGCCTTCTTTAAATAGATCATAGATATTATCAATTCTTGTATGTGATAGCTCTGATATGTGGCAGAGTCCTTCTTTATTGTAGATTTGAACAAATAAGCCAAATGGTTTTATAGATGTTATTTTACCATGATAAGTTTTGCCTATTTCTACATCTCTTGTAATTGCTAATACAATCTCTTTTGCCCTATCCATCGCTTTTTGATTGCTAGATACAATAGATACGATCCCTTCATCAGAAATATCCATCTCAACGCCGGTCTCTTCTATAATTGCTCTGATCTGTTTTCCGCCAGGGCCAATTAATTCTCCAATTTTGCTAGGTTTGATTTGGATATTTGCTATTCTAGGAGCATGAAGAGATAGCTCTTCTTTTGATTTTGGACAAGTTTTAAGCATTTTTTCTAGAATATGTACTCTACCTTGTTTCGCTTGAGCTAGAGCTTGCTTCATTATCTCTTTAGTTATTCCTTCAACTTTGATATCCATTTGAAAAGCGGTAATACCATTTTCATCACCGGTGATTTTAAAATCCATATCACCGAGAGCATCTTCAGTTCCCAGAATATCAGATAGAATGACAAATTTTTCTTCTTCCATTATAAGTCCCATAGCAATACCAGATACTGGCCTTTTGATAGGCACTCCTGCATCCATTAAAGCTAAAGATCCAGAACAGACAGATGCCATAGAAGAAGATCCATTAGATTCTGTGATATTAGCTTCTAGCCTAATTATATATGGGAAATCTTTTTGATCTGGAAGGGTGCTCATAAGAGCTCTTTCAGCGAGCTTTCCATGACCAATTTCTCGTCTTCCAGGAAATCCTACTCTTCCAACTTCTCCAACTGAAAATGGAGGAAAAAAATAGTGTAGATAGAATCTATGAGCTCCTTCACCATGAAGATCCTCATATCTCTCTGCCATATTTTCTCCACCTAGTGTGCAAACGGCTAGTGCTTGAGTCTCTCCTCTTGTGAAAAGTGAGCTACCATGTGTTCTTCCAAGCAGACCGATTTCAATTTCAATAGGTCTGATTTCATCTAATTTTCTGTCATCTATTCTTTTATTTTCTTCTAAGATCTTTTTTCTCATTATATCTGAGCTGATTTTTTTGAAGGCAATAGATACATCTCTTTTTGGATAAGTTGGCTCTAATGTGTCTAATTTGAAAGTTTCTTTTACTTTTTCAAAGACTTCATCAAATGTTTTTTCTCTTAGCCTTTTATCTTTTACAGCTAAAGCTTCAGTTACTTCTCTTGTAGCTACATTTGCAACTTCATCTATAATTTTTTGATCTACAATATGTAGACCTTCTCTGTTTTTCTCTTTTCCAATTTTATCAGCCCACTTAGCTATTGCTAAACAGATTGTTTTGATCGATTTGTGACCAAATTCAATAGCATCTAAAATTTGCTCTTCTGTTAAAAAGTTTGCATATCCTTCGATCATTAAAATAGCATCATCTGTTCCAGATAAAACTAAATCAAGCTCAGTGTTTTTTAACTCTTCAGCTGTAGGATTTATAATAAATTCATTATTGATTAAACCTACTCTTACAGCGCCAACTGGTTTTTTTAAAGGAATATCTGAAATAGCAAGTGCTGCTGATGTTGCACAAATCGCTAAAACATCAGGTAGATGAAGTGAGTCAAAAGAATAAACATATGACAAAATTTGAGTGTCTTTATAATAGCCATTTTCAAATAAAGGACGAAATGATCTATCTGTAAGTCTGCTTACTAAAATTTCTCGAGTTGTTGGCTTTCCTTGCCTTTTAATAAATCCACCTGGAGTTTTTCCGATAGCAGAGAATTTTTCTTGATAGTCAACTCTAAGAGGCAGAAAATCTACATCCTCTAATGGTTTTTTTGCTGCACACGCTGATGATAAAATTGTAGTTTCTCCAACATGGAGTAGTACACATCCATTTGCTTGTCTAGCGATTTTGCCAGTTTCTAAAATAATTTCTTTACCTTCAATCGTAAACGATATCTTGTTGTGATCCATAAAATGGTCTCCTTTTTTGAAATGAGAAATATGATAAAAAAAGATTGGAAATCAGAAAGAAAATTTCAATTTGACAATTGAAGTTTTTTTTCTAATCTCGAGCCTTTTCAAATCTTTTCTCTCTGTTTTAATAAAAAAATTACGTCAGTAAAAATTTTACTGACGTAAAATAAATAATTACTTTCTTAACTTCAATTTTAAAATTAAAGTTTGATAACGTTTTGTATCAGTAGAATTTAAGTAATCCAATAGTTTTCTTCTTTGCCCTACTAGCTTCAACAGCGCTAGTCTAGAGCTATGATCTTTTGGTGCTAATTTCAAATGGTCTGTTAGCTCAGCAATTCTCTCTGTTAAAATCGCAATTTGAACGTCTGCAGATCCTGTATCTTTTTCATGTAATTGAAATTTTTTAGTGATTTCTTCTTTAGTACCTTTATCTAAAGACATTTGATGTCTCCTAAATTTTTGTTTTTTAAATTACTTATATTGTAGCTGAGTGGGATTAACTTTTCAAGTCTTTCCAATTTTTGAAAAAATAATTTGAAAGGTTTTAAAAAAAGGATTTATTCTGCTATATTATCAGATAAATACTTTGTTATTTTTTAATATTTTTTTTGAAAATAAACCTTAAATTTTAATTGTTATGGATAGAGATAATTTTTTTATGTTAGAGGCTATAAAAGAAGCTAAAAAAGCTTTTGATATAGATGAGGTGCCCATCGGATGTGTTCTAGTGCATGAAAATAAAGTTATTGCGAGAGGACACAATCAAGTAGAGAAATTAAAAGATGCAACAGCTCATGCAGAGATGCTTTGTTTGACAGTAGGTAGTGCTTATTTCAATGATTGGAGATTAGAAAATACTACGCTTTATACAACTTTAGAGCCTTGTATTATGTGCGCAGGTGCTATCATAAACACTAGAGTAAAAAAAGTTGTTTGGGCTGCTAAAGATTTAAGAGTCGGCGCTAATGGCTCTTTTATTGATATTTTTAAAAAAAAGCACCCAATTCATTCAGTTGAGATAAAAGTAGGTATTCTAGAAGATATTGCAGCCGATTTAATGAAAAGGTTTTTTCAAAAAAAAAGAAAAGATAAACAAAATACGTTTTTGAATAAAAAAACTATCTAATACCGATTTAAAAAAGTAATCTTTTATCAAAACGATTAGGTATGTTAAAATTAAATTTTACATTAAGGTTACATAATGGATGTAATTCAAAAGGCTAAAGAGATCATTCTAAAAGAAATACCTGAAGTTACAGTTATATCGGTATTTGGAAGTTATGCAACTCAAACTCAAAGCGAGAGAAGTGATTTAGATTTAGCTATTTTATGTGAAAAAAAAATAGATAAAGAACAACTATGGGAGCTTTCTCAAAAAATTGCAAAAGTTGTCCATATTGAAGTTGATCTTATCGATCTTTTGGATGCATCAACGGTTTTTGCTTTTCAAATAATAAATGAGGGTAAAATTGTATTTTGTTCAGATGATACAAAATGGGCTTTTTTTGAAAATAAAACAGATTCTATGTATTTAGATTTAAATGAAACAAGAAAAGATATCATTGAGGATATAAAAAAAAGAAAAGGTGTTTATTGATGGATGATGTGCTTTTGAATAAAATTGCTATAGTTGAAAGATGTGTCAAAAGAATACGAGAAGAATATATTGGTAGTGAAAAAGATTTTGAGACAAACTTTACAAAACAAGATGCGATCATTTTAAATTTACAAAGAGCTTGTGAAGCTATTGTTGATTTAGCTGCTCGTTTAATACGTTTAAATAATCTAGGTATTTTTCAAAAAACTAGAGAAGTTTTTGTTATCTTAGAAGATGGGAAAATAATATCTAAGGATTTATCAGAAAAACTTCAGAAAATGGTTGGATTTAGAAATATAGCAGTTCATGATTATAAAGCTTTAAATTTAGCTATTGTAAAATCTATAATAGAAAAACATCTAGGTGATTTTTTAGAGTTTACAAAACTTATTTTAGGGAAATATTCAAAGTAAGGTTTAAAGAAAAAATATCAATTAGCAATTTTATTCTTTTTTAATCTTTATCTTTTTTACTGAATTTATCGATTATTGTCCTAGATATAAATATAAGAGATCTTTCCATTCTATTTAAAAAATGAAAAGGAGAGTGTCTCTGCCAAACAATCACGCTATAAAAATAAGCAAAAATTGTTACAGATAAATATGCAAAAAAAGAGATGAGATCCATATTGGATAAATTAGATAGTAGATTAATACAAATAAGCCCTAAAACTAAATAGTAGTGTCTCATAGCAATAGCAAAAAATAAAAAGATCTTGGTATCTTTTGGCATTAGCATCATCCATGCGACTAAAGTTGAATATAGAGCTACTGTAGATGAGCTAAAAATAACATTTTTATATCCAATGAGCATTGTCAATAAAATAACAAAGGCAGTAAAGATAGTACTCAGTAGATAGAAAATAAGATAGTGGATTTGAGAGGTCTTTTCGATAATAGATGTTGAGCTCATCCATATAAGATATAAGTTAAATAATAAAACGACTATTAAACTAATGTCTAAACCATAGCCTGGCTGCAGAAAACTATATGTTATAAACTGCCAAAGAAATACGTTTTTAATTCCATCTAAAGATATACCAAAAATATATTGTAGATAATTTGCTTTTAGAAAAGGTGTTACAATTGCTGTGAAAAGACTAATAGACAATATTAATATTAGTAGAAGTTTAACTATGATAGGGGTTTTAGAAGGTCCAATTCTATAAGATTTATAATGTGGCATATTTTTAGCTTTTTTAATTTATTTTAAAAATAACTCAATATTGAAATATTTTTCTACATCAAATATAAAGAAATATATATGAGCTTAGATTATTTTGATAAAATATTGTATATTAACTTAGATCATCGAAAAGACAGGGAAAAATGTCTTTTAGATCAACTAGCTAAGTTCAATGTCAAAAAAGATAAAATAATCAAAATTTCAGCTTCTTTTGATGCTTTAAACGGGCATAGAGGGTGTGCTCTTAGTCACATTAAAGCTTTAGATTTAGCTTTAAAAAAAGATTTAAAAAATGTTTTGATTTTGGAAGATGATTGTATTTTTCTGCAAAGCTATAATTCTATGAATCATCTATTAAAATATTTTTTTGAAAATATCAAGGTTTGGGATGTGTTTTTTTTAGGAGCTCGTATTTTTCATGAGCAAAATACAAAATATAAAATGATAAAAAAAGTTGTAAAAGCAACGCAGACTCATTCATATGCAGTAAATAAGAATTATATACCAGTTTTAAAAAAATGTTTTGAAGAGGCTTATGCTCGTTTAAAACAAGAGATGTTTTATGCGCAAACTATCAAATCTGCAATAGATCAATATTGGCAAAAACTCCAAGTAAAAGATAGATGGTATAGCTTAGATACTAAATTGGCTAAACAAGAAGAATTTTTTAGTGATATTGAGTACAAAAATAAGAATAAAAACTCTTATTAATAAGATTTTTTTATAACAACTATTTGCTTTAGAGCTATTTTTTTAAAATTCTTGTTTTTTATCGGCTTTTAAGGTTTAATTTATATAAAAAATCAATCGGAGATTTTCAAAATGAAAGAAAAAATACACCCTCCATATCAAGAAATCTTATTTGTGGATTCTTCAAATGGGCATAAATTTGTTTGTGGATCTACGCTGCAACCTAAAGAAACAGAAGAGTTTGAAGGTAAAACTTATCCTGTGTATAGAGTGCCGATATCATCTGCTTCTCATCCTTTTTTTACTGGTAGTAAACAATTTATTGATACAGAAGGTAGAGTTGATAGATTTTCTAAAAAATATGCTATGAAAAAACAGCAAACTCTAAAAGAGAAAGAAAAAGAAAAAGAGAACAAAGACGCTGCTAAAAAGAAAAAGAAAGTGACAAAAACTGCGAAGAAGAAATAATTTTTTATGGATGAAAAGGTAAAAAAACTTTTAGATAGACTAAAAGAAGTTGAAACTCTTTTAGGCTCTAGCGATGTGTTTTCTGATCAAAAAAAATATAAAGAGCTATCTCAAGAATTTTCAAGACTATCTGAGCTAAAAGATGCTTGGAATTATTACACTAAAACAAATGATCAATTAATCGAAAATAAAGCTCTTCTACTTACTGAGAAAGATCCTGAATTGATTGAAGTTATAAATGAAGATATTACAAATCTACAAAATGAGCTAGATATTGTAAAAGCGAGGATAGAGCTCATTTTAGTTCCACCGGATCCTAGAGATTCTAGAAATATTATAATGGAGATTAGAGCGGGAACTGGAGGCGATGAAGCTGCTATATTCGTAGGTGATTTAGTTCGAATGTACCAATATTATGCTAATATCAAAGGCTGGATACTCGAAACTCTCGCAACAACAGATGCTGAAAGAGGTGGATATAAAGAGTATATCATGTCATTATCTGGCTCTAATGTTTTTAGATTTTTGCAATATGAAGGAGGAACTCATAGAGTTCAAAGAGTGCCTACAACCGAAGCATCTGGAAGACTACATACATCAGCTGCAACAGTTGCTGTTCTTTTAGAACCATCGGGTGATGAAGCTATAGATATAGATGAAAAAGAATTAAAAATTGATACCTATAGGGCATCAGGTGCTGGAGGTCAGCACGTTAATACTACAGATTCAGCTGTAAGAATCACGCACCTTCCAACTAATATTGTAGTCTCTTGTCAAGATGAGAGATCTCAACATAAAAATAAAGACAAAGCTATGAGATTTTTAAAAGCTAAAGTAGCTGAGAAAAAAAGAATAGAAGAGGAGAAGAAAAGATCAAAGGAGAGATCTCAGCAAGTTGGAACAGGAGATAGATCTGAAAGAATAAGAACGTATAACTATCCTCAAAATAGAATTACTGATCACAGAATCAACTTAACGGTTTATAATTTAGATCAAGTGATGGAAGGTGATATCGATGAGATCACAAATGCACTTGTATCTTTTTATTATCAGGAAAAATTAAAATCCTAAAATTTTTAAAATTTCATGAAAATTTTCGATCAAAATAGCATATTATCTCTTATAAAATCGGCTATCTTATTTTTAGAAAAACAAAATATTCAAAATGCAAAAAATTCAGCTGAAGTTTTGCTCTCCGATATCTTAAAAATAAAAAAAAACGATCTTTATTTATATTATGAAAACAAAGTTTCAAAAAAAGATATTGAAAAATTTCAAAAGCTAATTTTTAAAAGATCTAAAAAAGAACCTTTAGAATATATCTTAAAAAAGATCGATTTTTATGGATGCAGTTTGGAAGTAAATAAACATGTTTTAATTCCAAGGGTAGAGACTGAAATCTTAGTAGATCTGATAGCTCAAAAGTTAGAGACAGAAAATTTAGATAATAGAGTGCTTTTTGATATCTGCACAGGTTCTGGATGTATTGGAATTGCTCTAAAAAAAAGGTTTCCTAAACTAAAAGTTTTTGTTAGTGATATTTCAAAAAAAGCTTTAAATGTTGCTAAAATAAATGCAAAAAAAAATCTTGTTAATATTTTTTTTAAATTAGGTGATCTACTCACCCCTTTTAAAAATTTAAAAGCTGATTTTATTGTTTCAAATCCACCATATGTATCCGAAGAAGAATTTATGCATTTAGATGAAGATATAAAAACATTTGAGCCAAAAAAAGCTTTAATTGCAAAAGATAGTGGTTTAGAGTTTTATAAAAAAATTGAAAAAAAAATATTTCAATATGCTAATAAAAATGCTAAGCTTTTTTTTGAAATTGGATATACCCAAAAAAAAGATATAATAAACATTTTTTCATCTGAAAAATATGTTTCAAAACAGGTAATTAAAGATTTTTCTAAAAAAGATCGGTTCTTTTTTGTTGAAATAGAATGATTTATCAGGTATCCTATTTACAAATTTTTGGAAATAATTATGTTTGATACATTAAGTAAAAAATTTCAAAATCTTTTCTCTAGTTTTGCTAAAGGTAAAAAGATATCTGATAGCAATATCGAAGAGGCTATCAAAGAGGTGAGATTTGCTCTTTTAGAGGCAGATGTGAACTATTCTGTAGTATCTCATTTTGTACAAAAAGTTAAAGAAAAAGCTATTGGACAAGAGGTTATAAAATCTGTATCTCCTAAAGAACAATTTATCAAGATTGTGCATGATGAGCTAATCGATTTAATGGGAAAAGATGAAGCGAAGCTTAATCTATCAAATAAACCAGCTGTTATAATGCTTTGTGGTCTTCAAGGATCTGGAAAGACAACAACATCTGTAAAGATAGCACATTTTTTAAAAAACAAGCATAAAAGGGTACTTTTAGCAGCTTTAGATCTACAAAGACCAGCTGCTATTGAACAGCTAAAAAAATTAGCAAGTGATGCTAAAGTTGATGTTTTTTCATCTCAAGATGAAAAAAAGGTAAAAAATGTAGCAAAGCTAGCACACAAAAAAGCTATAGATGAAAAATATGATGTATTGATTATTGATACAGCGGGAAGACTGCATATCGATGAAGTTTTGATGGATGAGCTTGCAGATATTAAGAAAATAACTAATCCTGATGAAGTTTTGTATGTTGCAAATGCTACCTTTGGTCAAGATGCTGTAAAAACTGCTTTAGAATTTGATAAAAAGGTAAGCATCACTGGCTCGATATTAACAATGTTAGACTCCGATGCGAGAGCTGGAGCTGCAATTTCTATTAAAGAAGTTACTAATAAACCTTTAAAATTTGAAGCTACTGGTGAGAAAATAGAAGATTTTCAGATCTTTAATCCGAACTCAATGGCTGATAGAATTTTAGGAATGGGAGATGTAATTAATTTAGTTAGAAAAGCAAAAGAAGTTGTAGATGAGGTTAATGAAGTCCATGAAAAAATGGAAGAAGAATCTCATATTCCGAACAAAGAGACTGTTGAAGCTATAAAAGAAGCTGAAGATGGTGGTGGAAAAACTTTTGAGACTGTTGATGAGTTAATTGAAGAATTAGAGAGTGATATTGATACTTTGATAGTTAATGATAAGATACAATGGTTACTAAAAAGTTCTTCTGATATGTATAACTTTTTTTATAAACAGAAAAGAATATTTTTGGATATTTGTATTTATCAAGCTGGAGGTCAAATTGAATATACAAGATGGACAAAAGAATTAGAAGAAGCAGAAG
>JAAKFX010000010.1 GCA_011064865.1 Candidatus Anoxychlamydiales bacterium
TGCTAATACTGCACATATAGTTGGTGCTCTAGCTGGAATGTTACTTGCTAAAATACCTTTTTTCACTTGGAGGCCAAGTGAGTGATAAAGATATAATTATACTCGGTTCTTCATCTCAACAGCCAACAAGAAATAGAAATCATGGAGCTTATCTAATTCGCTGGAATGAGAAAGGTCTTTTATTTGATCCTGGAGAGGGCACTCAAAGACAGTTTATTTATGCAAATATAGCTCCTACATGTGTGAATAAAATATTTGTCTCACATTTTCATGGTGATCACTGTTTAGGATTAGGATCAATGCTTATGAGACTAAATCTTGATAAAGTCACTCATCCAATTGATTGCTACTATCCAAAATCACATCAAAAAAACTTTGATTATTTAAGATATGGTTGCGTCTATCATGAAATAATTAATGTAGTTGAACATCCAATCGCCACTGATGGATTTGTAGATCAAGATGAAAAATTTACAATTGAAGCATTTTTCGTTGAACATGGAATTGATTCCATAGCTTATAGAGTTACAGAAAAAGATAGAATCAAGTTTTATAAAGATAAATTGAAAAAATTCAATATATTTGGTCCGAATGTCAGGCTCTTAGAAGAAAAAGGTGAAATCAAAATAGACAATAAAATTATAAAACTTGAAGATGTAAGCTTTATTAAAAAAGGGGATTCAATTGTAGTTATTTTAGATACTAGATATATCGATAAACTCATAGATATTGCTAAAGATGCAAAAGTTTTAATTTGTGAATCTACCTTCTTAGATGAACAAAAAGATCTAGCTACAAAGTACATGCATATGACTGCAAAAGAAGCCGCTATAGTTGCTAAAAAAGCAAATGCAAAAAAACTTATTTTAACTCATTTTTCTGCAAGATATAACGATTTAACTCTTTTTGAGAAAGAAGCTAGAGCTATTTTTGAAAATAGTTTTGTTGCTGAAGATTTTAAAAGATTTAAGTTTTCTTAGAGTTTTCGATTATTTTTTATTTTTAGCTCCTAAAGAAATGATAAAATCATATAAAGAATGATAGCTTCCTAAATCAGCTTCTTTCAATGATTGAATATAGCGTTTTCTATCGTTACCATTTTTAGATAAATCATTTGGCCAATGAGGTGATTTCCCATTGTTAGTATGTATATACAAATCTGCAATAAAACGAGCATGTCTTCCATTGCCATTTACAAATGGATGTATTTTTACTAAGCGATGATGAATTCTTATGCTTTTTTCTAGTAGGTTATATATTTGATTACAATCCCAATAATGAACATCTTTACACAGTTGTTCAATTTCTATAGATATTTGAAATGGTTTTGATCCTATATTTGTTTTAGTTTTTCTAAATTTACCGGCCCAATTCCAAATTTTATTAAACATATCTTTATGGACTTTTTTAAAAAAAGAAGAATTAAACCATTTATTTTTTTTATCAATTCTTTTTGAAAAATATTTTGAATATGCTTTTAAAATATTTTCAGCTTCTACTAAATTTAGTTGATCCAAATTTTTAATCCAGTTCAATTTTAGATCACTAATATCATGTAGAGGTGTAGCCCCATCTTTTTCTATAATTTTAATCATTATTTATTTCCCAAATCTTTGAAGTGTTGGATTTTAAGAGTCTATTTTGTTCTTCAATTAATAGATCTTGCATATTTTGTTCTTTAGGCAATTGATCTTCCAATGACATGGTTCCGGCAATATATTTTAGGTTTTGTTTTGCTGCTTTTAAAGCCTGTTTTTTAAGAAGTTCATCAGGCATTATTTCAGGAATTAAAATTATGGAAAAAGAACATTTCATTATTTCAAATATTTTTGCAAGAATGGATAAAGATGGGGTAATTTTTCCTGATTCAATTTTAGCCATATATGCTTGAGAGATTCCAAGTTTCTTTGCCAAAACAGTTTGGGTCATTCTTAACCTTTTTCTAAGCAATGAAATTAGAACTTTAGATTCGACATTTTTTACATCTTCTGGAAGCTTCATCCCAATTTTTAGGATTTTATCAATATATTTTTGTTCAGAATTTAGTTGTTTCATAATCTGTTTTTTATTTTATTTATAACATATAGGTTATAATTTTGTCAATTTTTATAACTTATAAGTTATTAAATTTCTAAATAATATAACTTATAAGTTATAAAAATAAAACGTAATTATTTAATAATTAGTTGCTTAAAAATAATTGTCTTCTGATTTCATTAGAACATATAGCAAAAGCTGATGCTACATTTATAGAATTTTTAAAACCGAGCATGGGGATTTCAATGAG
Organism: Candidatus Anoxychlamydiales bacterium; assembly: GCA_011064865.1. Lineage (GTDB taxonomy): Bacteria > Chlamydiota > Chlamydiia > Chlamydiales > SM23-39 > JAAKFX01. The sequence goes on from JAAKFX010000010.1 coordinate 2,288, forward strand.
ATAATCGATCTCTTTTAAAAGATTATTGGAAATCCCATATTCTTCATTGCCTAAGATAAGAGTAAATGTTTTAGGGAAGATAAAATCATATATGCTGGTTGAACTTTTAGAGGTATCTATTCCAATAAATGGTCTTGGTAGATTTTTTAAATCACTATTTTGAAAGCATTTAGTTAGTTGATAGGCTCCCATGGAGGTTTTTTGGACCTTTTCATTATCGATAAAAGGGGTTTTTTCATCGAAATGAATAGAGCCGATACGCAGAGCTTCTGCAGTTCTGATGATATTGCCAACATTGAAAGCAGATCTAAGACCATCTAAATAGATGGCATTTTCTAAAAATGGCAAAACTTTGTTATTACCATCAATAGATGTTAAAGTTGGCAGTAGATTATGTTCTTTTAAACTGATTTTAGCCTTTTTTAAATGATAGTGATATTGATCTGCGATATCTTTTAGATCTTGAGTTTTAATATAATCAATTGAGAGCCAAGTACAGAGCTGATAATAGTGTTTAAAAAGATGCTCAGTATATTGTTTTAGTAAAAGTTTTTCATAAATAAATCTTAAAAGCTGAGCTATTTTTTTATGTCTTTTTTGAAGATCTAATTTTAAAAACTTTTTTTTTGTAAACAAAAAATCAGACATAGCTTTTTTTAGCGATATATTCATCTAAAGTGCCAATAAAATAAATAATTTTGCCATCTTCAAAAGATATGATTTTATTAGCAACTTTTGATATTAAATCTCTATCGTGAGATGCAAAAATTGCAGTTCCTTTAAACTCTTCTATTCCCCAAGCGAGGGCTGATACTGCTTCTAGATCTAGATGGTTATTAGGTTCATCTAAAACTAAGGCATTAGGCTCTTGTAGCATTAGATATGCTAAGATAAGTCTTGCCGTCTCTCCACCAGAGAGAGCTTTTATCTCTTTAAATGCATCATCGCCAGAGAAAAGTAATTTTCCTAAAACTCCTCTAATTTCTTGCTCTAGTGCATTTTCTTTTTTAGATTTTAACCAATCTATCAAATTCATTGTAGAGTTTTTATCTATTATATCTTGGTGGTTTTGAGGGAAATATCCAACGAATACATTATGTCCTATTTGAACTTCTCCTGAATCTGGCTTTATAACATTTGCAATCATTTTTAAAAGAGTTGTCTTTCCAAGTCCATTATTTCCGATGACAGCTATTTTATCTCCTCGCATGATATCAAATGAGTAATCTTTAATAACTTCATTTGATTCGTAAGATTTTGAGATATTTTCAATTTTAAAAATTAATTTCCCTGGAATTATTTGAGTAGGGACAAATCTAATATATGGTCTTTGAATATTTGATTTTTTTAGCTCTTGAGGTTGAAGTCTATCGACCTCTTTCTTCCGAGATTTTACCTGAGATGCTCTAGTTCCTGCTCCAAATTTAGAGATAAATTCATTTAATTTCTCAATTTTTTTCTCTTTATTTTTGGTCTCTTTTTCAGCTCTATCTCGAAGTGTTGTTTTAGTTAAAATCATATCATCATAGTTACCTGGATATAAAATGATAGTATCATAATCGATATCAGCAATATCTGTTGCAACGCTATTTAAAAAGTATCTATCGTGAGAGATTACAACTAGAGTCCCTGTGTATTTCATTAAAAAGTCTTCTAGCCAAGTAATAGACTCTAAATCTAGATGGTTAGTTGGCTCATCTAATAAAAGAGCTTCAGGTTTCCCAAAAAGAGCTTGACAAAGTAGAGATCTAAATTGTCTGTCTAGTGGAATTTCATTCATTTTTTTATCATGAAACTCTTTTGCAATACCCATACCGCTTAAAAGTTCTGCGGCTTCTGCTTCTGCTGAATATCCATCTTCTTCTGAGATTGTCTCTTCTATCTCAGCGAGCTTCATACCAATTTCATCTGTCATCTCTTTTTCATAGAGCTCATCTCTTTTTTGAAAAGCTTTAAATAGTTTAGAGTTTCCATAGATAACAGTATCAATTACTTTAAAATCTTTAAAAGCTTCAATATTTTGTTTTAAAAAGCCTACTTTTTTTGGACGATAAGATTTTCCAGAGGTTGAAGCTTCTAGCCCCATAATAATTTTTAAAAGGGTAGATTTACCAGAGCCATTCGGTCCTGTTAGAGCATATCTTTCGCCTTCATTAAAACTAATTGTTACATCTTCAAATAAAACTCTTGTCCCAAATTTTTTAGTAATTGAATCTAAAGTAATCATTTATATTTTTTTGTTGTAAATTAATTATTTAATCTAATTTAGTGTAACCTATAGAAATAAGAAAAACAAGTAGATAAATGGATTTTTCAAATCAAGCTAGAACATATCTAAAATATTTAGAAATGGTAAAAAATGTCTCTATTCATACTACTCGAAATTACGCTATAGATTTAGATTCATTTAAAGATTTTTTTGAGCTAACTATTTTAAAAAAGAAAAAAGTATCTAAAAAAATTCTACTATCTGATAAGGGAAGTTTTTCTCTTAAAAATATTGATAAATGGATTATTCGAAATTATCTAGCTCATTTATATGATAGAAAAATGAAGAATAAAACCATTATGAGAAGGCTATCATCTCTTAGATCCTTTTTTAAATATTTAATGAGAGAAAAACTCATCGATGTAAATCCTCTCGATGATATTGAGAGTCCTAAAAAAGAAAAACCGCTTCCAAATGCAATATCCTTTGAGCAAATAGACAATCTTTTCAATACTTGTGATGTAGACACCTATTTAGGCCTTCGCGATAGAGCGATAATGGAGCTATTTTATAGCTCAGGCCTTCGACTCTCTGAGCTTGTAAACATGGATAGAAAAGATTTAGATGAAACCTCTCTTTTAATAAATGTCTACGGAAAAGGAAAAAAACAAAGAGTTTTACCAATTACAAAAACAGCTTTTGCTTGGATACAAAAGTATTTAAATCATGAAAGTAGATTTCAAGACACAAAGCTAAATAAAAAACAAAAAGATAAAAATGCTATTTTTTTGAATAGATTTGGAAATAGAATAACAACAAGATCTATTGATAGAAATTTTAAAAGATATCTAAAATTAAGTGGTCTTGCTACCAATATTACTCCCCACACTATTAGACATACTATAGCAACGCATTGGTTAGAAAATGGTATGGATTTAAAGACTATTCAAATGCTGCTAGGTCATGAAAATCTAGGCACTACTACTATTTATACGCATGTATCTACAAAACTTAAAAGAAAAGTCTACGATAAAACCCACCCTAGAGCTTAATTTTTTATATTTAAAATTTTGAGTTATTTTGAAGAATAAAAAAAAGCCGAAAAATTTTAATAAAAATTTCGGCTAAAAATATTTTTGGTTATTTTTTAGAAATCAAAATTAGCACTTATATTTAAACCTTGAAAGTTCAAACTTCCAGAATTATCATTTTCTGACGTTAAATTTTGCCACATATAATTTTGATCCCAGAAATATTGAAGCTCATATCCAGCTGATACATCAAAATGATAGTTGTTTTTATAGAAATAGCTCTGCCATTTTGCTCCTATAATCAGCTCAACAATAGGTGTTACATTATATTGGCTTGTGCTCATAACCCTTGTGTAGGTTTGTGTGGACCCATTTGGAAAGCTAGATTTTATATTATACATTTTTTGACAGACTAAACTTAGGGCATTTTTACCAAAAAAGCTAAAGCCATAGCATAGCTTCCAATCAGAATATAAGCCTGTTCTAAGACCGATGAACCTAGAATCAGATTGTGCAGTTGAAAGACCATTTGTAGTATCTATTTGCTGTCTAAATGATTGGTCTAACCAACCTCCTTTTAATCCAAAAAAAGGATTAAAAATTAGACATTTTCCTCTATATTCCCAACGAGAAAATTCTAGATCTAGCATATCCAAATCTATTTTCAATCTTTCTCTAGATGGGAAAAAATCGGCTCCAGGTGCTCCCCAATGCCAATTGAATTCATCAGACCAAGGTGGCAGTGCAGAAATAGAAGTTGTGTTGGTAGCATGGAAGCGAGTATATTCTAGATATGCGGTCCAATCATCATAAGAAAAGTTATAACCAGCTCCAACTTTGAATCCAGACTTGTGTTGAAAATCCATATATAGAAATTCACGATCGTTATTAGTAACATCTTCAAAATAACCTATAAGCATTTGCTCTTCATAAGGTTGCCAATAAATGTAGGTGCCTTTTACGAAAAAATCATATGATCCACAAACATCAACTCTAGCGGGAAAGTTATATGCAGAAATAGTAGGTGTTTTTAGATCTGCACATCCACAAGGAGGACATCCACACTCAGGTTTAGCTGGACATGCATTATTATGATCAGCTATTAGAGCTGTTGTTAAAAAAATTGTAAAAATAAACAGATATTTGAAAATTTTCATTTAGTTTGCCTCATAAGATTTATGACTTTTGATTAAATATATAGATAATGTATTTTTTTTTTAAATTAAAATTTTTTGAGATAATAATTTTATTATTCTTTTTTTCTTAATTCTTTATCAAAATGTTCATGTACTAATTGAGTATATAAATCAGGATCTAAAAAAGGTTTTTTAAGACTTTTTTTAGTATTTTCACTTAAAGTTTGATTTTCAACAATCTCCGCTCCTGCTATTTGCAGATTTTTTTTATACTCATTTATAATTGGTTTTAAGTTTGGATCCGGGGTATTTAGTAAAGGTCCTTGTGATTTATATATTTCAGCAATTACTTTAGTATGCCCATTTCTAGCGACTCTTTGAAAAATATGAGATAGCACTTCAAAATTATTCTCTTCTGGAAATCCGCAATTTGAGATAATTACAAATGAAGCTATTTTTTTTGATCTTAAAGGATGGCGAGTATTATTCTTTTCATCTTTTTCAAAATATGGCTCAGCCATAGGAAGCTGTCTATCCATAAAATTTTTCATAAGCCCTGTTACATTGTCAACATATAAAGGAGTTGCAAAAATTACTATATCTGCGGAAATAAATTTTTCAATAAGTTCATCCATATCGTCTTTGAAGATGCATTTTCCAGGAGTTTTAAACCAACAATGAAAACATCCAATACAATGATGTATTTTTTTATCTTTTAAAAAAAATTGCTCAGTTATAGCTTTTTTAGATTCAGCTCCCTTTAAAAAATTTTCAACCATAATAGAAGTGCTTGATTTTTTCCCTTTAGGAGAGCCATTAAAAGCAATAATTTTCATATGTATATTCACATGTATTAATCAAGATTTAATCTAGCAGACACTCATTATTTTTCTCAATTCGCATTTTTTTTAATCCCAAAATAATTTGTTGATTTTTTTCTTCAAATTTTTAAAACTTCTCGAAAAAAATAGGATTTTTATGGCTGGATTAGAAACAACTTATAACAATTTAGAAAAGTTTTTTGATCATAATTTTTGGGAATTAAAAATAGAAGGTGAAAAACTTGAAAAGGGATCTTTTACTGATAGATTATATAATTGGGTAGTAGCTTGTTTTTCATCAAATCATTTTGAACACATACAAAGAGTTGTAAGCACATCTTGTAAGAATGTTAAAGAATTTAAGCCAAAGACTAATGAAGAAAAAATTCTTTTAAAAAAAGCAAAAATTTTAAGAATAAAGTATTTAGGATATGATAAGAAAAAGACTTGGGATTATGAAACTAGAAAAAATTCAGATTCTACACTTTTGCAACCATATAAAGATGGGAAGTTTTTTTATAATAATGAAAAATATAAAAAGTCTTATTGGAGAGTCTTTTGGTTAAATATTAAAAATCTGTTCCCTGGAACATTTAAAAACCCATATCTAGAAGATTTAGATTCTTTTGTTGAAAAACAAAAACCATTTTACAAAAGTAAAGATTTTAAAATTCAATGGATTGGTCATGCGAGCTTTTTAATTCAAGTAGAGAATCAAAATATTTTAATAGATCCTGTATGGTCTAATTTTGTATCTCCATGTTTTAAAAGATATACCAAGCCTGGAATCGATTTAGATAACCTACCTAAAATAGATACTATTTTGATTACTCATAATCATGTTGATCATCTAGATCCAAAGACACTTCAATACTTTTTAAAATATCAACCTACTGTTTTAGTGCCTTTAAAACTAACATCTATGATTAAAGATTTAGGGTTTAAAAATGTTCAGGAATTAAATTGGTTTGATGAAGTTGTTTCTACAAAAAAAGAAAAAGAGGTTAAGTTCACATGCACACCTGCATATCACTGGTCACAACCGACAAATAAACTAAAAGGCAATGAAACTCTATGGTGTGGGTGGATAATAAGTGCAAATGATCAGAATTTATATCATGCAGGCGATACAGCTTTTTCAAAAAAGGTATTTGATAATATTAAACGAAAATTTCATGAAATTTGCTATGCTCTTCTACCTGCTGCTCCTGAACATGAAGAAGATACTCATATGGGAGTAGAGAGCTTTTTTAGAGCAGTTGATTATTTAAAACCCGAAGATACTATTGCGATGCATCATGGAGCATATCGGACGGGCCCAGAGCGAGTTGAAGATCCTAAAAATGATCTTCAACAAAGACTTACAGAAAAACCGAATCCTCATGTACATGTTATGAAAATTGGACAAATTTTTGACTCTCATAGAGAAACACTAAGAGCTGTTGGTTAATAAAGTTTTAGAATATTTTTTTAATTGATCTCTTTGGGATCTATTTACTAAAACTAAATCTCTTTTTGATTTAACATATTTAAAAGCATCTTCATAGCTCATATTTTTATATTTCATTAAATAGCAAATAATTGCCATTGCGCTTCTAGATCTACCTGCAGTGCAGTGCACATATATCTTTTTATTCTCTTGAATCTTTTTATGAATATAATCAGCGGCTAAATCTAAATCTTTTAAAGATGGTGGATATAGATCTTTGCATGAGATGTGCAAATGATCGATGCTATTTTGTTTCCAAAAAGATAGATTTATTGGAGATACAAAAATTGTCTCTTTTTTAGTGTCTATCTCTTCAATAATGCTTAAAACAGCTTTAATATTATTATCTTTAAAAATTGTAAAATGATCTAAATTTTTTAAAGGAACAGCTCCTAAAAAGATATTTTTATTGATTTGATTAAACCAAGGCCATCTTTTTTTGAAACATTTATCTCTAATATAACAATCTGTAGTAGATAGCTCATATATAAAATTAGGAAATTTTTGTTTTACTAAAATCAGAAGGGCTACAGTTGAGATAATAGAGCTTAGTAAAAAATATGATGAGCTATATTTTAAATAGCTTATAGCAAACACAAAAGAGGCGGAGATCAATATTGATAATTGAAAAAGAGTGCTTGCAAAAAGTAATTTTGCAAACTTTTTTACCTTTTGAACTTCTGCTTTTAAATATGAAATAGACCTATTTACAATAGACCTATTTACAATAGTCCTATTTAAAATAGTGCTATTGGAGAAAGCGCTAGATGTTTTTGCAAAAAAATCTATTGATTTGTCATGAAAAGAAGCTATTTTAGTCATAATCACAAAAAATGTTTTATTTTTTTTTGTCAATAGTAGTATAAAAATATTTAGATGAATATTTAAAAAAATGGAAGATTTTGATGAAAAAGCTACTTTTAATTAACCTTATCACTGTTTTTGCTATTGCAGGTAGTGTTTTTGCTAAAGGGTCATATCACCCTGAGCAAGAAGAGTGTGGTTGTCCTGAGACGGAGTGTAATACTTGCCCTGCCGACAAAGAGACATGTTTCGATGATTCTGATCTTTTTAGAAAAGATAAGTGTGTTGCATTTGGAAATGCTGAATTTCTATTCTGGAGAGCAGATGCGGGCGCTTTAGAGTATGCTTTTCAATTTACAGAGGCTGTGCCAGCTGGAACAACATATGGAATTGGAAGCTATAAAATAGCAGATTATGATTGGGATCCAGGTTTTAGAGTAGCGTTGGGTTGGTATAATGCTAAAAGCTTTTGGCAGCTCTATGGACAATTTACTCGGATGAGAATTAAAGGATCTGACACTGAAGATAGAACTGTAGCTGTTAATGAACCTTTAGTTGGAACGTTCCCACACAATGCTATTTTAGGAGCTGAGCTGAGCTCAGCTGCAAGTTCTTTAAAACTCAATCATGAATTAGGGGATGTTTTAGTCTCTAGAGTTTTTATTACAAATCCACATCTTAGACTTCGTCTTTTTGGAGGTTTTACTGGTGGTAGAATAAAACAAAATTGGAATGTTACTTACATAGATTTAAATTCTCAAACTGAGAGGATACTAAATCGATGGAGATTTTTAGGAGTTGGACTTAGATTAGGTCTTGATATCGATTGGTTTTGGGGAAAAGATTTTTATCTAACAGGAAAATTATCTACAGCACCCCTTGTTGGAAGACATAAAAATATAGGAAAAATCACAGCAGATACGAGCGGCGTTGCTTTTGAAGATATAAGATATTCTAAATATCGTGGGGCATATAATGTTGATGGTTATGTAGGATTTTCATATCAACGATCTTTTCAATGTACTAGATTTGAGCTTTTTGCAGGTTATGAATTAGATAGTTGGTTCAATGTTCATGAAATACTAAGACCATCGAGTATTACATCTCAAAGCCTTACTACAGAGCTTCCTGTTGATATGAGTAATGGTCTATTTTTAATGCATGGACTAACTGCTAGGGTGACTGTAGACTTTTAAGAAAGTAAGGGAAAAGCTATAAGCCGGATTTTGTTTTACTAGTCATTCATCTAGGAATTTTGTTAACAAAATTCTCAAGCGATTTACCATAAGTTAACGAAAAGAGCGCTATTAACTTAAACATATCTTGCTTCCGATGGGGTTTGTAACACTTTAAATTACTCTAAAGTGATTAGAAAATCGAAGATTTTCTAATCTTTTCACTCTTCTAAAAATTAGAAGTTTTGGTCTCTGTTATACTTTCCGTAGCTTTGCAGCTCCCAGAGTTTCTCTGGCATCGTCTTTTACGAAGTCCGGACTTTCCTCTACTTTTCAGTAGCGACTAGATGCTTTTCCCTAAAAATTTAAGATTTTAAAGTTTTTCTTCTTCTTCTTCTTTTTGTTGCAATAGCTGTTCCTTCTAAATCTTCACTCTCTTGCCAAAATAGTATTCTAGAGCAGTGTTCACAAAAAATGAGTCTCTCGCCTTTTCTAACAGCATTTTCATGCTGAGCTGTTAGAGCTATATGGCATCCAGAGCAAGTTCTGTTTTCCATTGGAACAATAACGTTATCTTTTTTGTTTCTAAGTAATTTTTCATAGATTTTTAAAACATCCATATCAGCATCTTTTGCGAGTATATCTCTTTTTCCTTTAAGCTCGTTGCCCTCAACATTTATTAAAGTAATATTGTTTAAAATCTCTGCTTCTAAAGCTTTTGAGCTATCTTCTGATGAGATTAAACTTTGTTTTATTTTTTCTAAAATCTCTTCTTCTTCATTTTTCTTATCTATTAGATCAGATGTTTGGCGTTCTGTATTTACTCTTTGTCTTTCTAATGTAGACATCTCTTGAGTTAAAGCATTAAACTCTTCTACTTTTTTGATAGCGCTTTGTTTAGCTTCTAATTTTTTTAATTTCTCTTTTATTTCAGAGATTGCATTTTCTTGAGAAGTAATAGTTTTTCCAAGCTCCCCAATTTCAACCTCTTTTTCCTGTTTTTGTTTTGTCAAATCTCTTCTTAAAGCTGCTATATGTTCCAATTCTGATAATCTCTCTTTTTTTACTCTCATAAGCCTTAGCATCTTAATGTCTAAATCTTGTAGTTCTAAAATGCGTTTAAGTGCTTGTAACATTAATTACCTTCCTGATTTTTAATAGTTTGATAGATATTTTAATATTTTTATCTCATATATTCAAGTGAAATATTTAATATAATAATAGTAACAAAATTTTACATTTATATTTTGGTTTTTTTCAAATTATTAAACCCTAAAATATAAATTAAAACTTTCAAATTACATATAGAAAAAAACACATTAAATAAAAATTTAAAAAAAAGTATTTTATTTATCAAAAAATCTTAATATTTTATTATTTTAACGTTTTTTAAGGTATTTTCGAATGTTATTAATATCAGTCGCTTTAAAAGTTGAAGCTCAGCCCATCATTGATTTTTTCAAATTAAAACTTATCAAAGACAAAAGATATAATATTTATGTAAATGATGAGATTGCTTTAATAGTTACGGGAGTTGGAAAGATCAACTCGGCTATTGCAACGAGTTATCTATCTATGCTTTTTAAAGATCAAATAAAAGCTTATATCAATATTGGCATAGCGGGGCATAAGGATTTAGAGTTAGGAACTATTGTTTTAGCTGATAAAATAGAAGATGCAAATACTAAAAAAACTCAATTTCCATCTCTTTTATTAAATCTAGATTTGAATCCAGATTTGAATCTAGATTCAGATATTTTAACAAAATCTGTCATAACCGTTGATAAATCTGAAGATAATTACAAAAAAGATTTTGTATATGATATGGAGGCTTTTGGTTTTTTCAAAGCTGCTTCAAAATTTACTTATATAGATTTAATATGTACCTTAAAAATTATCTCTGATAATGCTTTATCGAATTTTAAAGAGCTAACAGAAGATAGAGTAAAAAAATTAATAGATAAAAATTTAGATATTTTACAAAAGCTTAGTTTTGATCTAATAAAATTGTCAAAAAAAATAGCGCCTATAAATAATGAATTGCCAGCTTTTTTATTTGAGAAATTTCATTTTTCTGAGTATGAAAAACATGATCTCAAAAAGCTCTATTTTAAACTCTCAAATCTAGATGAAAATTTTTCGATAAAAATTGAAGATTTCAATAAATTTGAAAATAAAAAAGCTTTTTTAACATATCTAAAAAGTTTATATGAAAAAACAAAATTAGGTTTATAAAACTTTTAAAAATATAAAATATGATAGACACAATTTATTTAGAAAATGACATCCAAGATTTTTCAAGATCTCAAAAAATAATAGCTAGAATAAAGCCTAAAAGAGTAATTGAGATCAAATCATATCAGCAGATATTTAATAGAAAAAATCAAAGTTTTGATTTGCAAAAAGAGAAAAGATCTTTAATTTTAGCAAAAAAACATACAAATTTTTTTCAAAAAATAAAAACCAATGATTCTATTGGAAGAGGGGAGAATTACTATTTTTCTTTAACTCTGAATTGTCCTTTTTCTTGTATGTACTGTTTCTTATCAGGTATTTATCGATCAGCTAATTTTTTAGTGTTTGTAAATTTTGAAGATTTTCAAAAAGATATTGCGAAAAAAATAGTAACCTCTAATAAAAAGCTTTGCTTTTTTGCAGGATATGATACAGATACTCTAGCAACTAATCATCTATCTTTTTTTCTAGATGATTTTTATCCATTTTTTCAAAAATTTTCAAATACACTTTTTGAAATCAGAACAAAATCTAATAATATTTCATCTCTTGTTGATAAAAAACCTTTGGATAATTTAGTTATTGCTTTTAGCTTAAACCCTGAAATAGTTGTTCAAAAAATAGAACTTCAAACGCCATCTTTAGAAAATAGATTAAAAGCTATAAAAAAACTTCAAGATCTGAATTTTCAGATAGGGCTTAGATTCGATCCAATAATATATTTTGAAAATTTTGAAAAAGAGTATGAAAACTTTTTTGAGAATATATTTTCTCAAATTGATAGCTCTAAAATTCACTCTATTACTTTAGGGACTATTAGATTTCCTTTCAAATTTTATGATAATCTAAAAAATCAAAATAGCTATCCTAAATTTTTATCTTCTATTAATGGAAAAACTAAAAATAGAATCTCTTATAAAAATAGCTCTCAAATTTTAAAATTTTGTGAAAATGAAATCTCAAAATATAAAGTAAAAAATCTGTTTGTTCATCTTTGACATTTTCCTTTCCCTAAAGGCAAGGGTTTTCTTGCCATAAAATGATAAAAAAAACAGCAAAATGGGTTTAAAAGATGAGTTAATATGTTTATCAAATAAACATATTTTCAAAATATGTCGAAAACATCGCAATTTTTCGACATATAATGTGCAAATAATTTGTTATTAGCGTTTTCAAATATAAAGCGGATTTGATAATATCTATTTTATTTAAAAATGGATGGATTTATGGATAATCTAAAAAAATATTTTGAAAAAGTAAAAGAAGAGAATAGAGATTCTGAGGCTATAGCTTTTTATGCAGCTATTGATAGTATTGCAAAAGTTTATCCACAAATTGCAGAAGATATTTTAAAAGAACTCGATGATCAAAGATCGAATTTAAAATTAATAGCATCTGAAAATTATACATCTTTAGCAGTGCAGCTTGCTATGGGTAATCTTTTAACAGATAAATATTCAGAAGGATATGTCCATCATAGATTTTATGCTGGTTGTGAAAATGTTGATAATATTGAACAGCTCGCTATTGATGAGGCTAAAAAACTCTTCAATGCTGAGCATGTATATGTACAACCTCATTCTGGTGCTGATGCAAATATAGTAGCTTTTTGGTCCATTTTAGTACAAAAAGTTCAAAATAAAGAAGTTGAAAAACTATCTAAAAAAACAGCTATGGAGCTAACAGATGAAGAATATGAAAAAGTACGTCAACTGTTAGTAAATCAAAAAATAATGGGAATGTCTCTAAATTCTGGAGGGCATTTAACTCATGGTTATAGATTAAATATCTCTTCTAAATTTATGAGATCCTACTCATATGATGTGGATTCAAAAACTCATCTATTAGACTACAAAGCTTTAGAAAAACAAGTAAAAGAGGTAAAACCCTTAATACTGCTCGCAGGATACAGCGCATATTCTAGAAAATTAAACTTTGCAATTCTAAAAGAGATAGCAAACTCTGTTGGGGCTGTTTTAGTAGTTGATATGGCTCATTTTGCAGGACTTGTTGCTGGAAAAGTTTTTACAAATGAGTTTGATCCAGTGCCTTTTGCTGATATTGTAACCTCTACTACTCATAAAACCCTTCGAGGTCCAAGAGGAGGACTCATTCTATGTAAAGAAGAGTTTAAAGAGACTATTGATAAAGGCTGTCCATTAGTTTTAGGTGGTCCTATGCCCCATGTTATGGCAGCAAAAGCTATAGCATTTAAAGAGGCTAATACTCTGGACTTTCAAAACTATTCTTCTCAAATCGTAAAAAATGCAAAAGCACTAGCTGAAGCTTTAATGAAAAAAGGAATAAAAATTTTAACAGATGGTACTGAAAATCATTTAATTATGATGGATGTTTATTCTAGCTTTAAGTTAACAGGTAGGCAAGCAGAGTCTCTTTTAAGAGATGTTCATATTACGGTTAATAGAAACTCTATTTTAGCAGATGTAAATGGTCCTTGGTATACATCAGGTATTAGACTTGGCACTCCAGCTTTAACTACTTTAGGTATGAAAGAGGGTGAGATGAAACAGATAGCTGAAGTTATCTATGATACTTTAAAAAATGCAAAACCAGCTATAAATCCAAAAACAAATAAACCATCGAAAGCTAAAGCTGATGTAGATACAGCTATTTTAGTAGAAAATCAAAATGAAATAAAAAATATATTAAGTAATTTTCAGCTTTATTCTCAATTAAATATTTAAAAATAAATTTTATGAAAAGCAATAAAATATAAAAATATTTTATATCTTGAAATGAGACTCTTATATGGGTATGATTTAGTATAAAAAGGGAGTTAATAATATGGCTGAAGATCCAAAAACTCAAACAATAGATGATAAAATAGAAGAATCACTCTTAAATCGCAGAAGGATTTTTCTATCGGATGCTGTGGATCAAGATACGGCAAAAGATGTTATAAGAAAGCTTTGGTATCTAGAATCATTAGATAATAAAAAACCGATCCTTTTTATAATTAACTCACCTGGTGGCGCTGTAGATTCTGGATTTGCTATTTGGGATAATATCAAACTGCTCTCATGTCCGGTATATACTTTAGTTACAGGACTCGCTGCTTCCATGGGATCGCTACTTTCTTTAGCTGCTGAAAAAGGTAAACGATTTGCGACAGAGAACTCTAGAATAATGATCCACCAACCTTTGATATCAGGGGTGATTAGAGGACAAGCGACAGATTTAGATATTCAAGCAAAAGAGATGTTAAAAACAAGAGAGATGATAGTTAAAATTTATGCAGAAGAGACAGGAAAAGATACAAAGATTATAGAAAAGGCGATAGATAGAGATAATTGGATGAGCCCTCAAGAAGCTAAAGAGTTTGGTTTGATAAGTAAAGTAGTTACATCTGCAAAAGATTTAGAGTAAATGTTAGATTTTTTCAAATATAACTCTAATGGTAATGATTTTATTATCTTAGATAATCGAAAATTTTTGTTTGATGATCTGTTAGATAAGCCTGAAATAATTCAAAAGCTATGCAAAAAAGAGTTCGCTATTGGAGCAGATGGGATAATTTTTTTGCATCTATCAAATACAGCTGATTATAAAATGCAGATTTTTAATAGTGATGGTTATTTAGCTGATATGTGCGGAAATGCACTTTTATGTTTAGTAAAATTTATAAATGATCATATTAAAAAACAAAGATCTTTAATGATAGAGACAAAAGCTTGTGTATATGAGACTTTTTTTGATAAGAAACAGGTGTCTTTTCGATCAAAATACCCTCAAGTTATAAATGAAAACATGCATTTAGATGTAGATGGTAATAGCTTTGATCTGCAGCTTATTAATTCAGGCGTTTTACATGGAGTTATTTTTATAAAAAATATAGAAAATATCGATGTTTTTAAACTGGGAAAAAAAATTAGAAATTTTAAACAGTTTTTACCAGGCATAAATGTAAATTTTTGTGAAATTATAAACGAGACAGAAATAAAAGTTAGAGTCTATGAAAAGGGTGTTGAAAATGAAACTCTTTGCTGTTCTACAGGTGCACTAGCTACAGCATATAGCTATTTCCTTTTGAAAGATAAAAAGATTCAAAGAAAATATTTTCTACGAAAAAAAAATCTTCGAAAAAATTTTCTACAAAAAGTTTTTCTTCAATTTATTGGAGGAAAAATTCAAATTGAGTTTGAAAAAGATCATATGCTATTGACAGGTTTGCCTAATTTTGCATATAAAGGTCAAGTATTAGAGTCTCTATGATATTTTCAATATTTTTTGAAACTCTTTTTTTGAATATAATTTATATAAAGTGTTATTTAGTTTAGTATATGCAAAAAATTTTAAAAAATTGCTTTGATGGAATTTGAAAAGCAGCTTAAAAAATATGAAGAAGATGGCAAAAAATTAATCGAAGCTGGGCGCGTTTTAGATATTATCTTTTCAGATAATATCTATGAAGTTGAAGTCTATGATAAAGTTTTAAAAACTAGTTTTTGGCCCTTTTTACAAATCGATAAAGATAAAAATATTTTAGATGCTTTTTGCTCTTGCAAAGAGCAAGAATCTCAGGGTTTTTGCAAGCATTTAGCTGCAAGCTATTTTTATATCACTCAAAGAGATGAACCTATTCATATAAGATTTAAAAGATCTTTTTTTAATGCACTTTTTAAAATAACTTCTTTTCAAGTAGGTTTTGAAACAGATGTTTTAAAAAAGAAAAAAAAAGGCTCTTATTACTATCTATCTAATACTAAAAAAGAGCTTTTTTATATCGAAGCTATGGGAGATGAAATCGATAGATTAGAGCACTATCTCCAAGATAAAATAGAAGATAAAACAGCACTGAAATTTTCAGCGATCTCTTTAGATGAGATGTCTTTGATAAAAGAGGGTAGAGCATCTAAGGATCTAAAATACGAAATGTCTTTTTTTTCTGATTTAGCGAAATGGTTTTTTCTATTAGTAGAGAATGGAAAAAAATATAAGATTGAATTTATCGATAAAAAAGAGATTTTATATAGCTATATTTTAGTGAGCTTTGAAAGTATCTTTGCTAAATTTTACATATCTTTAGCATCTTATGCTGAAATTATCCCAACTCTAAATTCTATAAATGCGCCTCTCAAGTTATATGAGTATCAAGGAAAACAAATTGAAAAAATTTTATATGATAGAGAAAACAGACAATTTGTTATTGAAAAAACTAAGGGGTTTTTTGAAGAAGAAAAAGAGCATAAAAAAGGGATAAAAGTTGGTAGCTATATATATGTTGAAGATGCAGGTTTTTATCCTGAAAAACCAAATGAACTCATAAAAAAAGATGTAATTGAAAATGATCAAATTTCTTATTTTTTATCAAAATATAAAAATATTTTCGAAGATAAACTTGTAGATGAAAAAATCTATTTAAAACCAATATTTGTGAAATATTTTTTGTTTTTTGATGAGATGGAAAATCTTCATATAAAAATGTATCTTTTTGAAAAAGATGATTTTGAACAAAAATATTCAAGTTTTTTTAAAACCTGCGCTTATATTCAAGATAAAGGATTTTATTTTTTAGAAGATCTATATTTTGAAAATGTAGAAACCATCATTAAAAAGATAGATGTGTCAGATTTTATAACAAAGCATCGAATCTGGCTACATAGTTTTGAAGGGTTTCAAACGCATTTTGGCTCTGTGCAATCTCATCTTGTATATACCCTTGCACTTGATGGGGATTTGATTTTTTCATCTAAATTAGAGTTTGCTGAAGAGTTTGAAAATTTTATAGATTTTGATGAGTGGATTTACATTAAAGGTATTGGATTTTTCTCTAAAAAAGAGAAAAGATTAAATTTGCCTATTAGACCAGGACTTATTATTAAAAATGAGGATATTGCAAAGTTTATATCATCAAACATAGATGAGCTAGAACAGATCGATAATTTTTTCACAGATAAAATAGCTGTAGAAAAAATAGGCTTGAATATTTTTTTAAATGAAGATTTAAAAATTGTTATTAAGCCTGATATCAAATTAAAATCTGGCTATGATATTTCTCAGCTTCAATTTTTTGATCAGTTTGTCTATTTAAAGGATGAGGGTTTTTTTGAAATCACTAAATCTCTAAAACTTCCTCAAATGTATGAAAAAGAAAAAATTATAGAAGCTTTAAATGTAGATTTTTTTATTACTTTTGAGCTGCAAAGATTAAAACCATATATAATACATCTAGATAAAAGGCTTAAAAAACCAAAATCTTTGAGTTTAAAACTACTCAAAATTATTAAAAGAAAAAGAAAGAGTAAAACTGTTTTTCAAGTGCATTTGCTGTATCAATCAGAGCTTGGAAGAGTAAATGCAATAGATATCTATAGATCGATAAATGAGAATAAAAAATATATATTTTCCGATGCAGGATTAATATTTTTTAAACATGCTAGATTTAATTGGCTGAAAAATATTAAAAAACCAAAGTATGAAAAACATGATAATTTATTGGAACTGACTTCTTTAGATATTATACGTCTTTTTTTATTAGAAGATGTAAAAATATCAAAAAGTAGAACTAAAGAGGCTGAGCAAACTAAAAAACTACTTCAAGAGTTGCAAACTTTTGAAACTGATAAACTTTTAGATATTTCTAATTTAAGAGCAACTCTCAGGCCCTATCAAGAGATTGGAGTGAAATGGCTTTGGTTTTTATATGTAAATAATTTATCAGGGCTTTTATGTGATGATATGGGACTTGGTAAAACCCATCAATCTATGGCTTTGATTGCAGCCCTTCAAAAAGAGAATAATTTTAAATATTTAGTAGTCTGTCCTACATCTGTAATCTATCATTGGGAAGAGCTTTTGAAAAAGTTTTTGCCTTCTTTAAAAGTGTATGTCTATCATGGCGTTTATAGAAAATTAGAAAAATTCACTAAAAATTATGATCTTTTATTAACTTCATATGGAATCATCAGATCTGAAAAAGATAAATTAAAAAAATTAAAGTTTGAAATAGCAATATTCGATGAAATTCAAATAGCTAAAAATATAAACTCTTTAACTCATAGAGCTTTATCGAGTATTAAAGCTAATATGAGATTAGGCTTAACAGGAACTCCTATTGAAAACTATCTAATGGAGCTCAAATCCATTTTTGATGTAGTTTTGCCAACATATCTACCTTCAGCTTCAGCTTTTAAAGAGCTATTTATAAATCCTATAGAAAAAGAAAGTGATGTAGAGAGGCAAAAACTTTTAAAAAAACTAATAAAGCCTTTTATTTTGAGAAGACGAAAAAAAGATGTTTTATTAGATCTTCCTGAAAAGATTGAAGAGATTGCATATGCAGATCTATCGGATGAGCAAAGAAAGCTCTATAACGATGCTATTACAGAGTCGAGAAAGACAATCATTAAAAACCTTGAAGATGAGACAAAAGCCGTTTCATATGTGCATATATTTGCTCTTTTATCTAAACTAAAACAAATCTGTGATCATCCCTCTTTAATCTATAAAGATATCGATAAATATTTTGAGCATAGCTCTAAAAAATTCGATCTTTTTATAGAACTTTTAAATGAAGCTCAAGAGAGCTCTCAAAAAGTTGTTGTCTTTTCTCAGTATTTAAATATGATCGAAATTATAAAAAAATATCTCAAGAAAAAGTCTATTGGTTTTGCTTTAATTACAGGAGCTACTAAAAAAAGATTTAATGAGATCAAAAAATTTAAAGAAGATCCTAATTGTTTAGTTTTTGTAGCATCCTTGCTCGCTGCTGGTGTTGGAATTGATCTGTCTGCAGGATCTGTAGTAATTCATTATGATCGTTGGTGGAATCCTGCAAAAGAGAATCAAGCAACAGATAGGGTTCACAGAATAGGTCAAAATAGAGGAGTGCAAGTTTTTAAACTAGTTACTAAAAATACGATTGAAGAGAGGATTCATGAGATTATTGAGAGAAAAAAACACCTTATCGAAGAGACTATTGGAATCGATGAAGTAGATCAAATAAAATCTTTAACTCGCCAAGATTTAATAGAGATTTTAACCAAATTAGAAGAATAGTTCAATTTCAAAAATTTTTTATTCAAAAAATCACTTATTATAAAAAAGTATAAGATATTTTTATCTTAATGAAATTATATCGAAAATCATTTAATATATTCGCATATTTTGAGGAAATTATGGGTCTATATAAATTAGCAATTGTTGGTAGAGCAAATGTAGGTAAATCCTATCTTTTTAATACCATTTGTAAAAAAAAGATTTCAATTGTTCATGAAAGAGAGGGAGTTACTAGAGATAGGATCTATGGAAAAGCGATCTTTTCAAATAATTATTTTACAGCAATTGATACAGCTGGACTAGAAGCAAACTCAAATTTTTCTCTGATTGATGAGATCAGTATTCAAACTCAAATTGCAATAGAAGAGGCAGATGTTTTAGTAATGGTAGTCGATGCTAAAGTTGGTATTACTACTTTAGATCACATAGTTGCTAAAAATCTTTTGAAAACAAAAAAAAGAGTAGTACTCGCTGTTAATAAAGTAGATAATGAAAAACTAAAAGACAAAGTTTTTGAGTTTAAAAAGCTAGGTCTTTCAGAAATTATAGATATTTCAGCTGCTCAAAATTTGAATATCAATGAGCTTTTAGAATTAGCATTTCAAGATTTTACATTTGATGAATCTACAGATATAGATGAGCAAAACAAAACAAAAATCGCTATTGTTGGTAGAACTAATGTCGGAAAATCTACTCTGTTAAATGCACTTTTAAATGAACAAAGAGCTGTTGTCAGCGATACTATCTCCACTACTAGAGATAGTATTGATTGCGATATTGAAATCCGAGGCAAAACTTATACGTTTATTGATACGGCAGGAATCAGAAAAAAAAGCAAAGAAAAAGATTTAATAGAAAAATTTTCTCATTCTTTAACTTTGAAAAGTATTGAAAGAGCAGATATCTGTCTTTTAGTTTTAGATGCTCAAGATTTAATGACTTTTCAAGATAAAAAGATTTTGCAAGTAATAGAAAAACATTCTAAAGGTTGTATTATTATAGTAAACAAATGGGATAAAATAAAAGATGTTCGCCAAGAGCATTTTTTGAAAATGCTCAATCAAAGCAAGCTATATTTTCCAGCGCTTATAATTTCAGCTATAAAAAAACTCAACTTAAACAAAATTTATTCTCTTATTGATCAAATTAAAAAAAATAAGGAAAGGACTATTCAAACCTCTCACCTTAATAAATTTATCGAAAAATGTATTCAAAAATATCACCCTCCAATGATTTTTGGAAAAAGACTCAAAATATATTATTTAACTCAAATAAAAAATAATCCTCCTTATTTTTTATTTTTTGTAAATTATCCAAATATTTTTACTCCCACTTACAAAAAATATCTTATAAATAGTTTTAGAAAAAATTTCGATTTTGAAGGATCTCCTATAATTTTTGGGATTAAGAAAAAGCCTCAAAGTTCACTATAATATCAATATTTGCTAGTTCATAAAAATATTATTACAAGATATTTGAAAAAAGATTGAATTTTTTGATTTATCATTTTATGGCAAGAAAACCCTTTCCTTTAGGGAAGGGATGAATTGCCAACAGGGTTTCTTAATAACCTAGAAAATTCTGTTCTTAGAAGAATAGAAAAGAGGTAAAAATAACTTTTACACTTGACTATTCACAAATGATATTTTAAAATATATAGCAAAAGTTTTAAATCTTACAATGTATCAGCTAGAAAATGGGAATGTCTCAATTGTCACATTGTAAATGATAAAGATAAAAATGCAGCACAAAAACGTTTTAGATAAAGCTGTAAAAGAGATAAGTAAAAAGTACCGAGGGGCACGCGGGAATGTAAGCCTGTGGAGTTTGTGTAAGACTTTTTTAGAATCTTCTAAAAAAGCTACGAACT
>JAAKFX010000100.1 GCA_011064865.1 Candidatus Anoxychlamydiales bacterium
ATATCGATTTATGTACAATTAAGAATGAATAGTTAAAATGAAGAAAAAGCAATTAGAGAAGATGCTAAAGAAGTATAATTGGGAATTAGCAAGACACGGTAGTAATCATGACATTTGGACAAATGGTGAAATATGTGAACCTATACCTAGACATAGAGAAATAAATGAATTATTAGCAAAAAAGATACTAAACAAAGCAAAAAGAAATAGAGGAATAAAATAATATGGAGTTTGAAGGAAAAATATGGAAAGAAAAAAATCATTGGTTGATTGAAATAACATCTTTAGATTTGATTACACAAGGAAAAACAAGAAAAGAAGCTTTATTTATGCTTAAAGATGCTGTTTATGAATTAATACAATATTATTTTAAGAAAAAATCTAAAATTATTATTAATGAATATGGAAAAGAGATAGTAGGAATTTCAACTTCAGATACTAAAGTTTTACTAGCGTTATCATTAAGAAGGCAAAGAGAAAAAGAGAATTTAACAATTAGAGATATTGTGCATCGATTAAAATTCAAGTCGCCAAACGCATATTCCCAATATGAAAGAGGTCAAATTAATTTATCTTTAGAACAATATGAGAAAATGCTAACAGCTATCAATCCTTCTAGCCATTATTTATTTCGATTGGCGTAAATCTTATTAGATCACAGGCCAGCTAAGCTCTAGTGTTTCAATGCCTTCTTTTGAAAACCAGCTATCTAGTTTTGTTTCAATAGTTTTAGCTCTTGGAATAACCTCAGATAGAGCCAGATCATTATCTGCTGCTTTAGCTTCATCTATAAGAGATAAGATTTCATTATATTGAGTTTCATCAGGATCAAAAAGTGATATCTTTTCGATCTCTTCTAAATTGATTTTTAAAGATTCAAGATTATCAACGATTTGAGATTTATCATCTAAAAATTTATGCATTTTGTCTTTTTTCATCATCTTTTCCTAAAAGTATTTAAAAAGAAAAACCAAAAATAAGATATATAATTTTTGAGTTTTAAATTCTCATTTTTAGATTTCAAGTTATCACTTATAACCCTATATGTAATAGATGATATATTTTGCCAACTAAAATTAATAGCAGAGCCGAGTCTCATCGCGTATTTGTAATGCTTTTTTACTTTTTTATGCACTGTATCATCGAACTTGCCAAGAGGGTAGACAAAAGTAGCTATTTTAGTATTTAGCTTTTCTTCTAATATTTTTTTCGACTCAACAATTTCTAAATCTAAATCGGCATTATCTATTAGATTTACGTGATTATATGAATGAGATGCTATTTCAACTAAATTTGAATCTACCATCTGTTTTATCTCTTGCCATGTGCAAAAAGGAGCTTTAGTTTTATAAATAACACCCTTCATTGCCTCTTTATAGCCTACACTTAATCTAATTTTAGGATCGATAGTAGTTTCATTTAAAATGTATTTTATCGGAATAGCTAAAAGAGCTTTTATTTTTAATTTTTTGAGCACAGGAAATACGTATTTATAAAAATCATAAAATCCATCATCAAAGCTCAAACAGATATTTAATTTATAAAAGGGGAGGCTATCTTTAGGAGTCACGATATTATAGTTTTTTGCTAAATAGCTTAGATGCTCTTCTAATACTTTTTTAGAATTTGAATATTTACCGTTATTTACTCGGTGATATGAAAATGTTAATAGCATTATTTTTTTTGGTTAATCTCGAAGAGTTTTAAATATTTGTAAAATGCTGTATTTGCATTATAAATAGATATGATAAATCCCTCTTTTTTTGCTAAAAAGCCCTTTTTTAGAAAATAACTTTTAAAAAATGCAAAAAAGCCATGGACTATAGCTTTCATAACGGATGATTTTTTTTTATTTTTATTTTGAGTAGCAAAAAGAGTAGAATATTTACTCATCTTTTGTAAAAAATCATCTATTTTTCTGTACGGTGTATGTTTAACATGATTTTCAAAATATTTTAGCAATAGATCTTTTTGAACAATTTTTTCATGTACTAAACTATTCGAAAAACTAGTTTTTTGTCTATTATAGAGTCTAATGTGTTTTTCTGGATACCAGCCGCAGCATTTAATCAATTTTCCATTGAAGAAATTTAAAAAATGAAATCCATATATGAAATTTTCATCGAGCTTTGTAGATAACATTTCATCTTGCAGCTCTTTTGTAATCTCTTCATCGCTATCTAATGCTAAAATCCAATCATTTTTGGCAAGCTTTGCTCCCTCATTTCTGAGAGGACCAAAACCTGTAAATTCTTTTGTAAAAATTTTTACGTTTTTAAAATTTTTTGCAATCTCTAAACTATCATCTGTAGATCCTGTATCTATAATGATAATTTCGTCAAAACTTTTAGCTGAGTCTAAAACTTTTTTTAGGGTTTCAGATGAATTTTTACAGAGCATTACAATACTAATCATGAAAGAAAATATATCATATATAAAAAATCTCAGCTACCAAAAGTAGGCTTCAAAATAAATTGAATATATGATACTCTTCTTTTTTTAATGAATTAGGAGATCCAATGCCAGAAATATTTAAAGAAGCATACACCTTTGATGATATAGCTTTAGTCCCTCAATTTAATAATATTCCTTCTAGAACGGAGCCTATTTTAGATTCTTGGCTTACAAAAAAACAGAAAATTAACATGCCATTGATAGCTTCTAATATGGATACTGTAATTTCTTTGCCACTAGCAGATGTTTTATTAAAAAATGGATCTATTCCGATTTTTCATAGATTTACAAATTTTGAAACCCAAGCTAAATGGATAAAAAAATATCCCAACAAAGTTTTTATTTCATCAGGTATAAAAAAAGAAACTCTAGATGAGACTAGAAAGCTTTTAGATCTTGGTGCTTTAGGGGTTTGTATTGATGTTGCTCATGGTCACTCCGATATGATGATGCACTATATCGAAGAGCTTAAGAAAAAACATCCCGATAAAGAGATTATTGCCGGAAATGTATGCACAGGTGTTGCTTATCATGATTTAGTAAATGCAGGTGCTGATGCTGTCAAAGTAGGAATCGGTCCTGGCTCTATATGTACTACCCGTATGATCACAGGTTTTGGTGTACCTCAATTTACAGCTATTATAGATTGTGCAAAAATAGCAGCAAAACTTAGAGTTCCTCTAATCGCAGATGGAGGAATCAGAACCTCTCGAGATGTTGTCTTAGCTCTAGCTGCAGGCGCTAGCTCTGTTATGATTGGAAAACTTTTTGCTCTAACTAAAGAAAGCGGAGCTACAAAAAGAGAAAAGAATAATAAAATAGAAGCAAAATATAGAGGACAAGCATCTGAAGATTTTCAAAAAGAATATTTCGGTTGTTTAAAAGAAAAAACAACAGCAGAAGGTGTGAATTTTTGGGCCGAAATAATAGGACCTGCTCAAAAAGTAATAGATGAGCTTCTCGGTGGAGTTAGAAGTGGATTAACATATGGTGGGGCTAGAAGTATAAAAGAGCTACAAAGAAAAGCTGAGTTTATAAAAGTTACCTCTACTTATATGGAAGAGAGTAGACCAAGAGCTCATTAGTTTATAAAAAATTGTATTAGGTTTTATTCGAGCTATTTTGAATTCACTAAAAGTCTTTTAAAATAAATCATTTTGCCTCAAACTGTCTTAAGATTTATTTAAAAAGATATTATGATAAAAACTATAAAAAACCTGTTTTCAAGCTATGACAGCACTCAAAAGACATTTATTTTGAGTATTTTAGGATATGTATTTTTTATATCTTGCGATTATGGGGTGATAAGACCTGCTAGCACGTCAATTTTTTTATCTATCTATTCAAGTAAATTCTTTCCATATTGTTGGATACTTAGCGTTCCTTTTAATTTACTTATAGTATATTTATACAATAGATTTTTGCCTGTTATCGGGTATTTAAAAACATTTGTTTTGTTTGTTTGTTCGATAATATTTGTAAATACTACAACTGCTTTGTTTGTTGATAAAGTTCCTGAATTAATGTTTTTTCAATTCATTTTTAAAGATCTTTATATATTGTTAGCCTTTAAACAGATTTGGTCGATGATTCATTCAACAATAAATACTCAAAAGGCTAAATTTTTATATGGTTTAATGTTCGGAATTGGAGGTTTTGGATCGGTGTTTGGAGGCATTATCTCTGGTTTTTTTGCTGTTCAAATAAAATCTCAAAATTTATTTTTTTTATCAGCACCTTTTTATTTAATGATTTTATTTTTTTACTATAGAGCTTTAAAAAATAGCAAAGCAAACCCTCATTTCAAAGAAGAGGTTGCCCCTGAAGATATTTCTACAAAAGGATTTTCTCTATTCAGAAAATCACCGTATTTGGTGTCTATTTTATTAATCGTAATTGCTATGCAAATAACTACTGCATTTATAGATTTTCAGTTTAACTCTTATCTAGAAAAAGCTATTCCGAATGTAGATTTAAGAACAGCTTTTACAGGGAAACTCACAAGTGTAATAAATTTAACATCGACATGTTTTCAGTTTTTTGGAGGATTTTTACTAATAAATATTTTGGGATTTAAAAGATCACATCTAACAGTTCCAATATTTTTGGCTTTTAATTCTCTGTTATTTTTGTTCTATCCTTCATTTGGCATGGCAACATATACTTTTGCATCTGTTAAATCTTTAGATTATTCTTTTTTTGGAATAATTAGAGAAATGCTCTATATTCCTTTGAAAACAGATGAAAAATATCGAGCAAAAGCTATAATAGATGTTTTTGCTTATAGAAGTGCAAAAGCTTTTGCTTCACTGTTTTTGCTCTTTATTTATAATGTAGTTCAATTGAACACTATTTTACTTGTCTCCATTATGTCTATGGCAATATATGTGTTTTGGGTTAAAGTAGTATCTACAATGTTTAAAAAACATCACAAAATACTTCAAACAGAATAAATAGCATTTTTTTAAGCAATTCATACAAATATATTAAATTAATTAAAAAATAATAAAAACTATTGCAATTAATAATAACATTAAATAGTTTGAAAAATAGGGGAGGAGAACAATGTTTAGAAGAATATTTTTAATTATATTTTTAATTGTTTCTTATGTTTATTTAGTCTCTTCCGATCCTAAAGGTGATGTTTTAAGTAGAGCTAAAAAGTTCTGTAACTATTGTGTAGTAGAATATAAAAAAATGAATCTGAAATATCATGTGAATAAATGGCCAAGTTCATCTAAAAAAAGAAGATATTATTGATCTTTTATCTTTTTAGCTATTTTCTCTAAATGCTTGTCATCTTTTCTAGAAGATTCATGAGACGATAAATAGCCTTCATATTTTTTAAAATATTTATCTAGATAAGTTGAGGGATGTATCCATTTATTAATACTTGCAGTGCCATGCATTGGGATTAATTTGATATGAGCATGATCTACAGAGGTAGACTCGATAATCAATCCAGTTTTACCAACATCTTCTAATTTTGTATCTAAAAGATTAGCCACGATTTGTGCAGCTGAGATAAATTTATGGAGCATTTCTTCTTTCAAATCAAATACATAGCCCGGTAAGTGCTCTTTAGAAATTAAAATTGAAAAGCCTTCAGTATTTGGAAAGATTGATAAAAAAGCTAAAAAATCCTTGTTTTCCCAGATTTTATGACAAGGTTCTGTTCCATTTACAATTTTGCAATACTCACAATCTGTCATATAGCCTCTTTATCAATCTTCTAAACCTTCTATAAGCTTACATCTTTAAAATTTAAGCCATAAGATTGTTGGATAGCTACTGCTGCAATTTCAGTTACTAAAACCATAGTTCCTAAAGTTAGATATACAAGGCCTGGAGCTACATAT
>JAAKFX010000101.1 GCA_011064865.1 Candidatus Anoxychlamydiales bacterium
CTATTAAAGTTATTTTCTTTAAAACGCTCATGAAATTTTCTCCAATATCCAAAACTTCTTTATATTATTTTAAATATTTAATTCAATTAATATTGTCAATATAATAAAAAAAAATTAATTAAATTTATCAATTAAATACCAAATTTATAACAATTGCAAAAAAAAATCTTAGATGAAAAATAAGATATAAATTTTATATTTTTACGAATATCGTTTATAATTAAAAATCTAATCTAGCTGTAATGGTTAAACCATGTAAAAAACTATCACCAGGTTTTACTAAATTTGATGAATTGTGTCCTCCGAAGCCAATTGAATTTGAAACATTATCAATATCCGCTATTTGAGCTAATTGAGCCATATAGTTAGTATGAGAATATCTTTGAGCATCGTAAGCAACAAAAAGATCAAAGTACCATTTATCACATTTAAAATATGATCCCCATCCAAGACCAATCATTAACTCTTCAACATCTCTTAAGATACTTTTTTTAACTTTTGGCACTATATAGGAAATAGCAGAAGGATCTTGGGAGAGTTCTTTAAAATAGCCATTCCCAAATCCTGATATATTATTTTTTGAATAAAGCAGATTAAGAGCTCCTGATGCAAATAACCTAAAACCTTTATAAAAAATCCAGTTTGAACCAAGTCCAAATCTTGGACCTAAAGCCCAAGAATCATTTTTTAAAAATAATCTATTTGGCATATTAAAGAAATCGCCTGGCGTCTCCCCCCCTACCCTAACTGTATATTCAATATTATAGTTTTGGTCTAACCAATGAACTTCTCCTCCAATAAATGGCTTTAATGTAAGATTTTTTCCCACATAATAAGAACGAGCTAGCTCTAAATCGAGTTTATCTAAGTTAAATTTCTTGAAAGCTTTGATACTTCCCACTGCTGTTGAAATATTGTGATTACCTATCATTATCCATGGAGTTAAAAAGCTATAAAGACCTGATAGATCAAAACTTGTATGCTTGATTTTATGTAGTCTTGTATATTGAGAAAATAAATTCCAATTATCTGAAAAAAATTCTACTCCTAACCCTACTTTAAACCCAGGTTCATATATTGTTGGAAATTTTTTAACCTCAAATTCATACTCATCGCTAGCTTGATTTCCAAATCTGGCTATTCCTAAATTTGTTTGATCTGTTAATATTTCCCAATAAATAAAACTACTAGTTACAAACGTATTAATACCTGAGACATTAATTCCAGCAGGTGCATTATATGCTTTTGGTAAGTCCCCATCACATAGCTCATTTCCAAGTTCATATGATTTATAACAATTGCTAGATTTTATGCAATTTTGACACTTTTCACATTTGTCTTGACAAGACTCGCAGGAAACTGAAACATCAATTGTTACTTTTTTAGTATCTGCAAACAGATTCGAGCTCATAACCATGATACCTACAATCAAGGTTATTTTCTTAAAAAAGCTCATGAATTTCCTCCAAAACATTTATTATTAGTTGTTTATACTAATATTTTATTATCAAAAATTGTTCAAATTTTTTGATACAAATTTCTTGTTTATCTAAAACTTCCTTCTTGATATTGTAAATATTTAATTAAATTAATTTTGTCAACATAAAAAAAAAATAATTAAACTTTATTCTTTTAAAAGTAAATTAATAATAAATCCATTAAAAAAGGGACTTTAGATAAAAATTTAAGAAAATAAAAAAGGGAAGATACGAAATTCATATCTTCCCAAAATATTTAGCTAATCGATTTGATTATTAGAAATCGATTCTAGCTGTAAGAGTTAAACCATGTAAGAAACTATCGCCTGGTTTTACTAAATTTGATGAAATATCACCACCACTATCCATATTTCGCATTTGAGCTACTTGAGCCATGTAGTTAGTGTGAGAATATCTTTGAGCTTCATAAGCAACAGATAGATCACAATGCCATTTGTCACTCCAGAAGTATGATCCCCATCCAAGACCGATCATTAACTCTTCAACATCTCTTAAGATATTTCTTTCAACTTTTGTTACAGTATAAGTTGTGATATTTTCTTCACCATTTCCAGAAACATCATTTTCTGTATAAAGCAAACTGAATGCTCCATATCCGAACAATCTAAATCCTTCATAGAAAATCCAGTTAGAACCAATACCGAATCTAGGACCTACTGCCCAAGAATCATTTTTGAAAAAATCATTTCTTAAAGTAGAGCTATAAGTGAATTCTTCTTGATAGTTTACATCTACCCAATGACCAGATCCTCCAATGAACGGTCTTAGAGTAAGATTTTTACCAACATAGTATGAACGACCAAGTTCTAAATCGATTTTATCTAAATCGAATTTTTGAGAAGCTTTGATAGTTCCTGTAATGTTTACTAAGTCATAAGTATTACTCCCTAACATAGACCATGTTCTATGAAAAATCCCAAGCTTTCCATCTGGATTATAGCTAGTATTTTCAATCTCATGCAATCTTGTATATTGGACATATAAATCCCAATCATCCGAAGAAAAAAAATGAGTACCAAAACCTACTTTAAATCCTGGCTCATAACTTGTACCAAATTTTACAACTTCAAACTCATTAGGAGTAACTGTATTAAAATGAACTATTCCTAAATCTGTTTGATCAGTTAAAATTTCCCAATAGATAAAACTAGCTGTAACAAACGTATCCCACCCATCACAGATATCAATTCTTGCAGGAGCATTATACGCTTTAGGCAAAGCTCCTTCACAAATTTCGTAACCTTGTTCGTATGGTTTATTGCGAGACTTTTCATAACAAGGATCACACTCTGGTGGTTCCTTTGGGCAAGGATCGCAATAATTAGAAACATCTTGAGATTCTGCAAATAGAGCTGTGCTCATTACTAATGCAGGAATTACCCAAGATATTTTCTTAAATAAATTCATAAAAAATACCTCCAATATTTTTAAGTTTCATTATTTACATTCTTCAAAAAATCCATTGTAAAAAAAAATGAATATTAACAAAAGAAAAATTCTTTATATTTTTTAGAAAATATATTTTGCGTTATTTATTTTACGATTTGAGAAAATTATTAAGATAAAAAAAAAGGGAAATATAAAAATATTTCCCTTTAAATTATTTAGATTGATTTTATCTAAATTAAAAATCAAATCTTGCAGTTACTGTTAAACCATGAAGATAAAGATCGCCTGGTTTCATTAAATTAGATCTTAATTCAAATAAAGAAACTGTTTCACTTGTATCTGATGAATACATTTGAGCATATTTACTCATATAATTTGTATGAGAATATCTCTGAACCTCATATGCAACAGAAATATCCATATGCCAAGTATCATTAGTAAAGTATGATCCCCATGCAAGACCAAGCACTAACTCTTCCACATCACGTAGAATATGTTTTTTATATCTTAATAAAGTGAACTCTGTAGTATTGCTAATACCATTTCCATCAACTTTATTTCGTGCATACATCAAATTTAGAGCAGCATTAGAATAGGCTCTAAATCCACTAATAAATATCCATTGAAGATTTAAACCAGGTCTAACTCCTGCTGCCCAAGAATCAGCCTTAATAGTTATGTTTCTTGGCATAGATATATAAGTAAAATCGAGTGTATATGTTTGATCTATCCAATGAGCGCTACCACCAACATATGGACGAGCAATCAACTTTCTACCTAAATAGAATGAGCGACCTAATTCTAAATCAACTTTATCAAAATCCTTTTTCCAATCACCAACAATATTGCCTGATATATTATTAAAACTATAGGTATTGTCTGAACCTTCTATAAAAAACCAAGATGTTTGAAAGAAATCAGTTGAAAGAGATGTTGATGGAGTATAAGAGGTTTGTTTACTCATATGGATACGAGTATACTCAGCATAAATATCCCAATCATCATGCTCGAAATGAGTACCTAACCCTACTTTAAATCCTGGATCATATTCAGTACTAAATTTAATCGCTTGAAAATCATCAACTACAGTAGCAACGCTACCACCTAAGTGAACCATTCCTAGATCTAATTGATCGCCTAAAGCTTCCCAATAGATAAAACTACCTGTAACATAGGCGTCTACACCATCACAGATATCAATTCTTCCAGGAGCATTATATGCTTTTGGAAGAGCACCTTTGCATATTTGATATCCTTGTTCATACGGCTTATTTTGCGAAGCCTCATAACATGGATCACACTCAGGTGGCGGTGGACAAGGATCACAACAATCTGCAATATCGTTTGATTCTGCAAATAAAGTTGTACTTATCATTAGCGCTGGAATAATCCAAGCCAATTTCTTGGATAATTTCATATTCGTTACCTCCGATTTAAGATTTTTAATTTTGTATATAATCAAAATCCATGTTAAAACACTGATAAAATAAAAAAAAGTTTTTTGTTTTTAATTTGAAAAAAAAATAATTTAGAAATGTTTTTTTTCTTAATTTTCTTAGCAAAATATCTGAGATATTTTAATATAAAAATTAAATAGAGATGAGTTTTATGTTTATAAAAAAAGAGACAAAAGATGCATTAAAAAGAAAGATGCAAAAATTAAATATTAAAGAAGAAGATTTAATTGAGAAGTTCATATTAGGCTCTGGTAGAGGTGGACAAAAACTACAAAAAACACATAGCTGTGTATATTTAAAACATATACCAACAGGTATTGAAGTAAAATGTCAAAAAGAAAGGTCTCGAGACCTTAATAGATATTATGCTAGAAAAGAGCTTTGTAAAAAAATCGATGAAAAACTTTTTAAAGAAAAATCAGAAACACAAAAAAAGATTTTTAAAATTCGAAAACAAAAAAAGAGAAGATCGAAAAAAGCAAAACTAAAAATGTTAGAAGAGAAAAAAAAGTTATCTGCGAAAAAACAACTTAGAAAACCTGTACAATTTAATGAAGACTAGTCTTCTTTAAAAAGCTTACCATGCTTTTTATTTGGTTTTAACATTTGAGCGAGCTCATTTTTTTTCAATTTATTTATCGCCTTTTTAATCTCGCCTTTTTCAAAATAAAAAACTTCAATATTATTTTTTGTTAAAATATCAAAAGCATGAGGACCAATGCTATGTACAATTACCTTATTAACTTTTAGCTCTATTGCCTTTTTTGCAACTCTATCCCCTGGATGATCTAAATGTTTAAACTCATTTTCCATAACTTCCCAAACATCTTTATCAACATCAATCAAGATAAAAAATTTAGATTTAGAAAAATGCTCATCGATATCACTTATAATATCTTCGCCCTCAGAGGGAATTAAAATTTTCATTACAACCTTTATTGCAAAATATTAATTTGAAAATAGCCTTGTAATTAAGATTTGTCAAGAAATCATTTTAATGTTTTTATATTCAAAAAAATGCTACAATCTTTACATTACAAAACAAAATAAACCTTTTTAATATACACAATAAAATAAGAAGAATTATGGCAATATCTAGCGAAAAATCTAAGGTCATTTTAAATAAACAAAATGAAATAGATACCTATAATAAAGTTTTTAATAGATGCGAGACTATAAAAAAGATTTTAAAAGTATCGATAATTATTTTATCTATAGCAGCTATCGGAGCATCTATTGGATTTATGGTAACTTCATTTGCTCATATACCTATATATAATATTTCATCTGAGCTTCTTTTAGGATCTGCTATATTGGGGACTATCTCTACAAGTTTTCTTTCAATGGCCACATTGATCATAGCAAAATTTCAAACAAACTTAAAAAAGCCTGAGATTGAATTAAAACCATTAGATGAAAA
>JAAKFX010000102.1 GCA_011064865.1 Candidatus Anoxychlamydiales bacterium
CAGCAACCCCCAATCGAATATCTGCAAATTCCCGAGCAGCCACCATACTACGCTGTGCAGGTTCTCCGTGGCCGAGATCGAAACCATGAACATGAGAATGCTGCCCAGCACGGCGCTTACGATGACGCCTGACAAGAGGAGCGTGTGAACCGGAACAACCCCGGTTGCCGTCCGCGCCAGCGTATAGACAAGAAGTATCGTGGCAAGCGCTCCGATGAACGCCATGGCCGGCAGCGTCCACGTGCCCAGGACATGCACTCCAAGAACAATTGCGGTCGCCGCGCCGAGTCCCGCCCCCGATGAAACCCCGAGCACGTATGGATCGGCCAAAGGGTTGCGCAGCAATGCCTGGAAAATCACGCCCGCCACCGATAGCCCAGAGCCGACTGCAATAGCCAGCAGTAAACGCGCCAAACGCAATCGGATAATGTTCGAGTGAAGCATGTCCCCCAACGGCACACGCACTGCGCCCGCAAAGAGCGAGACCAAACATGCGACGATAAGCGCCGCCGTAAGCGTCAAGTAAATCAGCTTATTTCGTCTTCTGGTCATTTTGAGTTCTTATCGTTCCCATGAATACGCGCGGCTAATTCCTTTACGCCCAGAACTACTATAAACAGTTTTGTAAATTTCTCTGTGTGCTCGCTCCCCAAAGTTTATCTTTTTCAACATCGATTTCACCTAAGCTATCTTTTTCTTTTCTCATCGAAATGCCTTCGAGTTTTAAGTTTTTTTTATAATCTTAATTATCCACACATCTCTTTTTTAATCCAATTATTGTAACAGCATAAGGGCAAACACAAAAGCGAATAGTGCAAATGATTCAATTATACCAACTGCTGTGAAACATTTTCCAAAAATAGCTGGTTGTTTTGCTGATGCTTGAATAGCTGTAGCTGCGGCTTTTCCTTGAAATATCGCAGATATCATGATAGCAAGGCCTGCAAAAAGAGCAATACCAATAGCTGACATAGGAGCAACAGTTTTCGCAATTAGAGCATTTTTCATAAAAATCATCAAAACAAATCCATAGATAGATTGTGAAGATGGCATAGCGCTAAGACCGATAAATTTACCATGCCCTTCATCAACATGTGTCATAACACCGTGTGATGCCATACCGGCAATTCCACAACCAATAGCGCTTCCTATACAACCAAGTCCTAAAACTATACCTGGTCCAAACATTGTAAAATCCATATTTACCTCTTATTTTTATTTTAATAATTTTAAGGGATTAAATAATTTTCCATCCCCTTCAAATGAATAGTGATACCATTCTATAAAATTTAAACGAAGCCCATGTATGACTCCACTCATAATTGCAAGTAATACATTAACTGCATGTCCTACAATAAGTACAATAAAGCCAAAACCGAGGCCCATATCTAGTGCTAAATTATTAAATGTTGATGCCATTATCATACCGGCGAGTCCGAGAGCATATAAACGAAGATATGATAAAACATCAGCAAAAACACTAACCAGACTCGTAATCTCAAAAATACCTTTTAATCTTTTTTGAACTAGAGCAAGTATTATAGCTAAACCTATTCCTGAAAAAAGCAAAATTTTACCGATAAAAAAACACATCTCTTTATCTAAAATATTCAAAAAATGAATAAGTGAAGTAGCATTTAAAATAGATGGAAAAAACAGATATCCACCTAGCATAAAAAAGCACCAGCCTATACCTGCAAAATTTCTAAATAGATATCTTAAAAATGATAGCATTATATGAATAACGCCCATCAATATAGCAACTTCCATTAAGATATTTCTTTTAAAATCCTCTAGAGCCTCAAAAACTTTTTGATTTTTTTCTTTTTTTTCAGTTTTTAATAAAAAATCGAGTCCATTTTTAGCATCTGCAGATGCAGGATACTTTTTAATCCAACTCTCATAGACATCATCTTTTTTAACCAAATGATAAGATGCTTTTTTAGTCGCTATATAATTTATAAAAGTCGCTTTTCCAAGCTTACTATCAAGAGGCGGTCCTATTCCAAAAAATGAACCTGTTAAAGCTCCCCAAATGATGCTAGCTGAAGATAGTATCAAAATAAGTCTAACAAAACGTTTTATTACAGGCTTTGCCGTTTTTAATTTGAATTTCAAAAAAAGACCTATTGATAGATATAAAAGTCCATAGCCAAGATCTGAGACTATCATAGCAAAAAATATAGCAAAAAATATTAAAACCCATAGAGAGGGATCTTTATCTTGGATAGATGGAGTGTCATAAATATTTACTAGATCCTCACCAACTTTTGCATTTTTTTTATTTTCCATATAGGTTGGGACTTTATCTTTTTTCTCAATAGCGATCTCTACAAAATTTATATTTAAAGGTTTTATAAGCTCTTTAAATTTTTGGATTTTATTCTCTGAAATCCACGCTTCAACTACAAAAAGGCTCTCTTCAATAGGATAACCGACATCTGTTTTCGCTGAATCCAAATGAAAAATATTGAGCTCTTTTAAAAGCTCTTTAGATAAAAACTTTTGATATGCAGCTAGCTTTTTCAATTCTTTTTGAGTTTTTTCAATTTGCTTTTCAATAATAATTTTTCTCTGCTCTAAAATATCGAGCTGGGTATCGATAAAAATCTCTATCATTTTAGGATAGGTTTTTCTCTCTTTATTTATAGCGATAAAATAATCTAAATCAAAAGCTGAATTTATATAGATCAGCTCAGATGGCAGTTTGAGCTTTTCCAATTTAGATTTTTTTATTGTAAAAAATTGAAAGTAGCGATGAATTTGATTTTCTAAATCTATTAAATCATCTTTTGA
Source organism: Candidatus Anoxychlamydiales bacterium (assembly GCA_011064865.1). Lineage (GTDB taxonomy): Bacteria > Chlamydiota > Chlamydiia > Chlamydiales > SM23-39 > JAAKFX01. The sequence continues at coordinate 2,797 of JAAKFX010000102.1, forward strand.
AAAATCACCAAATGGCGATATTCTCATAATTTCTGCCAGGATAACTCTTTTTTCCTCGAAAAGTTTTTCAATAGAATCATGCAGATGTAAAATTTTTTGAACTAAAGCTTTAGGAGAAATTTTCTCTTCACTACTATCTAGCGTTGGTTCTTGTTTTAAGATCTTTATAGCTCTAATATAATCTGATATAGTGCTAGAGATTTTTTTTGGTTTTTTTTGTTTTGAGATAAATTCTATAAAACCTTTTTCTTGCGCTGCTTTAAAAAAAACATCTAATTGCTCTTTAATGCCATAAATTAAAAACTTTTTTAATTTTATTATCATTGTTCGACCTTTTTTAATTTAGCAACTTTAGCTTGAGATATCGCAGCTAGCTCTTGATCATTTAAAAAGATCTTTATTTTTTTTATATGTGCAAGCGTTCTAGGAATTAAAATTTTTTCAAAAAGATTTACTCTAATCGATACGTCTTTAAGCTCTTTTTCTAAAGATCTTTTTTTCTCCTTTTCAATAGATATTTTCTCTTTTGCCGTTATCATCTGCTGTATCTGAGATGTTGCTTCATCAAACCATATTGGAGTATCAAATAGATCGTAGCTAAGATCTTTAAAAATAACCTTTTCAAAATTTGGAAGTTCAACTCCCGCTATATTTTCATAAGATTTTTGAATGTGCTCTATTTGTACATACTCTAAAGGATCAAATTCATATTTCGATGTAAATAAAAAACAAAAATTTAGAATTTCATCTTTTCTTTTGGTGTGATCCTCTATAAGTCTTTGAATTCTATTTTTAATGAGCATAACTTGAGTTTGTAGAAGAGATTTTTTCAATTTCAGAGTCGGCAGATATGTTTGAAGCTGTCTTAATAAATGCTGCTTATCTCTAAGCCCATTTTTTGTCATTTTTACATCACTCATGCTTCTCTCTAGGCCAATATTTATCTACTAAACTTTTCTTCATAGCAACATCTTCTTTATTAAAACACTCAGCTAACATTGTCCAACCCTCATCTAAAGCTTGCTCTAGAGTGATATTTACTTCTAAGTTCATAAGTCTAGCTTCAAAAAAATTAGAATATTTTAATAGCTTTTCATCCCAAGAAGAGAGTTTAAATCCCATAGATTCTCTCTCTTTTGCTTTTTTAGAATCAGCATAGAGTCTAATCAAAGTATTTGCAATCTCTGAGTGATCTTCTCGAGTAACTTTTCCGATAACATTTTGTTTCAATCTAGATAATGATCCGAAAGGATCGATCATGGAATTGTGTAGATAAAATTGCCCCTCTGTAATATAGCCAGTATTATCAGGAATAGGATGAGTTACATCGCCACCTGGCATTGTGGTGACCGACACAATTGTAATAGATCCACTTTGATCAATATCTACAGCTTTTTCATATCTCGCAGCTAAATCTGAATATAAAGATCCTGGATAGCCTCTATTAGAAGGAATTTGATCCATTGTAATTGAGATCTCTTTGATAGCATCCGCAAACGCAGTCATATCAGTTAAAAGCACTAATACGCTCTTTCCTTCTATTGCGAATTTTTCAGCGCAAGCGAGCGCCATATCTGGAACTAAAATACACTCAACGGCAGGATCTGTTGCTAAATGAATAAATAAAACTGTTTTATCAATACTTGCTGATTTTTCAGCATTATCAATAAAAGCTTGATAATCATCATATCGAAGACCCAGTCCTCCTATTATTACAATATCTGCATCTGTTTGATTAGCTATTCTCATAAGCAGTTGATTATATGGTTCTCCTGCTATTGAAAAGATCGGAATTTTTTGAGATTTGACGAGGCAATTAAATACATCGATCATAGGAATATTAGTTCTTATAATATCTCTTGGAATTATTCTTTTCGTAGGATTAAAAGATGGAGTATTAATATTTATTTTTTCACCGATAATCTCTGGGCCTCCATCTATAGGAGTTCCAATTCCTGAAAAGCATCTACCGAGAAGTGTATCAGAAAAAGTAACTTGCATCTGTTTATTTAAAAAACTAACTCTATCCCCTGTTGAAAGACCTCTAACATTTTCAAAAACCTGAAGTGTTACTAAATCTTCATCAAATTTTAAAACTGAGCCTAAAGTTGTAGTGCCATCAGATTTATAAATAGTTGCGAGCTCCCCCAAAGCAACATTCGTTGCTCTAACAGAAATCAAACTACCTCTCATATCGATAATACGGTCGTATACTTTAAGCATAAAATTTTTCCTTATATATTTAATTTATTTTTTATTCTTTCCAAAAGTTGTTTAAATTCAGAGGACTCAAAAACTAAATAGTTCAAATTTTTTAGATCATTTTGAATATCTAGAAAAAAGTTTCTTGCGTCATCAGAGGAATCAAACTTAAAATCTTTATCGAAAATTTTCTGCAAGATATCAAACATTAAAATAGATCTAGTGATCGAACAGACAGAATCTACTGGATCGAATGAATTTTGTTGTAAAAAACACATATCATAGAGTTCAGCTTTTAAATATATGATCATATCTTCGATAGAAATTCCCTCTTCTCCGATAACTTCCATTCTTTTTAAAATCTCATTTCCTTTAAATAATATTTTTTGAGCTTTTTTTACTTTTCTTTGCCAGCTATCGCTATATTGAGACAGTTCTTTGGATGCAATATCTAAATATTTTGTCCAAGAAATCAAAGGATCAATTGCAGGATACTTTCTAGCATCAGAGCGATCTCTAGATAGTCCCCAAAATGCACCGACCACACTTAAAGTAGCTTGTGTTACGGGCTCTTCAAAATTACCTCCAGCTGGAGATACAGCTCCTCCGATTGTCAATGATCCAAACTTGTTATCTTTAAGTCCAACAACACCTGCTCTTTCATAAAAAGCAGCTATTCTGGAAGATAGATATGCTGGAAAAGCTTCCTCTCCTGGAATCT
>JAAKFX010000103.1 GCA_011064865.1 Candidatus Anoxychlamydiales bacterium
TTCAAGACCAACTTCTTGTAAAAGAAATAAAGCTCTTTTAAAACTTTCGCTATTAGGATGAACATTTTTTCTAGCAATAGAAGCTGGCATTAAAATATTTTCTAAAAGAGTTAAATCATCTATCAGATTATATGATTGAAAAATAAATCCTATATGGGAGTTTCTAATTTCGTTTGTAAAGCTTTTTTTATTCATTATTTCTAAAGATCCTGCATCAAAGCTCTCTAGAGTTCCTAAAATATGTAGAAGCGTTGTTTTTCCAACACCTGACGCTCCCATAATTGCTATAGATTCGTTTTTTTTAAGCTCAAAATCAATTCCTTTTAAAATATGCAAAATCTCTTGAGATTTATATGTTTTATGAATATCTTTCGCTTGAACTACAGTATCTAACATTTAAGACCTCAAAATGGAGCTTGGATGAATTTTACTAGCTTTAATTGCAGGAATGAGTCCTGCTACAACAGCTAGAATAGGGGTTAAAATAAGCACAAATATTAGAGCATTCACACTTATCTCATTTGGCATTTTTGATCCAAAAAAAGCTGCGTTGAAAAAGCTATGCCCTTGAATAGCTGATAAAATTCTAATTACACTATCTAAATTTTTCAAAGTAACAATTGAGATAAAAATTCCTAAAAATGAGCTGACAAGCCCCATAAAGAATCCACAAAATCCAAATATCAAAGCGATACTTTTGGACGAGGCTCCCATTGATCTTAATATTGCGATCTCTTTTTTCTTGTCATTTACTAATAGAACTAACATCGAGATGATATTTGAACAAGCAGCTATTAAAATTATTATAGCTATTATAGTAAATAGTGTACGATCAGATTGAAATTGCTGCATTAAATCTCTAGAAAACTCAAAATCTTTATATGTTGTCACTGTAAAAAAAGAGGCTAAATTTTCTTTTTCAAGTTTTTTTACTATTTTAGCTTTTATCTCATCTGCTTTTTTTAAATCTTTCATCCAAACATATACACCATTTAAAGGCGTGCCATCGAATGAAAATGAACTAGTTGTCGCATTAATTGTTTTTGTAAGATCTTTTGAAACAATTATACATTTGTTGCCTATTGGCAAAACCCCTGGATCATAAAAACCTTTAACATATATAGGAATTCTCATCTCTTGATTAGAGCTCATTGTCATAGATGAGTATGATAAATATCCACTGTCACCAATTAAAACAGAGCTGTTTTGATAGTTTTTAGGAAGTAAGATACCATTTTTATCATCTAGGCTCGATAATGTTTTGCTATCTTTTTTTAAATTATTATAAAAAATAGGAGTTTTTATAAAATTTTTATTAAATTTTACTTTGCTTAGATTTACATCCTTTAAAGATATTTTTCCTTGAAACAAAAAATCTTGAATTTTTCCATTGATATCTAGTTTTACATCGCTAAAACAACTAGCTTTTTTTAAACTCTCAATATCAAGTGTAGCATCAGCAATTAGATCTTCCGCTAGATGAACATGCGCTGAATGAACATTCGCTGAATGGACATTTATAATATTCGATATTTTGTAATTTTGATCCTTTGTCTGAAAATAAAAATCAGCACCTTTTTTAATAACTTTGCCAGCTAGAGCATTTGAAGAAAAATTATTATCTCCACCTAAAATAATAGTGGAGGGTAGTTGATTTTCCATCAAAGCTATAGCGTTTAGATTAACATCCTTTTTTAAAAGATCTAAATCAAATTGATAACCTTTTTCAAGCTCAATTTTTTCAACTAAAATATTATCAAATAAACCCCTTAATCTTTTTTGAAAGATATCAGAGCTCACAAATGTTGGATAAGTTGGGATATCTTTAGTTAAATCGCTATACGATCTATCCATCTGATGTAATATCTGATTTAAATCATCTTTTGTAGGATCTAAAATTAACGTATGAAAATTTGGGTTATTCTCTGTCTCAGATAGAAGATATGTCATCTGAGTTAAAAAGCTCACTTTATCATCTTTAAATTCAGTAAATAGATCTTTTTTAGATCTGTTTAAAGTAAGTCTCATCATTGCAGCTGAGATTTCATAGTCTTGAAATGCAAGATCGAGATTCTCTTTTTTTTGATCTTCTAAAACAGAGTATAGCTTTTTTATGGGATCTAATAATTTACCGTTTTCATATTGTGGTTTTGGAAAGCTATATGGTAGCTCCATATCACTATTTTCATCATATGGATCTGAAATAGCAGAATCTAATTTTTCTGAAATGTTTTTAGCTAAATAATTAGAATTAGAGCTATGGGAGTCTACCAGATAATAATAAGATGAGTAGTACTTCTCAGTAGGTGCTATTCTAATTGGAGCATTCAAAGATGTTAGCTTTTTTAGCCAATTCTTTTCAATTCCACCGGTTACTGATAAAAATACTAATACTAGCCAGACAACAGCTGAAATAACTAGTATTGATAGAAGAGTAATCAAAGAAGCTGAGAGTCTTCTTTTTTTAAAAAGCAAATATTTAAATGCTATTTTAAATTCAAACATTTACTTTGCTTCTTTATACATCACATGCTTTCTAAGCGTAGGATCGTATTTTTTTCTCTCCAATTTTTCAGTAGTATTGGTTTTGTTTTTTCTTGTCCAATAGCAGTGCTTGCTCTCTTGGCTTTTTAATTTTATAGTTTCTCTTGCGCTCTTTTTAGCCATAACAATTTTCCCTTTTTGTAAAAAAAATATTTTAGGTAATAAATATCTCTAGTTATAACAGATTTAAAATATAAAATCAAAAACTAGCTCTATTTAGATCTTTTTTCTACTCTTCGTTTTATGTTTAAAAATATTGTTTACACCATGTATAGATATTTTGAAATTTTTTCGAAATATAATCAAAATTTACTCAATTCCAGGTTTATACAATTTCAAACTAGGAAAATCATCTTTTTTAAATCCTTTGTCACTCATTATTTTCTTCAGGTTAGTAAGATTTTTAGCAGAAGGTGGAATTTGCTTTATTTTATTTTTATACATTATAAGTGTTTCAAGACTTTCTAGATTTCCAAAATTCTCAGGTAAAAACTCTAGCTTGTTTGAAGAAATCTTCAAAGTGTCTAATACTCGTAAATCACAAAGAGAATCAGGAAGAAAAGTCAATAAATTATGATTCAGGTAAAGTTTCGTAAGAGATTTAAGCTGACCCAGTTTGTCAGGAAGAAATGCTAAAAATTTGTTATGAGAAATTACAAGTCTAATTAAATTTGTTAAATCACAAAGAGAATCAGGAAGAGAAGTCAATAAATTATTAATAAGCTGAAGCTCTTCAAGAGATTGAAGCTCGCCTATTTTGTCAGGAAGTAATGCTAAAAATTTATTATCATAAATTGTAAGTATTTTTAACTTTTTAAGTTGAACTAGACTATCTGGCAGAGACTCTATAGCTGTATCACATATAGCTAGTTCTTCTAAATTTGCAAGCTTAGAAATAAATGCAGGAATATGTCTTTTAGACTTACCTGAAATTTCTAAAATTTTAAATTTTAAAAGAGCCTCAATATTTTCATCTATCCAGTTGCTAACTTCATCGACAATTTTAGCATTTGAGAGTGTTTCAAATTTTTCCAAATGTGGAACTGTAGTTTTAACCCCAACAGGCAGCTGGCAACCGATCTGTTCTAGAAAAACACAAGCATCTATTGCTCGCATTAGATCTTCAACATCTTTAATAGTATTTTGCTCTTCTTTTAGTCTCTTACTAAACAATGTAATTAAACAAGGGATTTCAACAGGTAATTCAGAAGAATCTTTATCATAATCGCAATAACGTTTTGATAACTTAGATAAATAATCTGCTGCAAACTCTGGGATTTTTTCTTCACTACAACCTTTTGGAATTTGAAAGTCTATGATGTTTAAAAATTCATTCCAAACATTTGAACATTTTCCATGAGTAAGATCCTCTTCATGTTCTGCAATTAACAGCGAAAATTTTTGTACTGGAATGCTTGCAAAATATACAGCTCTTAAACGTTCAGGTACACTAGCAAAATCCATTTGTGTTAAAAAAAATGATGGTATTGACATAATTAATACATTTCCATTTTTATTAATTGCAGATAATTATACAAACTAGCGTAATTAATTAATATTAAAATATAATTTTAAAAAAATTAAAAACTGCAGCTTGGATGAGCTAAAATATCTAGCCTATCAGATTTATTCTCTTTTTTGAATTTATGATAGCCCAGACCTGCTATCATAGCAGCATTGTCTAAGCTTAGATCTTTTTGAGGCCAAAAAAGATCTATATTTAGATTTTCTTTATCAAACATTTCTCTTAAGGTTTTATTATTCGTAACGCCACCACCGAAATAAATAGCTTTTAAATTAAATTTTGAACAGGCGAGTGTACATTTTTTTATCAAATCATCAAATGCGCATTTTTGAAAAGCTGCTGCTATGTGTTTTTTCTCTTCCTCTTTTATGAGAGTTGGAAAATCTTTTTTTGAGCTTTGACCTTTGACTGTATATAAAACTTTAGTTTTAAGACCGCTAAATGAAAAATTAAAGGGGTTTTTATCAACTTTTCCAGCTTTGAATTTATATTTAGTAGAATCTCCTAATTTAGCAAGCTTTTCAACTTCAGGTCCGCCTGGATAGCGAAGATCTAAAATAGAGGCAACTTTATCAAAACTCTCGCCGATTGCATCGTCAATAGTTGTTCCAATATCTTCATATTTTCCGATATCTAAAATTTTTAAAAGTTTAGTATGCCCACCAGATATCACAACGCCTAAAGCTGGAAAGATTAAATTGTTAATGCTCTCCATCATAGCAGCGTAGAGATGAGCTTCTATATGGTTGATACCGATAAATGGTTTTTTCAGTGAAAGAGATAGAGCTTTTGCAGCATTTAACCCGATAAGCACAGAGCCTATAAGTCCTGGTCTATTCGCTACAGCGATTACATCGATATCAGAGAGGGTAATATTCGCTTTTTTTAAAGATTCATCTATAGCTAAAAGTATTTTATCAACATGTGAGCGAGATGCAAGCTCTGGAAAAACTCCTCCAAATTTTTGATGTAGATGAATCTGTGAAAATATAATATTAGATAAAATTTTAGAACCATCTTCTACTACAGCTGCGGCAGTTTCATCACATGTCGTTTCAATTCCTAAGACTAACATTTTTTTACTAAACTTTGTTCTTAATTGGTTTTAAATTATATAAGGTATTCAATGTATATTTTGCTAGAGATCCAAGTAAAGATCTAAGTCCCAAAATAGCAAAAGCTATTTGTGAAATAACTGTTATAGCTGTAATTATAGCAGCTGCTTGAATTGAGAAATTCACAAATAAATTGGTTATTAGAAAAGCTGATGTAAAAAGCACTACAGTTTTAAAAAATGGTTTAAACCTATTTAACTTCGGGCTGTTGAAAAAAGTAAATTTTTTAAATAACGATGATGATAAATAGTTTATAATTTCAGCAGCTCCATTGAATAAAATAGCATGCATAGGATTTATCGAAGTGACGATTCTTGCAGCTATATAGCCAATAGCTGAAGATGATAATAATCTTTTTATAAAAAGATTTCTTTGATGTGGATCTAAGGAAGTTTTTGATGCTTTTAAACTCATATTATTGTTTTTCGTTAGTTTAGCAATAATTATAAAGTAAATAGCAATTATTAACAATGTAACAAATATTTAATATTATACATTGTTATTTAAAACAATAAATACTCTTATAT
>JAAKFX010000104.1 GCA_011064865.1 Candidatus Anoxychlamydiales bacterium
GGAAAAACTACTTTAGCTAGACTTTTTGCAAAAACGCTAAATTGTAATAATTTATCTAAAGATTTTGAACCATGTAACAAGTGCACATCTTGCACAGAAATTTCATCTTCTAGATCTTTAGATGTTATTGAAATTGATGGAGCGTCTAATAGAGGCATCGATGATATCAGACAGATAAACGATACAATTGGCTATAGCCCATCTGGCAATTATAAAATTTATATCATTGATGAAGTACATATGCTAACAAAAGAGGCTTTCAATGCTCTGTTGAAGACTTTAGAAGAACCTCCTGAAAAAATAAAATTCTTTTTTGCAACAACAGAACCTCATAAAGTTTTAGCAACTATAGTATCACGTTGTCAAAGATTTGAGTTAAAAAGAATATCAACTAATTTAATGATTCAAAAGCTAGATGAAATAGCTCAAGATCTAAAAAGGGAGATTGAAAAAGATGCACTTTTTCAAATAGCTAGTTTTTCTGAAGGATCTCTCAGAGATGCCGAATCTCTTTTAGATCAAATATTTTGCTACAGCGATGAGAAAATTACAATAAACTACATAAATAAAGCTTTAGGTTTTACAAGCTTTGATTATTTTTTTGAATTAGATCAAAAAATAAAAGAAAAAGACAGATATTTTGCATTTGAATTCGCAGATAAAATTCATTCATCTGGAAAAGATTTAATATATTTTGTAGAAGAGTTAACACAGCACTTTAAAAATCTACTTATAATAACACTAAATGAAACTGGTTTAAATTTCTTATCTAAAAGTTTTCAAAATAAATACTTAGAGTCTTCAAAAAACTATACAGAAGCTCAACTATTTTATATTTTGGATCTACTAACTCACAAAGCTCAAATAAAAAATTCATTTAAAAAAATTCATTTAGAGACGCTTATTTTAAAAATAATTAAAAGCAAAAATATTATTCCAATAGACATCTTAGTAAAAAGATTAATCGATCTTGAAAAGAGCGTAAAAATACCAAACACAAAAAAAGAAGAAAATACTCAAAAAGAAGAAGATCCAAAAAAAACAGATGAAATTTTAGATACAAAAGAGAGTGTAGTTCAAAAAAATAAATCAAATGAGCTAGAAAAAGTAAGTTTTGATTTAAGTTCAAAAAATGTTCAAGAGATAAAAACTTCGAAAGATCCTGCACATTTTGATACTTTAGTTCGTTTTACTCAAGTTGAGTTAGATGCTATAAACAAATCATAATTAGGAGTTATTTATGGGCGGCGGTTTTTCAAAAATGAAAAAACAAGCAAAATTGATGCAAGAGCAGATGCAAAAAATGCAAGAAGATCTAAAAAATACAATCGTTGAAGGCTCTAGTGCAAATAATTTAGTAGTTGTCACAATTACTGGAGAAAAGGAGCTTAAAAAAATAAAAATCGATCCTCAGTGTGTAGATCCAAATGATGTTGAAGGATTGCAAGATCTAATTTGCCAAGCATTTACAGAAGCTTTAAAAAAACTACCTGATGAGTCTCCATCAGATATGGGACTTGGCTCTATGCTTGGGTTTTAAAAAAAAATATATTTTTTTATTTGAAAATATCTGTTTGTTTTAAACCTACAGAAAAATTTGAAAGACCTAGTTCTATAAATTTATTTAAGATACTTTTACTCGCTAATATCTCACCACATAAATAGAGAGGTTTTTCAAAATCTTTTGCTGCTTGAATTATCATTTTAAATAATTTTATCATACCAAGATGCAGCCTTTTAGATGATATGTTTTCTGATGCAAAAGTATACCTACTAAGATCATTCGTACCAATTGAGAGGAAATCTACTTCATGTGCGATTTGATCTGCCATTAGAGCTGCAATTGGAGTTTCTATCATTGATCCAATTTTGATATTTGATGGTATTTTCAAACGAGCTTGAATATCTAGAGCTATTTTTTTTATTTGTCTAATCTCAGATAGATCTTTTACAAATGGAATCAAAATTTGAAAATTGCCGAGAGCACTTGCTTTAATAATTGCCGTTATTTGATCTTTTAAAATATTTGGATTTTTTAATAAAAACTCAGCTCCACGAGAGCCAAAAAAATTGTTAGATGTATCTAAATTATAAAAATTTTTATCACCACCTAGATCAAAAAGCCGAATAATACATATTTGATTCTCTAAATTTTTAGCAATTTTTTTGTAAACTGAAAACTGCTCATCTATAGTTGGAAGCTTTTTATTATTGAAAAACAGAAGCTCTGTTCTCAATAAACCTATTCCTGAGATATTTTTAGATTTTAACTTTTCAATCTCTTTTTGATTAGATACATTTGCAAAAATATTTATGTTTTTTTTCAATTTTATTTTTGGCAGTGTGTCTTTTGTATTTTTTACCAACAGCTCATATGTTTCAAAAGTCTTTATACTCGGATTAATTATTACTTTTCCAAGCTTTGCATCAACTATCATATCTTTAAAATCTAAAGATTTTAATTTTTCAATATCTACATTTGTTAAAAATGGAATGTTTTTTGATCTTGCGATAATAGCTGAGTGCGATTCATAGCTAGTAGACGAGCTTATAAATGCTGAAATATGAGTATCATCACTCTCAAAAATATCAGATGGTATAATTTCATTTGAGATAAGAATTGATTTTGATTTCATTTTTTTTAATATATCTATTTTTATAGCTCCTATATTTGTCATAATTCTTTTAAACACATCTTCGATATCTAGAACTTTTGCTTTAAAAAACGGATCTTTTATTTTGCTTTTATAATCTGAGATAATGTCTTTTAAAATAGTGTAAATACACTTGTTTTCTTCTTTGATTTTACAAATTACTTCATTGACAATGATCGGATCATTCAAAATCTCTAAATGAGTGTTTAAAATATCAAAAGTAATGCTTAACGAATCATTTGCTAAACTCTTTTTAATCTCTAAAATTTGCTTAGTGCTTTTTTTAATAGCTTTTTCAAATTTTACAATCTCTTTTTGACTATCTTTTTTTGATATCTTATTATCTTTGCATATGGTTTCGGAATTTAAAAAAACAGGAGTCCCTTTTGAAATACCAGAGCTCAGCACATCTGCTTTTAAAACGATTTCTTTTAACATTCTTTTTCTCCAAAGCCATTTTCAAAGTTATTTGTTAATGTTGTCATAACTGCGTTAGCATCTGAACCTTCTATCGTAATGGTAATTTTAGCATTTTTTTTCGCAGCTAATATTAAAATACTCATTATGCTTTTTGCATTAATCGTCTGTTTCTTATAAGTAAAAAAAACTTTGCTTTTTGTATTTTGCAAAAGTTTAACAATTGTAGCTGCAGGTCTTATATGAAGTCCTAAAGGATTGTTAACTTTAATTTTTTTTATTAATTTCATTTGTTCCTTTTGAAATCATATCAAGTAATTTTATATTAAATTCTTTAGCAGAATTATAACCACTAGTTTTTAATCTTTGATTTAAGGTGAGAGTCTCTATTAATAGGATTACATCCCTTCCCGGTTTTACAGGCATAAGGTGAAAAGGAATGTTTATCCCTAAAAGATCTATAAACTGCTCTTTTAGCCCAACTCTATCATAAAAATGAGTAGGGTCCCATTGCTCTAATTTAATAACAATATCTAAGACTTTGTCAGGTCTTACACAAATAGCGCCATATAAATGGGCAACATTAATAATTCCAATCCCTCTAACTTCCATCAAGTGACGAGTCAGCTTAGGTCCAGATCCTACTAAACATCTCTCATCTTTTTTTCTAATCTTGACAACATCATCTGAAATCAATCTATGACCTCTATCTAAAAGCCCTAAAGCAGCTTCGCTTTTTCCAACAGAAGATTCCCCTTGAATCAAAACTCCCATTCCAAAAACTTCAACTAATGTTCCATGCATTGTAATAGTTGGAGAAAACTCACTATTTAAAGCAATGATCATTTTGGTAATAAGATCCATAGTGTCCAAACTGGATCTAAACAAAGGTATAGAATTTTCATCACAAATAACTTTAAGCTCTTTTAAAGGAATATATTTTCTAGCAACCACAACAGCCGGGGTATCTTTTGTTAAAATATCTTTAAGTCTTTTTATTCTAAGTTTTGAATCTAACTCTTTAAGATACTGAATCTCCCCTCTTCCAAAAGTTAAAATACGAAAAGGTTTATAATTCTTAATATATCCTGCTAAGCTAAGACCTGGACGGTGCACTTCAGGTTTTCTTATTCGTTTTTTTAAACCCTTTTTGCCAGCATACAAATTAAGCTGTAAATTTTTTGCATGTTTGTTATAAAAATCTTCTACTCTATACATTATTCATAATCCATTACTTCTAAATAAAACATGAGCCAATCTAAAAAGCTTGCAAATGATAAATTTTCAAAGCTCGAATTTTTATAATCAGAAATCGAGCTATCAACATAAGAATAGTAGACATTGCCCATTTCTGATATTGGATACCAATTTTTATAAAAACATTGAAAATCCATTTGCTGGTAGCTTTGATAAAAAAATATAAGATCTTTTGGATCTATTATATCTCTATTAGAGTGAATTGTTTTATTTTGGTTTTTAATTAAATCTCTCATTTGATTCGATATATCAAAAATATTTTCAGCTTCAATTATTCCACTATCTGAATTTTTAGCAAAGCCATTATGTATTTTTAAAAATTTCAAATAATCTCTAGGTAGCATATCTAGAAATTTATGATTTATCAAACCAATCTCTTCATCAGCCATTGGAGGTTTACCTCTAAAAAAGGTAGATTCATTTTTCATGCTATAGACAAGCTCTACTTCAAACTTTTCTATATTCTTTTTCTTTGTTAAAGCAACTGATATATCTTCTAAATTTAAAAAAAAATCATAAACCAGCTGATAGACATGAGGAATATAAGGCAAAGTTTTTAAACAAAAATCAGAAGAAAATTCTATACGATCAGATAGAGTGAGATTTGCAAGCTCATACCAAGCTTTCGGAAAATTTTTAGATATTTTTGTAAGTTCATCAAATGAATGTGTTTTCGTATCTAATAAAATAACGTCTTCAATCTCGTTATCTACATTTTTTTGATAGTATTCAAAAGCCAAACGATTCATCAAACAATCCTAGCTAGATAGCTATTTTAGACTATGCTGTTTTTTTTTTAAAGAAAAAAATTGAATATGTTTCAACAAAGTGTTCCTTGTTTTTAAAAAGAGGCTTCATAAATATGAGTTTTATTTCTATTCATCTTTGTGAACTACTCGCCCCTAAAGGAGCGAGCTTCCAGTACTAAGCAACTTTAAAAGTTGCCTTTCCTTTCTTTTTTAGCGTTTCTTTGCTTTGTGCACAAT
>JAAKFX010000105.1 GCA_011064865.1 Candidatus Anoxychlamydiales bacterium
GATTATAAACAGCGACAGATATTGTTCTTTTAGCATTTTCTTGACCAATTATATAATCATCTAATTTGTGTTTGGTCTCTTTTGGTTTTAAAATGGTCAGTTCATGCTTAGTAGTCTTTTTTTCGATAATATTTAAACAAAGGCCAATACATTTATCACAAATAAAAGCATTAGGTCCAGAGACTAGTTTTTCAACTTGATCTTCTTCTCTTCCACAAAAAGAGCATTGAGTAGCGTTTTTTTTCATATTTTTTATCTTTGAGGTTTTGCTATTTTATCTATTAATCCATAATTTAGAGCATCTTCAGCACTCATATAAAAATCTCTTTCGCACTCTTCTAAGATTTTTTCTATTTTTTGTCCGGTTTTTTCACTTAAAATGTTAGCTAAAACTTTTTTTAGATGTAAAATTTCATTTGCTTGCAGTTTAATGTCTTCTGCAGCTCCGCCGATACCACCATATGGTTGGTGCAGCATAATTCTAGAATTTGGAAGTGCATATCTTTTGCCTTTTGTCCCAGCTGTTAAAAGTAGTGCTCCCATAGAAGCAGCGAGGCCTATGCAGTATGTATTGATATCACATCCTAAAAAGTGCATTGTGTCATAAATCGCGAGTCCTGAGGTAATATGTCCTCCCGGAGAATTTATGTATAGGCTGATATCTTTTTTTGCATCTTCCATTTTTAAAAAAAGTAGCTGTGCAATTACAACGTTTGCAACTTGATCATTTATCTCTGTTCCAATAAAAATAATACGATCTTTTAAAAGACGAGAAAAAATATCCATCGAACGCTCTCCACGTCCTGTATCTTCAATAACATATGGAGTTAGAGAATCTTCTATATCTGCATAATTTAAATTGCTCATTATTTTGCCTCTTAGTTTTTTTTATATTTTTATCAGGTTTTGGCTGATTGATCAAGTATATAATCTTCAGCTTTATTAAGTACTAACTGAGATAGAGCAAGTGCATAAACAGTTTTTGGGATATTTTTAGGATCAGGTTTCTGACCAGTTTCTTTATATAATATAAATAGAGCTCTTTGCATAATTTCATCATCTGATATTTTTATATCAAAATCTGCAACAATTTTTTTGGAAAGATAAAAAATTCTTATAGCTTCTTCAGAGTAGTGTAAAAGATTTTTTTCAAACTCTTTTTTCTCTTTGTCTGACATCTTTTCATAGCTTTTTATAAATTCAGGGTTTTTTAAATAAGAATCTTTTCGAGAATCAAATTCATTTTTAATTAAAGATGCAGGTACATCAAACTTATAGGTTTTTAATAAAAATTCATGAACTTTTTTTCTGTTGTCTACATTGTGTTTTGATTGTTTTTGTTCTAAAAGCATCTTTTTTAAAGTCTCATGCATCTCTTCTAAACTTTTAGCGCCAACTTTTTTTGCAAACTCTTCATCTACTTTAGGCAATGTTGCTTCTTCAATTTTTTTAATTGTAACTAAAACCTTTTTCGGCTCAAATGCAGCTTTTTCTTCCGCGCTTGCTTTTTCATCAGGTTTTGATGTTCCTTCTAGAGTATCTTGTGATTTATTACCAATAACTAGCTCTTTCATCCAAGTAGCCATACCGCTGTTAGATACTTCAAAGCGAGTATCAGAAAATACTCTTTGAGGAGATTCTCCATCTATTGAATCTAAATCGATGATTATATAATCATTTTCTTTAATCGGACGCTCTACCTCTTTCCAATTAGCATGAAAAAATCGCATCTGACGAATAGCTTCATCAATCTCTTTTTTTGTAACTTCTATTTTCTTGTCTTTTTCGCTTTTAAAAGCTTTTGGATCTATTTTTGGAACTTCAGGCTCTGTCTCATATGTATATTGAAGTGATGCACTGCTTTCTAAAGAATATTTTAAAATTTTAAAAATTATTTTTGTGCCTTGCGTTAGTTTTGGCAATTTTTCTTTTTCATGCGCTTTAATAAATGAGATGTCAGCTAGCTTTTTTTCTAATTTTTCTTTAAAAAGTTCTGGATGCTTTTTTAAGATCATTGCATCTGGCGCTTTTCCTTTTCTAAATCCCGGCAGGGTCACATCTTTTTTTAGATCTTTTAGAGCTTGTTTTTCAGCTTCTTTAACAATAGAATTAGGCACTTCAACTTCTAGCTGAATTTGACAATTTGTTTTTTTTTCAACCTTTATCTTTATATCGTCTTTTGCAATCACAAAAAAATCCTTAAATAATTTGTTAAAAGCGGGTGATGAGGTTCGAACTCACGACCCTCACGTTGGCAACGTGATGCTCTACCACTGAGCTACACCCGCGAAAAAAGTATCTATAAATATAGTTTTTTTTCAGATTTTCATCAAGTTGATTAGATTAATTCTTTTTTTTTAACAATTTATTAACACAAATTTTGTTTAAAACTACTTCTGAGAAGTTTTTTAGCTTTAGTTTAAGATTTATAAAAATTTTTTGATTGATATGGTTTCAAAAAAAGAGTAAAACTAAAAAAGGTACATTATATGAATTTTAAACTCAAATATAAATTATGTTAAATTTTAGAAAGTTAAAGCAAGATTTTTCTTCAATGTTACTTCAAGAAGGAAAAGCTCTTCATGATCAAAAAAAAGTCATCAGTGCGAAAATCTTAAGACTAGATGAAGATACGATCAAATTTTATGCTAAAGTTATGGGCGGTTATGAAAACACCTATGAGAGTGAAATTGAGATCGATAGATTTGAATCAGAGACGGTACATTCAAATTGTGATTGTAGATATAGATTTGATTGTCACCATATCGCAGCTCTGGTTTTTTATTTAGAAGAGAATTTAGATTCTATTTTAGTAAGCTTTTCAAAAGAAAAAAATTTAGATAAAATAAAAGGATTTGATAAAGCTCTTTTAGCAACAATAAATGCTGCTAAATCTAAAGAAGAAAAAAGAAAAGATGCAAATCTACAAAAACAGATAACTCATGAGTATGTAAATTCTGCAGATACTCTGTCCTCTTCTTTATTTTTTCTACCAGAAGAAGAAAATAAAATTACAAAATCTGAACTTGCTTTCATTTTTAATCCTGTATCTATTGAAAAAAAACAAAAATTTGTGGATTTTACTTTAGCACTTAGAATTCCATCGAGATCAAAACCTCTCAATATTCCAAATATTAAATGTTTTTTAGATGCTCTTAGATTCGAAGAAAAAATTAAAATCAATTCTAAAACATACTATTTTAAATTGAGTTTATTTAATGAGGTAGAAAATTATATCATTAAAACTTTGATATCATCTGCTAGATTTAATGAAAATTTAAACAATGAAAGAGCTCAAAGAGTCGCTAAAATTGATATACAAACATTTGGAGATCTACTCTCTAAAATTCATGAAATAGAGATGCAAAATAATAAATCTAAAAGTTTATATGATCCATCTGAAGATCTGCCTGTTTTACCCTCAGTTTTCTGTTTGAACTTAGAAAACCCACTTAGTTATTCTTTTGCAGCTACATTTATAAGATTTGATCTGAAATATTTAAAGCCTCCTACTTCAAAAATTTTACTTCATCCAAATTTTGTAGTGGATCAAAATGCAATAGATATTAGCGAAGCTAGGATTTTTGATTGCGCAAAACCGGGACTTTTACATCAAAATGTATATTATAAATTTCCAAATCATATTAAAAGAGAACATTTAAAAAGTTTAGATTCAATTCGGAATATGGCTATTCCAGAGCCGTTGTTTGGAACTTTTGTAGAAAATTCCTTGCCTGAGCTTAAAAGATTTTCAGAAGTTGCAAATTTAGATGTTATCGAAAAGTTTGTAACGCTTCCATTTGCATCGAATATAAAAGCCAGGTGTGAGCTCTCTTATTTAGATGGAGAGTTAGAAGCAACTCTACATTTTGTCTATGATGACATAGAAGTAAAAGCAAGCTCTAATCAATTAGATTATGAGAGTATTTCAAAATTTATCACAAAAGAGGGGATACTAGCTAGAGATCTCGTCAAAGAGAGAAATATTATAAATGATCTTTTTCAAGATTTTTTATTCAATACAGATACAGGAACATATATATCAAAATCTGAGAAAAAAATTGTTGAATTTATGACAGAAACTATTCCTAATCATCAACAAACTGTTGAATTTGAATGTCCTCAAAATCTTTTAGATCAATTCATTTATGATCAGACTAAGTTTACTTTAGAGTTAGATGTATCTAAATCAGCAGGTTTTTATTTAGCTGATTTGAAAGTAGATGGTGATTTAAATGGTGTAAAATTTGATCTTTTATGGGAATGCGTTGCAGTTGGAAGAGCTTTTATTGAACTAAATCATATCAAAAGACATGCTAGTTCAAACTCTCGTTTTTCTAAAATTTTAGTTTTAGATTTAGAAAAACTATCTAAAATTATTCAAATTTTCGATGAGATCGGCATAAAAAAAATAGTAGATCATAAAGAGGATAGACCTCTTTGGAGTTTAGTTGGAATCGAAGATTCTATTTTTGAAAACCTTCCTATCAAATTTAAGATGAGTGAAAAACTTCAAAAAATAAGATTGGAGATGTTATCTGAAAATATTTCAAAACCATCGCCTATTCCAAAATCGATTAAAGCTAACTTAAGAAAGTATCAAGAAGAAGGTATCAATTGGCTAGAAAAGCTTCGCAAAATGCATCTAAATGGTGTGCTCGCTGATGATATGGGCCTTGGAAAAACTCTTCAAGCAATCGTAGCAATTGAACAAAATCAAGCTAAAGCAATGGAGCCATCGATTGTTGTTTGTCCAACTTCTCTTTTATATAATTGGCAAGAGGAGATAAATAAATTTAGTCCTAAAACAAATGCAGTTGTTATTGATGGCACTCCAAATCAAAGAAAAAAAACAATCTCTAAAATCGACAAAAACGATATAATTATAACTTCATATACATTGATTCAAAAAGATATCGAGCTTTATAAAGAAATAACTTTTTCATATGCGATTTTAGATGAAGCTCAACACATAAAAAATAGACAGACTAGAAATGCTAAGTCTGTAAAACTCTTGAATGCCACTCATAAAATGATTCTAACCGGAACTCCAATCGAAAATTCTTTAGATGAGCTATGGTCGCTTTTGGACTTTTTAATGCCAGGGTTTTTATCTACCTATGATAGATTTACAGAAAGATATATTCGATCTAGCAATCAAACTCATGTTAAAAATATAGAGTATTTAAAAAGAAAAGTATCTCCATTTATTTTAAGAAGAATGAAAGAGGATGTCTTAAAAGAATTGCCTCCAGTATCTGAGATTGTATATCACTGTAAATTAACAG
>JAAKFX010000106.1 GCA_011064865.1 Candidatus Anoxychlamydiales bacterium
TTTCATTTTTGACTCCTAATAATGTTTGTTGCAAGAAATTTATAAAACATTTATTTTAAAAAAAACAATATTTTTCATGAGAACAAAAACATCCTATTCATCCTCTTTTTATATTTTGCTTTTTGTAACGTTTATTGATTTTATGGGGATGGGACTTGTATATCCTATTTTTTCTAACATTTTATTTGATAAGACTCTTTCGTTTCTTCCAGTAGCTACATCTAATGAAATTAGAGGTATTTGGTTGGGAGTCTTATTTGCTGCAATGCCTTTTGTCCAATTTTTTTCCACTCCTATTTGGGGGGCTATATCCGATGGTATCGGTAGAAAAAAACCTCTAATTTGGAGCTTAAGCGTAACTATTATTGGACATCTAATTTCTGTTTTAGGAATTTTGAACAAAAGTATAGCTGTTTTATTTCTCTCAAGAGTTGTTTTAGGAATAGGATCTGGAAATATTTCTATTGTTCAAGCTGGAATTGCAGATTTAAGTTCAGCTGAATCAAAAGCTAAAAATTTCGGTCTTTATGCTATGGCAATTGGTATTAGTTTTACATTTGGGCCCGTTATTGGAGGTTTGTTATCAAAATGGGGATATGATCTTCCTTTTATTTTTGCATCTTCTATTACATTTTTAAATTTAATTTTAGCTTTTATTTTTTTCAAAGATACTATTTTAAAATCAATTAAACACAAACTTAGCTGGACTGTTGGAATAAAAAATCTTTTTAAATCTTTTAGCTATAAAAATATTAGAATTATTTTTATCTGTTCATTTTTATCGGGTTTTGCTTGGGTTTATTTTATGGATTTTATTCCTGTCTATTTAATAACTAATTATAATTTTACACCTTCTTCCGTTGGCCTTTTTTATGGGCTAATCGGTGGTGTATATGCAATTAGCGCAGGAGTTTTAATAAGACCGTTTTTGAATAGATTTAGTCCCATAACTCTGTTTTTTTTCGCTACTTTTTTTGCAGCAATCTCATTATTAACGTTGTCTATAATTAGTTATGCTTTTTGGCTTTGGATTTTTGCAATATATTATGCTTATATTACAGCTTTTTTATTCCCAACAACCTCAGCTATTGTTTCGAATAAAGCCTCTGCTGACATTCAAGGAGAAGCTTTGGGAATCTTAGGATCTGTCAACACAGCTTCAAATGCGATCAGCGCTTTGATTGCCGGAATATTTATAGGGATAATGCCAAAACTTTCTATGTGGATTGGTGGATCTGCATTTTTATTAGCTGCTATAATATTATTTACGACTTTTAAAAAAGATATATTTAAAAAATTACACAAAAGAATTGAATAAATGTCTCAGCATTTAGATGAAATCACTAAAGAGTATGCAAAATTAACGAAACATCCATCAGGGTCAATTAAAGAATTATTTACCATCTCGTTTCCTTTAATGCTCTCTTTTTTATCGAATTATTTAATGCTATTTTTCGATCGCCTTATAATCGCTAATTATTCACTCGAAGCTATGAATGCTATTACAGCATCTTCTTTATTTTGTATGATTTTTCAATATGGCGCAATTGGTATTGCATCCATTGCAGAAGTGTTTGTTGGACAATATAATGGCTCCAAGCAATATTCAAAAGTTGCTATGCCAGTTTGGCAAATGATCTGGTTTTCTTTAATGTGTTTTCCTATTTTTTTCCTTCTCGCTAAATTTGGAGGACCAATATTTTTAACCGATTATTATTATCAAGAATATGCTCTTCCCTATTATAAATGGATAATGTATTTCAATATCTCGTTTGCTATTCAAACAGCGATATCTGCATTTTTTATTGGAACTGGAAAGGTGAGGATTATCACAATTGCAACTGTTTTAGCAAATATCATAAATATTGCATTAGATATTCTTTTAATATTTGGCATAAAAGGAATTGTTCCTTCTTTTGGAACAAAAGGAGCTGCATTAGCTACCGGTTTTGCTCAAATATTTCAAATCGCATTTTTATTAATATTTTTTCTCAGTTTTAAAAATAGAGAAAAATATAATACCCATCATTTAACTTTTAGACCTAAAATTTTAAAAAAATGTCTGAGAATAGGAGCTCCTTCTGCTGTTGGACATATGATCGAAATAACCGCTTGGGCTCTTGTTATGAATATGATGGCAGTAGTATCTGGTACTTTTCTCACTGTAATGGCAGTTGGGCAAAATATATATGTTGTTATTGCTTTTGCAACCTCGGGACTTCAAAAAGCAGTATCTACTGTTTCTGCTAATTTAATCGGTGCTAAAAATTATCTAAAAGTCGCAAAATCATGGTTTTCTGCTGTAAAACTTCTATTAATTTTTGCAGCAATTGTTTCTTTGGTTTTATTAGTATATCCAGATCCTTTAATTAATGCTTTTTTAGCAAAAGAAACATCAAAAGTAAATATTGCTGAGTTGTTCACTTTTATTAGAATAACATGTGTGTTTTTGTGGGTCTATTTTATCGTTGATGGTCTTACTTGGGTATCTGCTGGAATTTTAACAGCTGCTGGAGATACTATGTTTATTATGGTTATGAATGCTTTTGGCGCTTGGTGTTTTGCTTTGATTCCAATCTACTTTTTTGTTTATAAAAATCCTACTTGGCCACCTCTAGTTTGGATTTTAATGGATTTTTATGGATTTATGAATGCTATTAGTTTTTATCTTAGATATAGATATAAAAAAGCTAGAGGATTTGATAACAAAGTGTTATCAAAGTAACATTTTAGTAGATATAAAACTTGTTTTGAATATAAATCTATTTTTTTTTAATACAGTTATTGTATCAGAAAGAATTAGAAAAAAATATTAAAAACAATTATAATTTTTCTTTAAAATCGGGTAATAAAAAAATAAATGGCTTCTATTGCCAAGTTAAGCACACTCTGTCTATATCCTTTAGCTCAAAGTAAGATGAAAATACCAGATCTAACTGTTTATGATGGAATAAAAGATATAAGCGAAATCTTTCAACAATCTATGATAGCAGCTTCTAAAGATTTGCCAGATATGAAAAATGAAACATTTGAAGAAATATATAATTTTGTAATTACTAGAAATGAGAGCGGAGAAAAGAAATCTAATGAAGATAGATTGTATAGCTATTTATTGCCAGAGGCTTGTAAGAGAAAAGAGTCTAGCAAGGTAAGTGAGTTATTAGAAAAAACACAAGCAGCCAATATTAAATTTGAGAAAGAAAGTCTTGATAAATCTTTTTCTTTTGCTGCTGAAAATGGAGATTCTGATCTTATTACAGTCCTGTTCACAGTAGGGGCTGATATCAATTTGTGTTTTGATAATAAAAAAAGTCCTCTTCTTAAAGCTATTAAAAATGGTCATTATGAAACTGCAAAAATGTTGCTAGATAAAATAATGGAACATGACGAAAGACTCGATACTGATCTCAAGAAAAATTTAATTTATTTTTCTGCAGCCGCAACTGGTCATAATGCTGTTATTAGAGCATTACTAGAGAAATTTCATTATGATGTAAATAAAACTAATATTTATGACAATGAAGATTTATCAAAAGATACAGCTTTGCACTTTGCTGCGAAAAATAATCATTATGAAACCGTTCTTTTATTGATAGATAAAAACATAAAATTGTTTCGTAATGGTTCAAACAGGACTCCTCTGAGTCTTGCAGCTATGAATGGCTATAAAAATATAGTTAATTATTTAATAGGAATCATAAAATCAAAGTATTCTTCGAATAGGGATAATTGGTTGAGTAATTCTTTATACGTTGCAAGTAAATATGGCCAAAATGAGATTGTTAAAATCTTTTTGGAAGAAGGTTGTTGTCTACGTTTTGATGTATTAAGGCGTGCATTAGATTTGGCTGCTGCAAATGATCATTTGGATACCTTTCAAATAATATTAGAAAATATAAAAGATATTAATGAGACTAATGAGGAAGGGCAAACCATATTTTTATTTGCATGTATGAATGGTGAAATAAAAACTGTTAGAGCAATGTTAAAATATCGTAGAAAGAAAGATCCATCAAAAAGTATAGTAGAAAACTCAAATGTACTCATTAATGTTCGTGATAATGATTTTCATACACCATTAATGTGGGCAGCATTTTTTGGATATTTAGAGATAGTTAAAGAATTAATTAAAGCAAAAGCAGATATCAATGCTTGTACACAGTATAGTTTCTCTTCAATTTTTAATTTTGAATATCCTTGCTATCTAGGATGTACTGCCTTAGAGATGGCAGCTATTCAAAATAAAGAAGAGACTGTTAAAGAATTATTAAAAGTTGGAGCAAAAGTAGAATATCATCCAATTCTTAAAGGGGGTTATTCTATTCAAAATCTTTGGATTTCTAGATTTTTTAAGAATACCAAAAAGAAAGTAGAAAAGATCAAAAGACATTCTTTTTGAATATGAACTTATTTAAAAAAAGGCTTTAAAATGAGCATTCTTCTTATAGTTGGGTTTCAAAAGAGGAAATTAAAACATTTAATATCATTCCTGGGCAAAAACAGATTTTGGATTACTTTAGCAAAATAAAAAAATCTTTCATTCTAGTAATGAATTTTATATAGCAAAACTAAAGTGGAAAAATAAAATTAATTTTGTAATCTATTGATTAAAAAGCTTATTTTGGAAAAATAGATAAAATCTTTGATTTTTCAAAAAAGTGTTTGCTTTTGTTTATACGATCTTTTCATTTAAATTATAGATAGTGTATACTTTGTCCTTAAGTGGAAAAATTTTAAGGATTTTTTTTATGTCTAAAACAAGTGCCATTACACCTACTCGAGATGAGGATTATGCTACATGGTATCAAGAGGTTGTTAAAGCTGCAGATTTAGCTGAGCACTCTCCTGTTAGAGGATGTATGGTAATCAAGCCTTGGGGATATGGGCTTTGGGAAAATATACAAAAAATTTTAGACAAAAAAATTAAAGATACAGGACATAAAAATGCATATTTTCCGCTGTTTGTACCACTATCTTTTTTAGAAAAAGAAGCTGCGCATGTTGAAGGATTTGCAAAAGAGTGTGCAGTAGTAACTCATCATAGATTAGAGAAAAAAGATGGTAAATTGGTGCCGGCTGAAGATTCAAAATTAGAAGAGCCATTAGTTGTGAGACCGACATCTGAGACAATAATAGGGGAGATGTTTTCAAAATGGATAGAGTCTTATAGAGATCTTCCTCTTTTAATAAATCAATGGGCAAATATAGTTAGATGGGAGATGAGAACTCGACTTTTTTTAAGAACGACAGAATTTTTATGGCAAGAGGG
>JAAKFX010000107.1 GCA_011064865.1 Candidatus Anoxychlamydiales bacterium
GTATAGGGGTTCTTCCGGCTCGACTAAATAAGATAAGCTTCTTCTCCTATCATAAAATCAATTGTCCAAATTTTTTCATTAGGTTTAATCCATGCTTGTAAATGATTATCTGAACCGGGATGCGGCAGCAACCAATTCGCACTTTATCGCTTATTCCCGTACAAATTAAAATCACTATAGAGCAAATGGAGCCTTTATATAAAAAACGTAAACCAAAAATCAAAGAATTAACAGCTTTAGGTATGACAAATATTGAAATTTCAGAAAAGTTAAAGATTAGTCGAAAAACTATTCGAAAAGCTTCTTTAACTCGAACATTACAAGAAAAATAAAAAAGTTGCCGCTAGTTTTAAAAGAGGAGCTATTGCAGTACTTAGTCCTCTAGATGAATAAAATATTTATTGAGATAGGTTCTTGTATTATCAAAATAAATATATAAAATAATATCCACTTAAAATGCTAATCCAAAAGAAATCGTTTTTCTAATTCAGTTTGAATATCCATAGTTATACATTTCATCTCATCTGGAGATACTTTGGCAATAGAATTTTGAATATATTTTAAAGTAAAAATGCTAAATAATATTGCTTCACAATCGTCATTTTCATTATGAATTACAACTATTTTATCATGAAAATGTGGTACGGTTTGACCAACTGATGGAGCATCATTTTGAACAAATAGTCTTATTTCAGAATGACCAACTTTTTCTTCTAGAATTTTTAGGAGAATAGTTTCAAGTAAATGAATTGTTTTTAATTCATTGTCAGTTAGTTCTTCAACGTTTTTAACATGTCTTTTAGGAATTACCATAAAATGATGTCTAGGACTTGGAGAAGTGTGATTATATAAAATAATTATTCCGTTATATTCGAAACATTTTTGATAATTAATAATCTCTTTTTTACAAAACACACATCCTTTGTGATACGTTACAACATTATCATCAATTGGCTGAAATGGTTTATGGATATTTTTTGTAATACCTATTCCTAGATTTGTTAGTGAATTGAATATGCAATCTATTGAAAAATATTTAGCTGAATCATTATTTGTGGTAATCATTTTCCAAGCATATTCTAAATCCTCATTCTTCATTTCTTCAATAACTGGGATGTTATCAAAATTAGCTAGTGCTGATTGCCATTCACAAACCATTTCACTTATCTTTTCTTTTGAAAAATCATTTGGATTATTTGCAATAATAGCCATTGGAAATAATGTTTCTTTATTTACCTGAGCTTTTTCTAAAGCATCTCTTACTTCAAAATTTTTATGAAATGATGGAATAATATTGCAGTGATTAGGATTTTGATTGGATCTTGAAATAACAAACCCGGGATATCCAAAAGTATTTTTTAAAATAAAGCCTATTTTTTGAATCGTTTTAAATAATTCAAAAGCTTCGGTTTCTTCCATCTCTGATATTTTTTTCTTTGAAGTTTTTGAAACAATCATCAAATGGTGCTCAGTTAATGGTTTTAAAGGCATGCAAATTTTGATAAAGCTATTTTCGAAAATGGTCTCTTCAAAAAGAGTAGGATTAATTAGATGATTATTTTTAGGTAATTCTAAAACTTTTTTTGATTTTATTGGATTGTTATAACTTATTTGTAGCTCAATACCTTCTTTGAATAAAAGATCAGAAAATTCACTAATCGTATAAGGACTTAAAATAGTTTCTAATAAATCATGATCAGAAATTATCCAAGTTTGATAGGTGATATGCGTTTTATCTTCAGTAATTTCATTGGCATTTAGGCAAAAACCCGTAAAAACACAAATTAAGAAAAGGATTTTTTTCATATAAAGTTTCCTTTGTAAATAAGAATGGACAAAAATTTAAATTATAGAGTATATCTTTTAACTTTAAATAATTTAAACAGGTTTTTTTTCTATGAAAAAACATTTTTTAAGTATATTTTTGTTTTTTGTTTTTTTGTCATCGCAAAGCTTTTCTGAATCTATTACATTTCAAGATGATGACCATATCGGATGGTCGTGTGGATCGCTAAGTATGTATTGCCTACCTCAACAAGAAATAGATAACCATTTTAATTTAGTATCTGAGAATGTTTTAGAAAGATGGGATACTCTTATAGGTAATCAAATTTTTTCTCTTTATTCTCCTGGTAGAGATAACGATTCTCTTACAAAGGAATTTAATGAATTAAACAATTTAAGATTAAGTTTATGGATCAAAGATTATGATCAATTTCCCTGTGAATCTAATCCCTTCTTCAAACTGTCTCAAGAGTTATTGTTAAACAATAAATTTAGACAAGTAAATTGTATTTCTTTTGAACATTCACTTACTGATCCTTCTTATAACTCTAGTTGTATCCAGATAAAGAAGAGACGTTTTTTTGCTTTAGAAGGGCCCATGGATAATAATGTTTCTTGTTTTTTTAAATTATTAAGTAATTGGAATGTATCTTCTTTAGTTCGGTTGACTGATGATATTGATCATAAAACAGGAAAATCTAAGTGTTTTCCTTATTGGACAGATCTTGTTTTTGAAAAAAATTCTCAAACCTTTTTGCAAATTCCCGTAAAAGCTCAATATGAAACACCTGTTTCAAAATGGGGAAGATTGGTAGTTCCATATTTTGTGTGGCCAGATTGGGATGATCATAAAGGTGTAAATTCAGAGAAATTAGTTAATTTTATTAATCAAGCTAGAAATAACAATACTTCTGAAGATGATATTATTGCAGTTCATTGTAGTGCAGGAGTAGGTAGAACCGGAACTTTTATAGCTTGTCTATGTTTACTTGATGAAATCGATGAACAACTAGAAAAAGGATTGCTACCAGAGAATCTTCAGTTAAGTATTGCAAGATTATTTTTACATTTAAATTTTTACAGACCCTGGCTGGTATCCACTCCTTCTCAATACATAACACTTTATAGAACTGTAGAGTGGTATTTAAATTATAAAAAAGGAGATAAATAATGAGAAAAGCTAGATATTATTTTTTAATTTTATTTTTTTTGATTTCTAAGAGTTTTGCTAATCAGGTACTTCCCTGTGAAATTAAACAAAAAGTATTATTGATTAGTGCAGGTTTATCCGGAATAGGGAAAACTACTATTTTAAAAAAATTAAATAGCAAACTTCTTAATAGTTTTTATATTTCTAAAAATCTTCTTAATGAATCTCTTCTTCAAGAAAAAACAGAACTTCCAGATCGTTACAACATGGATTATTACAAGACATATGTAGCTAAGCAAAGTTATGATATAATGATTGATCTTGCAATAGACAATCTTAAAGATATTAATAGAGTGGTTATTCTTGATGGATATTTTGGCGATAAGATTGGAAAGGCTATGTTTAAAAAGCTATTTCATTTAGAGGATGTCAATGTTAAAATAATTTTCTTTCAATGTTCAGCTGAAACAGAAATGAAAAGGCTTGCGAAAAGAGATGAACAAAGAGATAGAGAAAAACTATTAAATTTTGATGTATACTATAATGAACATATTAAATCACATTATGATACTTTGAATAATTTTGAATATCTTATAGTTAATACAGAAGAAGATATAGATGAAAATATCAATAAAATTATTGCGTATATATCATCTTAAAATGATTGGATAGGCGGGTTTATTTAAGCTTTAGCATTAAAAGAATTATTAGACACAATCGAAATGGAACATGTACAAAGCGATCCTGTTATTGAAAACGGCAATATTATAGAACAAAAGCCATATTATGTGGCTCATTCCAATATCGAATCTCTTGCCCTATTAGATCAAGAGAACAAAGGTGCGAATTGGTATGAATGGCGGACGCAGTGGGTACCAATTCGTACTTTGTCGCTAATTCCAGTAAAGATTAAAATTACCACAAATGAATACCTTCCTCTTTATCAAAAATTAGCTCCAAAGATTAAAGAATTAAAAATTCTAGGGTTATCTAATGAGAACATTGCTGTAAAACTAAATATCAATAAAAAGACTGTTAGGAAAGCCTTATTGATCTAGGCAACAACATTCTCGCATTTTTTGAATTGTAAGATAGAGCAAGCTATGCATCCGATTTTTCGATAAGGCGTGTATATAGAAGTCGATGAAAAACCTGGAGATGAAAAACACCTTCAAACTTTGGAAGAAATGATTGCTTTTGAGCATAAAGCATCGTTGCTCCACTATTAGCTGTTACCCAGTTCATTCCCTCAACAATAAAACGATCAACTTTTCTATAGGATGGAAGTGGAGAGAAAGAACCCAGCAAAGAAAAGTTAGATGTAAGAGGAAACACAACAATAGAATTGAGCAATCCAAATGCTGGAGGATAAGGAGCGACTCCCATAGACCAAATTGCATTAACAGGTTTATTTGAAGTAATAAACTCTCCATCAAAAGCCTCTAAAAGCATCCAATTCAAGGATCCAAAAAAGTCAACCAAATGAATAGAGAAATTTACCATTTCCTCAACCACAAGAGAAGAATCCACTTGGATTTTGAATTGTCCAGCATTAAGAAATGCGAGAGATTCTTCATATTTATCAAAAATTGGCCATCCAGTTTCTTCTGATAAAAATCTTCCAATTTCTAAGTAATATGTTTCTTTATTCGCATGAATAGTCATGAGCCTTGCCAGAGTTTTTTGCCTATAATTACGATTAATCCTTTCGCGAACAAAGACATTTCTCCCTGCTAATAATCCCATAAGATTAATAACAGGACTAAATTCTTTTAACGATTGAGGGATTTGTTTTTGCAAAGCTATTTTACGAATCATCTCTACAGCTTCCCCCTCAATAACTCCAAAGGATTTTTCAAAATGATAAGGATCCAATCCTATAAAATGATCTATTTTTTGGAAGTCCAGCTCTACACCTTCATTCAGGGGTTGAGCTGGTCTCCATTTTTGTTGCTTCATGTCATATACAAAAAATAAATATTTCGTTTTTCTCTTTTTCTTAATTTTTATGCAGAATAATTCTTGATAAGACTTTGTAATATAATGGTGTCTTTTTGGCTTTTCTGCTTTATTCATAATTCTCATAAACTTTTTTCAAGCACGATCAAACACAATATCAAAAATTAATTAATTAAAAAACCGAATTAGTATGATTAAAAAGAAACGCTCGCGGTGGGCACCAATTCGTACCATGTCGTTCATATCTGTGAAAATTTCAATCACGAAGCAGCAAAAACATTAGTATTCCCTAGAAATAATACCTTTAATTTCACCAACAATCCGAAAATCACTTGCTGCAATAAAAGGAGAATATGATGCATTTAAAG
>JAAKFX010000108.1 GCA_011064865.1 Candidatus Anoxychlamydiales bacterium
GGGAAATTATATGAAAAAAAATATTGGTTTTTTTGGAGGCACTTTCGATCCTATACATATAGGTCATTTAAACTTAGCGATT
Organism: Candidatus Anoxychlamydiales bacterium; assembly: GCA_011064865.1. GTDB lineage: Bacteria > Chlamydiota > Chlamydiia > Chlamydiales > SM23-39 > JAAKFX01. The sequence continues at coordinate 83 of JAAKFX010000108.1, forward strand.
GAGATTTTAGAAAAAACTAAACTAGATAAGATAATTTTTTGTCCAGCTTATGTATCGCCTTTTAAAACTAAAAATCAACCTAAAGCGAACTGCCAAGATAGACTTGAGATGGTAAAAATAGCTATTAAGGATATAAAAGAGTTTGAAGCTTTTGATTTTGAGATCGAAAATAGAGGGATCTCTTATACAATTGAGACATTAGAAAAAATCAAAAATGAAGCTAGTTTAAAGCTGATTATAACAGAAGATTCTCTCTCGACTTTTCATCAATGGAAAGATTATAAGAATATTTTACAAATAGCAGATCTTTTAGTCGGAGTGAAAAATGAATTTTTAAATGAATTTAAAAGTGAAAATTTTACTTTAAATAGTAAAAATTTTGTACAAACGAACATCTTTGAAATCTCTTCTACCTATATAAGAGAGAGATTAAAAAATAGAGTATATTCTGCTCATCTAATGCCCAAAGAAGTTCTAGACTACATTTATAAACGTGAGTTATACTTGTAGATTGTTAAAATAAAAATTTTAAAAGATAGATAGATGGATCAAATAAAATTAATAAATATTATTGCACAAATTATTTACGACAAAAAGGGCTTTAATATATTGGCTTTAGATGTAAAAGGAATCTCTACGATTTGTGATTATATAATAATTGCAGAAGGAAATGTTGATAGACATATTAGAGCAATTGCAAATGAGGTGGTTCAAGAGCTAAAAGAGCTAAAAGAAAAACCTTTTCATGTAGAAGGACTTCAAGAATCAGATTGGGTAGTGCTAGATTATCTGGATGTTATTGTTCATCTTTTTAAACCAGGTATGAGAGAGATATATGCTCTTGAAAATCTGTGGAAAGATGGAAAAATTATTGATTTAAAAATAAAAGTCGAAACTTGAGAAAATTTTATGAAGAAAAAAAGAGTTGTAGTTACAGGACTCGGCCTTGTTTCTTGTTTTGGAAATGATGTAGATACATTTTACGATCAACTACTAGCTGGTAAAAGCGCTGTTAAAACTATTGATCTATTCGATGTTAGTGATTTTCCAACTAAAATTGCGGCTTATATAAAAGATTTCGATGTTGGCGATTATATGCATAAAAAGCAGGCTAGACGGGTAGATCCTTTTATTAGATATGCAATGGTTGCTGGAAAAAAAGCTTTAATAGATTCAAAGATAGATTCAACTCTTTTAGCCAATCTAGATAAATATAGATGTGGAATAGTGATCGGATCTGGAATGGGTGGAATGAAAAGTTTTTCTGATGGTGTTGAAACTTTGATAAAGCAAAGTTATAAAAGACTAACTCCCTTTTTTGTACCTTTTATCATAACTGATATGGCAGGAGCCTTGCTCGCGATTGATTTAGGATTTCGTGGACCTAATTATTCGATATCTACTGCTTGTGCGACTTCAAATTATTGTATACATGCAGCAGCAGAGCATATCAGAAAAGGCGAAACAGATATTATGCTCTCTGGTGGATCTGAAGCTCCAATATCACCAATTGGGCTAGCTGGGTTTGTGCAAGCAAAAGCTCTCTCTGAAAGAAATGATGAGCCTGAAAAGGCATCTAGACCTTGGGATAAAGGCAGAGATGGCTTTGTTATGGGAGAAGGTTCTGGAGTTTTGGTATTAGAGAGTTTAGAGCATGCCTTGAAAAGAAAAGCTAAGATATATGCTGAATATTTAGGTGGTAGTCTAAATTGTGATGCATACCATATGACAGATCCAATAGCGGATGGTACAGTCGTTGCTAGATGCATACAAAATGCTATAAAAGATGCGGGCATTGCAAAAGAGGATATAAATTATATAAATACACATGCAACATCAACACTAGTTGGCGATCTTTGTGAAATTAGAGCGATTAAAAAGGCTTTTGGCCCTCATACGAAAAACATTAAAATAAATGCAACAAAATCGATGATAGGGCACTGTTTGGGAGCAGCGAGTTCTATTGAAGCTATAGCGACGATAAAAGCAATTGAAAAAAATAAGTTGCATCCAACTATAAATTTGGAAAATCCAGAAGAAGAGCTAGCAGATATAGATCCTATTGCAAATAAAGCAATAGAGTATAAAATTACAGCTGCTATGTCTTCATCTTTTGGCTTTGGTGGACATAATTCTGTGGTAATTTTCGCACCATATAATGGTTAGATAATATGTTATATGAAGAGAGTTTTGGAACTATTGCCTTAAAAAAACAAAAAGATGTTTTTTTTACATATTTAGTAAAAAACAAAAGTGGTAATCATTGGGGTTTTCCAAAAGGTAGAGCTAATATTTCAGAGACTCAAAAAGAGGCTGCGCTCAGAGAGCTCAATGAAGAGACAAATCTAAAATTTTTGAAATTTTTATCTGAAAAGCCATTAATCGAGCAATATACATTTGAAAGAGATTCAAAAAAAACAGCAAAAAAAGTCTATTACTATCCTATTTTAGTTGAAGGAGAGGGTCAAATTACCTCTGATGAAATATCAGATGGTAGATGGGTAGAGCTATCAAAGGCAAAAGATCTCATAACTTTTGCAGCATCTAAAGAAATTGCGAATCAAGTTGAAATTTTTGTACAAAATCTGCAATAGTATTTTTTTTAAACTTATTGGAGAGGTTTATGATAAAAGCAATTGCTAAAAGAATTGAGATAGAAGCTTTCAAAGATGTTTGTTTAGTTATTTTGGCAGCTTTTTTTATTGGGATGTTTGCAAAAATTTATATTCCTCTTTTTTTTACACCAGTTCCATTAATTTTACAAAATTCAATAGCCATAACTTATGGCTCCTTTTTAGGATCTAAAAAGGGTTCTATATCTGTCTTATTATTTATACTTTTAGGAATATTTGGACTGCCTTTTTTCTCTAATGGAGATTTTGGGATGCAAACTATTTTAAGCGTAAGAGGTGGATATATATTGAGTTACGCTTTAGCTTGCTTTATTGTTGGAAAACTTTTAGAGAAAAGAGAAGATTCATCTCAAAAATATATCGGATTTACAGTATTGCTTGGCCATCTAACAGTATTATTTGGTGGTTTTTTATGGTTTAGCTTTTTTGTAGGGCTGAAAAAAGCATTTTTATTAGGTGTTGTACCCTTTATAGCTACAGATGTATTGAAATCGATTGTGATCACTAAATTAATTACTTTTAAAAATAAGTATTTTTAAAAACTTATCTTCGATTTACAGAAGCATTTGTTGGTAGTGGAAATGATCCTTTAGGAGGTTTAACAGCTCCTTTGGTAACTCTATTTGCCCATGAGAAACCTTTAACGCCTTGGGCTATACATTCGAAAATATTAGTCCCAGACGCTCTCAGCGTTTTAAGAGAATGTTTAATAGAAAATTTCCCAGGCTTTTTTTTGCCTTCTGTTTGACTTAAACCTTTACGTAGTCTTTCTACAGGTCTATCTCCACTTACTCCTCTAAATGACATAATATGTACCCCCCGGGGGTTGGTTCCTTAGATTTAGTGTAGGGAAAATTGTATAAATCGTGCAAGAAAATATTTTAAAATTGTTAAGTTATTTTTGTTTTTTGAAGAGCTTTGAATAAAAGAATCGTTTTATGTATTAACATCTATAGTAATATTTATGACCAGATGGAGCAGATTCGAATAAAGGTTTCAAAGGATTCCCTGTTACGTACAGATCCCTTAACTCTTTTAAATCACCTATAGTATCTGGTAATTCTTCCAAATCATTGCAGCGTAGAGAGATCTTTTTTAAACTTACCAAACGATTAATAGATCTTGGTAATGTTTTTAAATGATTTTCAGAAAGATTTAATTCTCTTAATTTGGTTAATTCAAAAAAAGATTCAGGCAATTTTTTTAAGTTATTCCAAGCAAGAAATAGAATTTTTAAATCTACTAAATGACCTATTGCATAATGTAAATAATGGATATTTAAATCGCTCAGTTGCAGAGAAAATATTTCATTGAAATTACATTGTACCCAAAGATCAAATTTTTTGATCACTTTGAGAGCATCCTCTTTTTCTAATTCATCAAAATTAGGATAACATCTATCAGGATATTGGCTTTTTATTGCATTCCAAATAGTAATTGTATCTTTTTTGTAAACTAATACTTGATCTGCAAAATTTTCTAAGTCTTCATCCGAGATAGAATCTTTTTCAAGAATTTCTTTAATTAGTTGATTTTTAGTTTCTAATAAAGATTCTTGATTAATATTTATTTGTGTCCAATAGTTGCTTGTTAAAGGAACTAATTTAGAAAAAACGCTTTTGAAAATTCTAGTGATATCATCAATAAGTGATGATACAATGATATTTGGAACTGTTTCTGTAAGATTTAAAGTAGAACCATCGTAAGGACATTTATTAGATTTGACAAATGCAGTTTTATCAAAAGTATGACCACACAACGCTACTAAAGGCTCTTCAAATATTTTTTTTGAAAAAGGACATATAAGCTCTTTTAAAAAATTAAATCGATAATTTGTAGGTTCTTTAGCTGCTTTGATAGTTATAAAATGATTCAGTTCTTCTAAAAAAGCATCATATCCTTCTTCTATTGCCCTGTCGAAATTTACTTTATATTGAATTATTCCATCTGTTAATTCATTTACTTTGCAGCTCCTTTGACAAAGAACAAAGCTAGAAACAGTAGCAATAGCTGTTAAAGTATTAATTTTTGAATAGAATATACAGTCTGTTTCTTGTTTATTGCTCAAAGAATATTTGACTAAACAAACTTCATTGTACAAGCGGCTACAACATGGGAGTTTTACTGGATTGATAAGTAAATTTTTCCCAATTGTACATAGATCTGTAGGCAGTAAAAAAGAAGCTTCTTCATTGCTATTTGCAGAGTAGGGTCCTCCTGAACAGGTTTTCATCGCTATGATCCCTATGCCTGCCCCGGCAGCTTTTACTATCTCTTTTGCTTCATTAAGGTTCATAGCTAGAGGTTTTTCGCAGATTATATGTTTCCCTGCTTTCAGCGCCTCAATTATTATTTCTTTATGCACAAAGTTTGGAGTACAAATCTCTATAATATCTATATCATCCATGGCTAAAAGG
>JAAKFX010000109.1 GCA_011064865.1 Candidatus Anoxychlamydiales bacterium
CTCAAAATCACTATAAAGGCTACTTACCTGCCTTGTTAAATTGCCTATTAAATCATAGAATTTTTCTTCAAAAGCAACCGTTTTTCCATGAGGATTTAAATGCTCAATAACTTTTCCTCTATCTAAGATGTCATATGTAGTAATAATTTTTTGTTGAAGTGCATTCTCAAGTTTTTTTTGTTTTACTGTTTCTCCTAGAGAGTTTTTATAAAAATCATCATAGATAATATTAGCTTCTTTTCCATTTGGATCTATTGTTTTAATTAATCTTCCAAAGATATCGTGCAATCTTTTTTCTGTAACTTCTTGAGTTCTTTTTATTTTTCCACCATCTTTTTCTTCTACAATAGTAACATATGTTTTTATCTCTTTTTTATTATCGTGATCATCATATTCATATTTTATTTGAGATAAAAGCGTGCCATTTATATTTTGGTTTAGCTTTTCTTTGACTCTTCCAATATCATCTCTCACATAAATCACAACAAAGATATCAGCTTCAATCTCTTTTTCGACAAAACCCAATGGATCATAAAAAAGTTCTTTTTTGGAAAGTATTTGACCGTCTTTAGAGAAAAACTCTTCTTTTGTTTTTCTTCCAGCTCTATCATAAGAATATTTAGTGATATTTCCCGCAGTATCTGTTTTTGAAATCAAATCAAATGCATTATACTTAAATGACTCTTCTTGTAGAAAATCGTTTTTAGGAGAATAGATTTTTTTAGAGATAACTCTTTGTTTGTAATCATATTCATATTTTGCTTGATTTCCTTCTTGATCAATATGTGTGTTTAGAGGTCCATCTAAATTATAAATATTTTCTTCCTTAGTTCCATCTGGATATGTAATGAGAGTTGGTTTATCAAAAATGTTATATTCAGTTTTAGTAGCATATCCTAAAGCATCAGTTTTTTCGATTTGTCTGCTCAATCCATCATATGAAAAGTAATTTATTAAATCTTCTTCATTGCCAAAAGTCTCTTCAATTTTACTTAAAAGTCTTGTCTCTACAATATTGCCAGCTGCATCTGGTGTAAATAATGTGAGATTTCCTTTTGAATCTTTTTGAGAGATTTTATTATGTTTTTTATCGTATTCATATTCTTCTAAATATGTTTTTCCATTATATATGAACCTTTTTTCAATAAGTCTATTGCATAAATCATAAACAAAAAAAGTTTCCTTGCCCAAAACATCTTTTTCGTAAGTTTTGTTATTATTTATATCATATTGATATTGACAAGTTCTTCCGATAGCATCTTTTTCGAAAATTAAATTATCATTTTCATCATAATCAAATTCAAGGGTATATTTTTCTTCATCATTGGCATCAAAGATTGTTTTTTTGATAACTTTATACGTTGGTGAATAAACATACTTTTCTTTTCTAAGCAATTCTTCTCGACGTTCATCAAAATTCCAGTAATATTCTTCTAAAATATCCGGCAAACCATATGGTTCAGCATCCCTTGGCTTGATTTTTGTAATTAATCTTCTTGTAACATTTTTGAGATCATTTTCATCAACTGAAGATCCATCATCATGAATTTGTTTAATCAAAATATTATCATTATCATATTTATAAAATGTTCTTTGTTTGATCTCATTATTATAATAAACAAATTTGGTTGAAGGTAGATCCGTAGTGCTACCAGTTATATTATTGTTATGGTATGAATGTTCTATTAAAAGACCATTTTGATGGAGTTCGGTTTTTAATAAATCATTTGGAGTATAACTAAAACTTTTCGTGTTTTGTTCTAAATTGTCCACTATAGGAACACTATTACTATCTAAAGAAAAAAACTCTTCAGATTTTCCTGAAATATTCCCATATAATATTTCATGTAAAACATTTCCTCTATTATCGTAAACATTTCTCTTAGCTTTGATTGCATTATTTTTATCGAAAAAAATCTGCCAGTATAAAAAACCTTCCTGAACATCTTCTTTTGGCCCCCAAATAAATACTTGTTGATTATAAGGAGTCGGTATTCCTCTTTGGTAGTTTTGGACTCTCTCAAGTCTAAAACGATCACTATAGTGATATATAGTTAAATTGCCTAAAGCATCTTCAACTCTAGTTGATCCACTATTTTTATCTAAGCTAGCTGTTTTATCATAAAAAAATCTGTGGGTTATTGCTTCAGAATAATTATCTTTATTTTTTCCAAAATAACCGTATAATGCCGACACTCTTTTCTCTCGCGGATCGTCCCCTGATAGAATCTCTATACCACCCACTTCAGGGTTTTTATTTCCGCGGAAATAATATTTAAATTTACATTTTCTTTCATTTGGGAATATATAATCTTTTAATAGCGGATAAAATCCTACAACGCGATCATGGTAAGTAATTTTCTCAAAATATTTCTTTGAATTTATATTTTCTAATATAAAAAAAGGAGGATCATCATCATTTTTCTCTGTATTTGAAACCCATACTTTTTTAGTTGTATACTTGAAAGTAAATTTTCTACTATCTTTGGTTTGTAATTCGAAATCATATCTATATCTATGATCTTTTTCACACTTTGATATACATTTTATGTTAGGATGCTCATAAGAAAAATTTATTTTTGAATACTCTTTAGAACTCGAAGGATTAGTTGTTTTTATCTCTATAACATTTTTAAATTTATCATAATAATAATGAATTTTATTACCGTTTAAAAGTTCATCATGTGTTAAATGATAACTCGTTTTTCCTCCTTTATCTCTATGATAACAACTTTTAGTGCCATCAGGGCGAATAACTAATACATCCCTATCTCCATGCATGATAGCTCGGGTGTTTTTGATATTAGATCGTGCATTGATAGCTTGTCTGGAAGTATTAACATAACCTGCTCTATATCCTTCATAAAAAGGTAATTCAATTACCTCTGTTTTTTTCCTTTGTTGAAAATCTCTTTCTTTTTCTTTTTCCTCTCTTTCAAACCTTTTATATTTAAATCTTAGAAGCCCTCCATTAGGATCATATATATCCAATCTAGTTGGTTTATCATCTACAAAACAAGCTTTTGTATGTTGTAAATAAGACCATCCCGCTTTTGCAAAAATTAAATCTTCATTAGAATTAGATTGAATTTTCATTTGCCAAGGATGATAAATAACGTTAACGTAGGATCGCTCAAAGCTTAGAGGTTCTTTTCCGTTGATAACAACATCAGTAGCACTTAAATTTACACCACCTGTTATAGCATTAACACACCCTTCTACTAATGCCGATGGATCGGAAGTTGCTGTAGCTTGATAAATTGCATCGAAATCATCTGCGAAGAGAGAAAATATTGAAAAAATAAATAAGAAAAATAATCGAGGCATTGTTCCTCCATTTAAAAAAATATATCAAAACACTATTTATCAAAGACGCTATTTTTGTAAAGATTATCTTTAATTTAATAAATTGATTTAATGCATTATGAAAAAAACAATCAGAAATAAAGCACTTATGCTAATAGGAATAGCTGATAAAGCTATTCGAGAAAGTATTAGTTGAAAGTTTTTCGTTTGTTGCAGATCTAGTTTTCTGCTTTTGAAAAACATCAAAATAATGGAGATATACGAAACAATGATACCGCCACTTAAAATTATAAATGGAACTCCTTTAGAGGGTAAGTAAACATCACCAGTCATTTTTAAAGATAATCCCTGAAAAAAAATAGTTTGTATGAGTAGATATAATAAAAAGAACCAACTTCCTACTCTCAATTTATTTTGCGATATTTTTATTTGCTTTTTACGTAAGAATGTATAAATCCAGGCCAAGATTAAAAAAAATGCTGGCAAGCTATATATAGATATTTTAACTAGTTGGGATAGTATTTCTGGTTTGTCTTGTGGCATTTATTTTTTTCCTTAATTTAAAAGTCATTTATAGCTAAATATAAATCTCAGGTTTGTCTCTCTCTTTCATTTTTAACATTATGCTCCCAAAAACGTAATAACAAAGAACAAACAAAAACTTGAAGAGCTGTTATCTGTAATAAAAGTCCCGGCTTATCAATCCAATAATCCTTCATCATGATTTGAGTAGCACAACAAATAAGACACCCAAAAAGCGAGCTTGAATTTAAAAGCCTCAGGCCTTTTATTAATTTTATCTTTTGAAGTGTTTCTTTATCAGTTTTCATAAGAGTCCAGTAAATTGCAAATATTGTAAAATATATTGGAAGAGCTATTGAAAAATAAAGTTTCATGAATCTCTCTCTTTTTTATTCAATATATTTCATTATTTTATTTAATAAAAATATTTTTGTGAATAAAATCAAAATGTAACCATATAATAAATGAACTTCATTATAATGACACAACAAACAAAACCTGCATATCTTTTAACCACTTCACTAGGAATAAAATTATGAAACAAGAGACTATTGAAAAATTAAAAAAATTGCCTGTTACTCATAGCGCAATGGCACATGCATTGTCTTATGCTATATCTTCAGGTTTATTAGCTATAATACTATTATCTCTTTGGATAATGAATATTCCTTTTCAAAATAAATTACCTATTATAATTTTTCCTGTGATTGCTATTGAATTTTTATTGATCAACAAATGGCATAAGATAGCTAAAAAAGAAACTGCAGCTGAAAAATAATCTATCCAAAAACTATTTGCTTTAATGTTTCTTCTAAAAAATCTTTATTAAGATAGATTGCTTGAACTTTTTTTCTAATTTCTTCATATTCTTGTTTTAATTGTTTAGTCTCATTATCATCTGGATCTGCAGAGAATGCAGGTAAAGCCATATATTGAGGAAGCAAGTAAAGATAAGTAAATTCATCAGAATCATGTTCATCTGTTTCCTCTAAGATCTTTTCAATATCGTCATAATCATGAGGAGCAAACAGCAAAAGTTTTTTATTCAACAGCTGAATTTTATTTTTAATTTCAAATGAAGCATCTTTACATTTAAAAAGTTGTTCTCTTTGGTAGAAATTCCAAGCATTATTTCTACCATAATGTAGTAAAACCCCTATTAATCCATTATGTTTATGCAAAATATTACTCAAAAGCTTTTCTCCTTTCAAACAATTATTTAAAATCATTTCAGGATCA
>JAAKFX010000011.1 GCA_011064865.1 Candidatus Anoxychlamydiales bacterium
GCCATATAGGTTATATCTCTATGCCAGGAAAAAAAAGAGGAATTCATTGGATCGATAACATTGTTATGGACTGGATTTTAGAATAAGTTTATCTTAAATTCATAAAATAGATTTGGGAACATTTTATGAAAATATCAAGTCCAGAATTTAAAAATAATCAAATGATGCCAAAAAAAATCACCTGCCAAGGTGAGGATATAAACCCTAGCTTAATATTTGAAGATATTCCAAAAGATGCAAAATCTTTAGCTCTAATAATGGATGATCCAGATGCTCCAAATGAAACGTTTGTTCATTGGGTAATGTATAATATGCCTATTATAGAGAAACTTGATGAAGATTCTCAAAAAGGCTTAGAGGGTAAAAATTCATCTGGCTCAATCGGTTATTTTGGTCCTTGTCCTCCAACAGGGTCTCATCACTACTTTTTTAAACTCTATGCTTTAGATATCACCTTGGATCTTCAAAAAGGGGCTACAAAGCTAGATTTAGAAAAAGCTATAGAAGGACATATTATAAAAAAAGCAGAGTTAATTGGGCTTTACGAAAAAAGTTAATATTTTATTAAGTTTTTTTTGAAACTTATTTTCAATGCAAAATTTGATGTTTTCTTGATTTATTTCAATGCAAATTGTTATCTTTGTAGTAATTACAATTAAATTATAGATATTTTTATGAGTATTATTGAAGAGAGTGTTAAAACTAAAGCTTTACCTAATATAGTTTTTAAGGTCTGGGCGGATAAATATATAACAGGTGGATTTGAAGTTGGAAAAAAGGGTCATGTAATAAATGAGAAAAAAAAGGGGATAAAATTTAAAATTCATGAAGTGAAAGAAAATGAGAGTTTAACAGTTATTTGGTATTCTCATTTTGTAAAACTTATATTTTTACATGAAGTTAAAAAAATAGAAAATGGCTCTTTAATTGTTTGTAAAGTAAAATTAAAAGGTCTTTTTGCTTTTATTTTAAGACCGCTAATTTCTAATAAAATTAGAAAAAATCTTCAAATGTCATTAACTCAATTTGCAAGGGATTTAAATCTAAGATGAAAAAAATAGCTGTTTTATTAATTTTATTTGTTAGTTTTTGCTCTGCTCAAATACTCGAAGTAAAAAATATTAAAGAGACTAAAAAACATTTAAAAAAATACGATTTAGTACTATTAGATTTAGACAATACTGTTATGGAACCTGTTCAGCAGCTCGCCTCTGATCAATGGTTTTTTCATCAAATGAAATCTCATCAGGTAAATGGCTTAGATTTTAAAAAAGCTTTAGATCAAACTTTATCTCAGTGGTATGAAGTTCAAGCTATTACAAAAGTAAGACTTGTTGAACAAGATATAAAAGATTTAATCGAAAAGTTGCAAAATAAAAATACTTTGATAATGGGACTTACAACTAGGGGAGTTGAGCTTTCTTTAGCTGCTATAAAACAATTAGATTCATTAGATATTGATCTTTTAAAAACAGCTCCTAGAAAAGAGAAAATTTATTTTGAGACAGGATCTTTTTATAATAAGGGTATTTTGTTTGCTAATGGTATTAATAAAGGAAAAGTATTAGAAAGTTTTTTCAAAAAGATCGAGTTTTATCCCAAATCTATAGTTTTTATCGATGATAAACTTCATCATCTAAATGAAGTTAAAACTTTTTGTTCAGATGCAAATATAAAATTTTTAGGCTTGAGATATGGTTATTTAGATGAAAAAGTAAAAAATTTTGATAAGACTATTAGCGATGTTCAATATAAAAATTTAAAAAATATTATATCTGATAAAGATGCAAAGAAAATGATTGAATAAATTTTTAGTAAAAGCTTTTTTGAATTTTCAATTAGATATGAAAAAAAATAGCCAATCTAAGAAGTAAGATAGGCTATTTTTTTTAGCTTTAATTAAACTAGAAATGAATCTTCTTTTTGCTCGTCTGTAGCTTCGTCTTTTTTGTCTTCAGAAAAAGCTAAGTTTAACTCTTCTTTTTGCTCATCTTTAGCTTCATCTTTTTTGTCTTCTAAAAAAGCGATCACTTCAGCTTCTTTTTGCTCTTCAGCTTCTTGCACTTCTTCTAAAGTTACTTCGGTCTCATCTAAAGTGATTTCTTTAGTTACTTCTTGCTCTTCAGCTGGCTTTTCAACTACCTCAGCTGGTTCATCTGTAGCAAATAGAGGAAGAGCTGCAAACGAAGATAAAAATAAAATTCTAGCTAACATTTTCATAAAAAATTCTCCTTTTTTAAAAATATTAAATGACATAATTTGTCATTATTAGCTCAAAGTTTAGTTTTTTTTGTTTTTTTTCTCAAAAGATTTCTCGAAAAAAAAAAAAAATCGTATAATTAACTTCATATACCTTTTAACCTAATGAGGAGTAAAAACATGGCGGAATACTCGGGGGATCATCCAGTATTAGATTGTCAAAAAAGCGACACTAAAAAAGAAACTAGTATGAGAAGTAAAAACACGACGGAATACTGGGGCTATCATCTAGTATTAGACTGTCAAGGATGCGACAGAAAAAAAATAACTAGTAGAGATCAAATCTATAATTTTATCAAAACTCTTGTTAAAGAAATTGATATGAAAGCTTACAAAGAGCCAATGATCGAACATTTTGCAACCCATAACCCTGATGCTGCTGGCTTCTCATTTGTTCAGCTTATAGAGACGAGCTCTATAACAGGTCACTTAGTAGATGCTAATGGTGATGCGTATATAGATGTTTTCTCATGTAAGGATTTTGAGATAGAAACAGTAAAAAAAGTTTTAGATAAATTTTTTGCACCGAAAAAAATAAAAATTATTTTTTTAACTCGGCAAGCTTAAAACTTATTTTTTTTCTATTTTGGATAGATAATTAATTACTTTAATAACACTATCTGGATTTAAAGATATTGAATCTATTCCATTTTGGACTAAAAATTTTGCAAATTCTAATTTATCAGAAGGTGCTTGTCCGCAAATGCCAACTTTTGCATTTTTGCTATGAGCATCTTTTATTAATTTCGCAATAGATATTTTTACAGCTTCATTGTTCTCATCAAATATACTTGATAGCTCTTCAGAATCTCTATCAATTCCGAGTGTTAGCTGTGTGAGATCGTTTGAGCCTATGGAAAACCCATCAAATTTTGTAGCAAACTTATCAGCTAAAATTATATTTGATGGAATCTCTGCCATAACATAGACTTTTAAATTATTTTCTCCTCTAGATAAATCGTTATCTTTTAGTATTTTTAAAACTTTATCAGCCTCATCTAAAGTTCTACAAAAAGGAATCATTATAATTATATTATCTAGACCAATGATCTCTCTCGCTTTTTTGATAGCTCTGCACTCTAGCTTAAAACCATCTACATATTTTTTGTTATAGTATCTACTAGCTCCTCTAAACCCGAGCATCGGATTTTCTTCTTTAAACTCAAATTCATCTCCGCCGATTAAATTAAAATATTCATTTGTCTTAAAATCACTCATTCTAACAATTACATCGTTTGGATATTGAGATGCTGCAATTTTAGCTACGCTATATGCTAAAGTGTCGACAAAATAGCTGCTTTTATCTTTGTAGCCTTTTGTGAGTTTAGAGATCATGTTTTTAGTTTTAGCATTTTTGATTTTATCAAAATGAACAAGTGCCATTGGATGTATCTTTATAATGTTATTTATTATAAATTCTAATCTTGCAAGTCCAATTCCTTTAACAGGTAGATGCCACCAATGAAAAGCCCCTTCTGATGAGGCTATATTTATCATTATATTAGTTTTTATTTTTGGGAGTTTTTCTATATCAATCTCTTCTTTTTCAATCTCTAATATTTTATCGTAGACTTTTCCAATAGAGCCTTCCGCGCATGAGAGAGTAATTTCTTGTCCATCTTTGATTTTAGTTGTCGCATTTATTGTTCCGACAATTGCTGCAACATTGAGCTCTCTAGATACTATAGCTGCATGAGATGTTCTACCTCCTAAATCTGTGATGATACCTTTTGCTTTTTTCATAATAGGTACCCAATCAGGAGATGTTGTTTTTGTAACTAAAATAGAGCCTTCTTCAAATCTATTTATATCTTTTATACTTTTTATAATCTGAGCTTTGCCCGATACTGCTTTTTCTCCAATAGCGAGTCCCTCTATTATAACTTGTGATGGACATGGAATTTTATAGCTTGAAAAATGAGTTTTTCTTTCTTTTTGAGCTTGTACAGTCTCAGGTCTTGCTTGAACTATAAAAAGCTCATTTGTAGGACCATCTTTTGCCCATTCTATATCCATCGGTTTTTTATAGTGATCCTCTATTAGTTTTGCCCATCTAGATAGGATTAAAATTTCTTTATCTGTGAGTACAAATGATTCTCTTTGCTTCAATGTTGTTCTTATATTTTTCGTCCCTTTCGGGCTGTAGATCATCTTTTTTTCTTTTCGACCCATCTTTTTTTGTAAGATAGGAATTTTAGTCTCATCTTCTACTAGAGGTTTAAAAGTTATATATTCATCAGGAGTAATAGTTCCTTGAACTACATTCTCTCCAAGTCCAAATGCAGCTGAGATTTCAATAACATTTGAAAAGCCAGATTCGGTATCTAAAGTAAAAATAACTCCAGCGCCAGCCATGTCTGATCTAACCATCTTTTGAATCCCAACAGAGACAGCTATTTGCATGTGATCAAAGCCCTTTTCTTCTCTATAGATTATTGCTCTATCTGTAAATAAAGATGCATAGCAGTGCACACATTTTTTCAAAATGTTATTTTTGCCTTTAATATTTAAAAAACTCTCTAGTTGCCCTGCAAAACTAGCGGATGGTAGATCTTCTGCTGTTGCGCTAGATCTAATAGCTACATCTACATTCGGTCTGTTATATTGAGATGAGAGTTTCAAGTAAGCATCTACTATTTCTTTTTGAATTTCTTTTGGAAATTTTCCTCTCAAGATTAACTTTCTAATAGCTTTGCCAGTTATTTGCAACGATGCTTTTTTCTCTTTATATCTATTGATTAAAAACTGCAGTTTATCTTTTAAATTATTATGCTCTATAAAAGTCCAAAAGCTTTTAGCTGTAAGTGCAAAACCATTTGGAACATTTATATTTTTATCTTTTAAATATTTTAGCATTTCGCCTAAAGAAGCGTTTTTACCGCCAACAGATGGGAGGTCATTTGCTGTTATTTGATCAAACCATAAGATATATTGATTCTGCATAAAATTGCATTTTTATCTTTTTCTTTTTTATTACATTTAATAATTTTTGAAACAAGGGATTTTATAGTTAATTAGAATAATTATTGGAATTTTATTTTTGATTTGTTATTCAAAAAATAGGGGAGAAAAAAATATGTCTTTAAAAAGTTATCAAAAAAAAAGAGATTTTAAAAAAACTCCAGAGCCAAAAGCAAAAGTTTTAAAAACAGAGAGAGAAAATATTTTTGTAATTCAAGAGCATTTTTCTAAAAGAAAACATTTCGATTTCAGAATTCAAATAAATAGAGCTTTAAAATCTTGGGCTGTTCCAAAAGGTGTTCCTAAAAAAACAAGTGAAAAAAGACTTGCAATGCTTACAGAAGACCATCCATTAGAATACGCTAAATTTCAAGGAACAATTCCTCAAGGGGAATATGGAGCTGGAAGAGTTAAAATCTATGATTCAGGCACTTTTGAAAATATTAAAAAAGATAAAGCTGGAAAAATTGTTCCAATAAACAAATGTTTTAAAAATGGACAAATTGAGATTTTTTTGCATGGCAAAAAAATAAATGCAGCTTTTGCTCTTGTTAAATTTAGAGATGATAAAACTTGGCTTTTAATAAAAATGAGAAAAAAAGATGAAGTTAAATCTAAAAAGTAGATCTCAGCCTTATTTTATAGCGCCTCAGCTTGCAACTCTAACAGAGAAATATTTCTATGATAAAGATTGGATATATGAAGAAAAGTTCGATGGAATTAGATGTATCGTAGTTTGCAAAAATGGAGTAGTTAATTTATTTTCTCGTAATCGAAATAAACTAAATAAAACCTATAGTGAAATTCTAGAGGCTTTTAAAAATCAAAAAAAGAAAAACTTTATCATCGATGGTGAAATTGTAGCTTTTGATGGAAAAATCACATCTTTTTCAAAACTACAACAAGTAAAAAAAGAAAAAATCACAACATACTTTTATGCTTTCGATCTACTCTATTTTGACAAATATGATTTTAAAGATCAAAAGCTAATCGATAGGAAAAAATTTTTAAGACAAAATTTAAAATTCTCCACAAAAATTAGATACACACCTCACATCATAAAAAATGGAGAAAAACTTTTTAAAAAAGCCTGTTCCCTTGGCGGAGAGGGGATAATTGCTAAAAAAGCAGCCTCGAAATATGTATCTAAAAGAACAAGAGACTGGCTGAAGTTTAAATGCTCAAATAGACAAGAGTTTATTATAATAGGCTATACAGATCCTGAAAAATCTAGAATAGGATTTGGAGCACTTTTAATTGGTTTTTATGATAAAACTACATTGAAATTCGCTGGAAAAGTTGGTACTGGATACGATTTTGCTTTTTTAAAAAGTTTTTCTCAAAAACTTAAAAAAATTGAAACTTCAAAAAAGCAAATTAAAGAGAAAATAGCTTTAAAAAATATTCATTTTGTCAGACTCAAATATGTAGCTGAGATAGCTTTTTCCGAGTGGACAAAAGATGATAAACTTCGCCATCCAAGATTTATAGCTTTAAGATACGATAAACCTATAAAAAAAGTTGTTAAAGAGAAAAAAGGTAGATAAATGGAGATTACAAACAAAGATAAAATACTTTTTCCAAAATCAAAAATTACAAAACTAGAGTACGTTACTTACTATAAAAAAATAGCTAAAAAGATTCTGCCTTTTATAAAAGATAGAGCTCTAACTTTAAAAAGATTTCCAAATGGAGTGCAAGCAGATAAATTTTTTCAAAAAAAAGTCATGGACTACTATCCTAGCTGGATTAAAACAGTATCTGTAAAAAGAGAGAAAAAATCTTCTATTAAAATGCCGGTTATTACCGATGAAAAATCACTTTTATATATCGCTAATCAAGTAGGGGAGCTCCACCCTTGGCTCTCCAAAATAGATAAATTAAACTATCCAGATCGTATGATTTTTGATCTAGATCCTGGAAAAGCTAATTTTTCTAAAGTTATCGATGCTGCTAAGGATCTCAAAAAGATATTAGATTCATTAAAACTGCCATCTTTTTTAATGACAACAGGATCAAAAGGTCTCCATATCATAGTTCCTATAAAAAGAGATTTCACTTTTGATGAAGTCAGACATTTTGCTAAAAATATAGCAACTATTTTAGTAAATAAAGATTCTACAAAATACACTATAGAGACCAGAAAAGAGAAAAGGAAAAATAGGATATTTATCGATTATTTAAGAAACGCTTTCGCCCAAACAGCAATCTCTGCCTATTCTATTAGAGCCATTGAGAACGCTCCTATTGCTACCCCCATAACATTCAACGAGTTAAGCGCAGGTTTGACAGCCCAAAAATTCAATATAAAAAATATTTTAAAAAAGTCCTCTAATCCCTTCTCTAGCATCAATTCAAGGCCTAGTTCTTTGAAAAATGCCATGAAAAACATAGAAAAATTACTTTAATTATAAAATAAAAATTTTAATTAATAAAAAAACGATTTTTTTATTAAATAAAAGTCTATTTTATGCTAATATAATTACTATTATTAAGTGTTTTAGTTTAATTATTTAAAAAACATCCTAATACAAGGAGATGTAATATGAATTTATATTCAACAGGCCTTCAAATGGGCTCAAATGTGGCTAATTATTTTAATAGAAAAATTGGATTTAGTGCTGATGAAGGTAAAGAAACAAACCAATATTTTAAACCAAATCCATTTCTTGGATCACCTGCAAATGGTTTGATAAATGGTTTAGGTAAAAGAGTCGTAGCTTTTGGAGTAAATAATGGTCCATCGCTTTTACTAAAATATGGTCCTACAGTGTTAAAAAACTCACCTTTAAAATATTTTGAAAAGGTACCTTTAGTATTTTTGGCTCTACCATCTAGAACAGCAGTATCAATGCTTTATAATGGTGGAAATGTTATAGCTCATGTAGCTGCCGCTGCTAGCTATGGTTTAAATGATGAAGGGAAAAATCATATGAAAATAGCTGCTAAATATTTATATAGAAGCGCTATTGATTTTGGAGTTTTTGCTACATCTTCAGCGTTAATTGGAAACCCTGACCGAAGCATTATCTATGCAGAAGCTATATTAAATTTAGTAGCTCCAGATCAATATAGAAAAGCTACAAATGCAGTTTTTTCATTTATCGATGATAGAGTAATTGGTAAAACTGATGATAGTAAGCCTAATGCTGTAGAAAGAATTGTAAAAAGAAGACTATCTAGAGAAGAAAGAGAAAACAGAGATCTATTAGAAGGTAGTGCTAGAATGTTGGTAAATGGCTCTCGAAGAAGATGATCATCAGGTTTATAATTTTAATTATAATGTAAATTTAAATTTTATTTACGTGTAATAATGTTATTTTATAATATTTAGTATTATTGATTTATTAAGTATAAAATGATATAATTAATGTTAACAATAAATATTGAGGAAGAAAATAATGCCAATAGATACAAATGTAGCTCCTAAATCTAGTCAAAGAGTAAATTTTGTAGTAGCTCAAAGATTGCCAAAAGATCTAGATGAAAATGTTTTAAAAAATGTTATTGGAAAAGTCCAATATGTAGCAGTTGAAATAATAGCTAAGATTAGAGCATTTTTTTCTACTCTCAAAAGTTGGTTATATGGTCCGCAATTTACAAAAAAAGGCTTTGATGCAACTGTAGCTTTTAGAAAAAATGAAAAAGTAGATTTTGTAAAAAGCACTCTATTTTATAGATATATTGAAAATGCAGTTTTGCAAATTCAAAAAAATGCTTTTGATGCTATAGAAGATAATTCTTCTTTAAAATTGGAGCCAAAAAAAATAAATAAAGATTCAATCGCTTATAAAATTTGTGAATCTGTGGTTTCTCAAGATAAAGTTTATAAAATCTCTGCTCTTTTAAAAAGAGCTAAAAGTCCATATGTACGTTATTTTATTTTACTAACTGCTAAAGATCTAAAAACTTCTAAAGAAATTAAAAGCTTTTTAGAAGCTGAGTTTGAAAAAGCTAAAAAAGAGATTTTAAAATTCATAGAACATAGAAAAACTAGCCAAGACAGAGCAAATAGATATGCAAAGGAAAATGCTTTAGAAACAAATGAAGTATTAGTTGAAGAGATTCCAGAGGAGACTGTATCTCAATCTATAGGATTGGATGAGGGTGTGATTCTTGATTATGCTACTGATGCTAAAGAAGCTTCTGTAGATAATCAAGCAGCAAATGCAGATAAGCCTTTAGTAGTTGTTGAGATTGCTGAAGAAAGTCAAAGTGTAGATACTATTTTATTAGAGGGGACTCAAGATATTACAACTCCACAAGAATCAAAAACTAGTTCAAATCCTAATATCGAAGAAGGAAAAAATCAACCTCTTAACTCTAGAAAGGTCTCTTGGCAAAATACAGCGTACACAGTAGCTGTAGGTTTAGTAGCCGCTTATACTTTATATTCTTGGTATCAAAGCTATACTACAAGTGTAGATGATAAATATTCTTCTGGGTTAGCCGGTTCTGGTGATGGTATGTGGATAGATGATTTCAATAGTGGTAATACTTCTCCTGCGTTTGAATTTCCTCTACAAGTTGATGATATTACATCTTTTGTAGTTCAAAATGTGACTACTCCGATAGTAAATTCTACTAAAGAAGTTGTTTCAACAATTGCTGATAATACATGTGAAGTACCAGTTCAGTTAGTTACTGCTATATCAACTTATGTTAGAAATGTGTTACCTCAATGTGTCATGAATACATCATGTCATATGTCTGAAGCTCCAATACAAACAGCTCAAAGTGTTGTATCTAATGTAGCTCAAAATACAACTGAGATAGCAGACTTTGCTTATAATATTGGAGAGAAAGTAATAGCAGATACTTGCTCTTTAGTAACAGATACTTGCGCTTTATTCGAAGAAGGTCCAAAAGTAGTAACTGAAACTGTACGTGAAATAGCTCAAAGTGCATCAGATCCAATAATTGATGCGGGTGATGCAATCATTAGATGGAGCTTTCAAAAGATCGCTTCGGTTGCTAATCTTTGCATAGAAGCAATGGCTACTGACTAAATAGATTTGTATCAAAATAAATTCTTTAAAACACATATAAATATTTTTAATTAACAATTAATTTGAATCTTTATTGCATTTAAGTTTACAATGTTTCAAATTTTTTTAATGATTAGCAATGTAAAGATTCATGGCTGTTCCAAAAGTTTCTGCAACTGATGATTTAGATTTATTTAAGTTCAATAGCTTGCCTAAAGATATTGATAAAGCAGTTAGTAAAGTTCGTCGTTTTGTGACAGGCGTTTTTTATGACATCTATGCTTTTTTTATTATTTTGATATATGATCCTAGAAATACTTGGCAAGGGTTTTGGACTAATATAAAAAAAATATCTGAAGAAAATACAGTAGAGACAATACGAAATATTTATGAGCAATATAAATCTAGTAAACCTCAAAAACCAGAAAATGAAGTATCAGGATATAGACTAAGCTCTGAAGAAGATGCAAATAAACTAAAACAAAAACAAGATAAACATCTAGATCAATATCAGCTATTTGAATTCTCTTTAACAAGCGAAGAGTCAAAACTATTAGACCCATTTTTAGAACAAATGGCAAATGAAAATACTAATGCACAAATTTCAAATATTTTAGTCTCTTTAAACAATTTATTAAATAATCCAAATGTACCAATTCAAATCAAAAATCTATTAAAAGAAAAACTCAAAAAAATCCCTGAAGCTGCAAAACTAATTGAAGCACTAGAACCAAAGATTTCAAAACCTCAAGATCCTCCTGTAATAACTGAACCTCCAATAGTTGTAGCTCCTCCATCAGATCCTCCTGTAGGAGAACCTCCAATAGTTATTCAGCCACCTCCACCTCCAGATGTTCCTATCAAAGTACCAGGTTCAAAAGATGATAAAGATGAGCCTCAAATTTCAAATACATATTCTTTAAAAAAGATTGCAATTGTATCTGCAGCAGTTTTGACAACTTTTGGTTTATATTATTATTTTAATAGTACAGAATCTGAAAATGCAGATATTGTAGAAGAAGAAATTTCCAATGGAGCTGCTCATTCATTGTCTCAAGCTCCTGAATCTTTATTCAGTAATATAACTAATTTATTTTGTAATGTTACAAAAAATACCTTTTCAAATATTAAACTTGAACTGCCTTGGAATAAGGGTGTGGATGCTTTTAGGTTTCAAGAGAATATAGATACAAAGAACATTCCATCTGAAATTTGGAATTTCCTTTTTTCAACAGCAGATGCACAGACTCAGGATGTAACATTTATACCATCTATTTTTACATAAATTTATGAATAAATAATAGGAGATAAATAATGGCTAGTTATTTTCCCAAAATGCCTAATTTTGGAATATTCAACGGAATGGCTCTAAGAGAGTATTTGATTGACAGATATCTACCGCAATCTGATGAGACTCTGTTTAAAAAATTAGTTAAAACTGCTGCAAGAGCTACGATTCGATATACAACAGTTGCTATACCTTATATTAAATATGCTACAAGCCTACCGTATTGGACAGCAGCATCAAATAGTGTTATCTCAGGAGCAATGATATTAAATCTAGCAATGAAACATAAAAGAGAGGTTCAAAAAAATCATCCAAAACTTGCAAGAATACGACATATAAAAGCTCGAGCTATAAAAATATTACCATTTATTGCTATGTCAGCTTTTGACATATATCTTCTAAAAAATATGGATATAAAGACTTTAGATTCTATAGCGTTATTATATACTGTTATTTGGACAGGAGCTGATTTGTGCGGTAAATCTAAAGAATTAAATTCACTATGTTCTAAATCTTTTAAAGTCGTACAAAAAGCTTATTTATTAAAAATGCAAAAATTAACTAAGAAATTGTTTCCTCCTTCTGAAGCAGAACATGACAGAGCAGCTAGAAGATTTGAAAAAAGACATTTAAGACACGAAGATGTTGCAGCTGCTGAGAGTGAAGATGATGGATCACATGATTATGATCCTGGGGAAATTGGAGGGGGCTCAGATTATGAAGATAGCGGGATAAGTGGTGATTCTGGTGAAGTTAATGAACTTGATTCTGATGACCCAGATGATGAAGATTTTGCTTTTTCAGGTGGTGGAGATAGCGAGAGTGATTCAGGAGTAGAACGAGAAGCTCGACGATTTGATGATGAATTACGCGGAGCAGAACGTCCAGTTTTTGGAAGAGGTTTTTTATGTCCCGATGAAAGTTTTTATGGAGATTCAGAAGATGAACCAGAAGAAAAAGGAATAGGTTCTAGATTATTGAGTGGTGCTAGTGCAATTGCTAGAGGAATAGGAAGTTTGATTCCGAGCTCTTCTCAAATCTTAAATGGAGAAGATATAAGCATGCAAGATTTGGGTGATGCAGGTTATAGCAATGACGAGGAACCTGACCTTCCTACTGCTTCTCCCCCAAGGACTAATGAGAGGTATGGATTTAGAGATTCTATAAGCCCACCTAATAAGTTTGATCCTTGTAATCCTCGTAACCATTCTTAATTGAAAAATTAAAAAAAGCGAAAAGAAAAAAAATCTTTTCGCTTTTTTTGTATATGAATGAAATTGCAAAAAAATCTTAAAATTTTTCTAATAATAAATTCAAAATAATGTTATTTATAGAACTTAAAATTCTTTTAAAGTAGGAGCGTTTCGTGTCTATTGAAGAAAACTTTGACAAGATCCAAAAAAAAGCAAAAAAGTTCATAGATGAAAAGTATCCGAAAGATTTTATTGTTATTCAAATAGGCTCTGCAACATGTGAAAATGCAGCGGGATCAGATATTGTTTTTAAAGAATTTAAAAAACACATAAAGGCATCGAATAGAAAAGATATAATTGTAAAACATGTTGGATGCACTGGTAGATGTTCTTTAGAGCCTATTGTAGGGATATTTTCTCCTGGAAAAAAAATGGCAGCTTATAAAAAGGTAGATGCGAAATTAGTAAATGAAATTTTCATGTCACATATAATGAAAGGAACAATTTTAGAAGAACATTTGATCGATAAAGAGTGCAAGCCTGTAGAGCGAACAAAATCTCAAAAAGAGTTAGAGAAACATCCAATAACACATGAGTTTTTTGAAGTTTATGCAGATATGCCTTTTTATTGTATGCAAACAAGAGTAGCTCTTAGAAATTCTGGTTTAGTCGATCCTTTGAGCGTTTATGAATATATTACTTTTGCTGGCTTTAATGCTTTAGCAAAAGTATTAGAAAAAAATGATAGAAAAAATACGATAGATGAAGTTACAAAATCAAAGCTCAGAGGTAGGGGAGGCGCTGGTTTTTTAACAGGGAAAAAATGGAATTTTATAAAAGATGATAGCCCGAAACCGAGATATATGATTTGTAATGCTGATGAGGGAGATCCAGGTGCTTTTATGGATCGTAGTATGTTAGAATCAGATCCATTCTCTGTTATTGAAGGAATTATTATAGCTGGTTTTGCAATAGATGCTGAAAAAGGTTTTTTCTATATTAGAGCAGAGTATCCTCTAGCTGTGGAGAGGATTCAAAAGGCAATAGATATTTGTTATCAAAATAATCTTTTGGGAAAAAATATTTTAGGCTCAAACTTTAGCTATGATTTAGAGATTAGATTAGGTGCTGGCGCTTTTGTTTGTGGAGAAGAGACTGCTTTAATACATTCAATAGAAGGAGAAAGAGGTCAACCTAGAGTGAGACCTCCATTTCCAGCAGAAGCTGGTCTTTGGGGGCAACCAACAATTATAAATAATGTTGAGACTTTAGCAAATCTTCCTGTTGTATTTTCAATTGGAGGGGATGAGTTTTCAAAAATAGGAACTGAAAAAAGTGGTGGTACAAAAACTTTTGCAGTATCTGGAAAAGTAACACATACAGGACTTGTTGAAGTTCCTATGGGGACTAGTTTAAATACAATTGTAAATGATATTTGTGGTGGCGTTCCTGATGGAAAAAAATTGAAAGCTGTCCAAACAGGAGGACCCGCTGGAGGATGCATACCAGCTGAGTTTATCGATAGTGAAGTTGATTATGAAACTCTGCATAAGTTAGGTTCGATAATGGGAAGCGGAGGTCTTATCGTTTTAGATGAAGATGATTGTATGGTTCAAGTTTCAAGATTTTTTATGAGTTTTTCTCAAGATGAATCTTGTGGTAAATGTACCCCTTGTCGAGAAGGTACTGTTAGAATGTTAGAAATTCTAGATCGAATTATCGCTGGAAAAGGTGAAATGCAAGATTTGGATAAATTAAATAGATTAGGAAGATTAATGCAAAGAGCCTCTTTATGCGGTCTTGGAAGAGCATGTCCAAATCCTATTATAAGTACTTTGAAATATTATCAAGATGAATATGTTGCTCACGTTAAAGATAAAAAATGCAAAGCTAAAGCTTGCACTGCTTTAATCCATTATGAAATCGATCCTGAAAAATGTGTAGGTTGTACGGTTTGTGCAAAAAATTGCCCAGTACAATGTATTTCTGGAGAAGTAAAAAAAGTACATAATATCGATCAAAGTTTATGTATTAAATGTGGCAAATGTTATGAAGTTTGTCGCTTTGGTGCTGTTAAAAGATTATAGGAGATAAAGTGAATCAACAATATACTCACTATGAAATAGATAAAGACAAATGTGTAGGATGTCAGCTATGTGCTCAAAATTGTCCTGTAAATGTTATATCAGGAGAACCTTCAAAAACACATGTTATCGATCAATCAGGGTGCATTAAATGTGGAGTGTGTTTTGATGTGTGTCCACATGATGCTGTTAAAAGATCTTAATTAGGATAAAAAATATGAATCAAAAAAAACAAGTTAGTTTAACTATAGATGGTAAAAAGTTAGTTGTAGATGCAGGCACAAGCGTAATGAGTGCTGCCGAGAAGATGGGAGTTAGAATTCCAAGACTTTGTTATCATCCACAACTGAGTTTAGAAGGATCTTGCAGGGTTTGTATTGTTCAAATCAAAGGTTTTGACTATTTTTTAACCTCATGCTCACATCAAGTTGAAGAGGGGATGGAAGTATTAACAAATTCTCCTGAAATCAGACAAGCTAGAAGAGATATAGTTGAACTGATATTAGATAATCATCCAAAAGAGTGTCAGCTTTGTGAAAGAGATGGTAATTGTGAGCTTCAAAATTTAGCATACTCTATGGGTGTAAGAGAGAGACTATTTGAAGGAAAAAGAAAAAGACATAAAATTGAAGATTCATCTGCATCAGTTGTAAGAGATGCTGAAAAATGTATTTTGTGTGCAAGATGTGTAAGGGTATGCAAAGAGGTTCAAGGTGTTTATAACTTATCTCAACATGGTAGAGGTTTTGATACTGTAGTAACTCCTTTTGATGGTTCTAATATGGATGATTCAGTATGTATTCAATGTGGTCAGTGTATAAATGCTTGCCCTACAGCTGCATTTTTGGAAAAAAAACATACAGATAGTGTTTGGGAGGCGATAAATGATCCTAATAAATTAGTTATTGCTCAAACAGCGCCATCGATAAGAGCTGCAATGGGAGAGGGATTTGGATATGAACCAGGCACTCCTTGCACAGGAAAGATGGTAACAGCTTTAAAAAAACTTGGATTTGATTTAGTTTTTGATACTAATTTTGGCGCTGATATGACGATTATTGAAGAGTCTAGTGAGCTAGTTCGAAGACTAGAGAGCAAACAAAATCTACCGCTTATCACATCATGCTCTCCTGGTTGGATAAATTTTATGGAAAAATTCTATCCTGAGCTAATTCCTAATGCATCTACCTGTAGGTCACCTATGCAAATGGTATCGGCATTAACAAAAACTTATTTTGCAAAAAAGATAAATAAAGATCCTAAAGATATCTTTATGGTGGCAATTATGCCTTGTGTTGCAAAAAAATATGAAATACAAAGACCCGAGCATTTTTTCGATGGTGTGCCTATAACAGATGCTGTATTAACCACTCGAGAATTAAATTGGATGATAAAAAGCTATGGAATTCAATTTAAACAGTTAGAAGATTCTGAGTTTGATTCTCCTCTAGGAGAATCTACAGGTGGTGGAGATATTTTTGGAACAACAGGTGGTGTTATGGAAGCTGCACTTCGTTGCGCTTTTGAAACTATCACTAAAAGAAAACTTGAAAATGTCGAGTTTAAACAAGTTAGAGCTGTTGAAGGTCTTAGAGAAGGTGAAGTTGAAATAGATGGATTAAAACTAAGATTTGGAGTTGCAAATAGCCTTATTAATGCTAAATCTCTTTTAGAGAAAGTAATCTCAAAAAAAGAAGAGTTTCATATTATAGAGATTATGGCATGCCCTGGCGGTTGTATTGGAGGAGGTGGTCAACCATATCCTCCAAAAGGATTTGATACATTGGATAAAAAGCTTTTTGCTCTAAGAGCTAAAGCGCTGTACGATATCGATAAAAAGAAAAAATTTCGAGTTGCTTCTGAAAATGTATCGATTCAAAATCTATACAAAGAGTTTTTAAAAGAGCCCGGCTCCGATATTGCTCACAAGATATTACATACACATTATCATCCAAGATTTCCAAGGGGGATAAATGAATAAAATAAGTTTAAAAGATGAAATCCTTGCTAAAGCTAGAAAAGAGTTAGATAAAGATATTTTAGATTTTATTAATGAGAGTTTGCAAAAAGAACATCCAGAATCTTTTTTGATTGCAGTGCTGCATAAAGTTCAAGAAAAATATGGATACTTATCTAAAGATCATCTGCAAGCTGTTGCTTATCTTATGAATATTCCAGCAGCTAAAGTATCTGGCGTTGCTTCATTTTATCATCTGTTTCATCTAAAACCTAAAGGGAAATTTGTAGTTAGCGTTTGCCTGGGAACTGCATGTTTTGTCAAAGGTGCTGAAAAACTTGCCAAAAAGTTTAAAGAAGAGCTTGGAGTAGATCTTGGGCAAACAACTACAGATGGAAGATTTACACTTGTAAATACTAGATGCTTAGGAATGTGTGCAATGGCGCCTGTTGTGAAAGTTGCTGAAGATATTCATTCAAAAGTAACCCCTGATCAAGTACCAGCTCTTTTAGAGAAATATTCTCAAAAAAGTTAATAAAATTTTTAAAAGTGGTTTTTTAAGCAATATGTAGAATTGCTTGAAGCAGCTGATTTGCTATTATCAAATAATTTAAAGCTTTAGCTATAAAGATCTTTTTTCAAAAGCTCAATCATATCTAAAAAATCTTCCATGTGAATCTCTACTTTGTATCTTTTCATCTCTTCAAAATTTGTGACAAAAAAATTAAAATCAACTTTGAATTTCACATAATCATCATAAAATTGCTTATTAAAAATTGTAGCAGTCGCTTCCATATCCTTTATTAAATCATTTATCTCATCTAATTTTACGCCATTTAATTTTTCAAAATCTTCCAAGCAACTATTTAGCTCAAATTCAATTTTAACCAAAGCTTCTTCAAGTTCGATCTTTTCAGATAAAAACTCATTGTCTTTAGCTTCTTCCATAAAGATATTTAGCCTAAATCATGAATTAATTTTTGGATTCTTTCAAAAACCATCTCAATTTGAGCTTTTTCAATATCTGTTATATTTTCAGACAAGTTACTAATTAACACATCAAATCTTTCAATATCTCTAATAAATTTTTCATCTTTGATCTTTTCTTGAGTAAAAATTCTCAGAGTTCTAACTCCTCTTTTAAAATCTTCGATTTTTGCAGTTGATACTCTTTTAGGATTATCCAAACACCATTTAAACTCTTTTTTTAACTCTTCTAAGTTATTAATTAATGACCTTTTATAATCTGGAACAGACGGCTCTACAGCAGCCATAATTACCTCTCTTATTTTAATTCCTTCAGCATCTGCTGAATCATATTATTGAAGTTTTGAAAATCTTTTTTTTCCATAGTCTTTTTACTTAATCTGCTATTTATATTTTTATGTAAATTGTTCCACGTTTTATTTAAATTTCCACCCATATGCTTACAATTGGTATTTAACTCATTCATGGTTTGTTTCATGTTTTCCATTTCAACATCCGTTATGTTGTTTTGTTTGTTTTTCCAATTATTTAGATGGTTTCTTAAGTTATTTAATAAATTTTTAACATTTTGACTATATTCCTTTTTAGGTGCTGGCATTGCCATAAAAATATCTCCTTACTTTTTTATTATTTTATTTTAAATCTCTCAAAAGATTTTGAAGCATATCTTCAAACTTTTGAAAGTCACCTGTTTTTATTTCATTTGGATGGTCCGCTGAATAATCAAACTCTTTTCTAAACTTTTGAAAATCTGTATAAAATTGACCTCCAAATTCTTTGCATTTAGACTCTAGCTCATCTACAGCTTGTTTAAGTTGTTCTAATTCAATATCAGAGACATCATTTGGGTGTTGAGAACACCAACGAAATTCAGTCTCTAGTTGAGATAAAAGATTTGTAAGCTTTTCTCTACAACTCTCATCTTTTGGTAGGGGTGCAGCCATAATATTGGTCTCCTCTTTGTTGTCTCCCGACTATCATTTTACCCTGTTTTAATAGGTCGTGTCTATAAAAATTTTTAAAAAATTTCAAAATTTTGAATAGTAGATGTTTATGATTAGATAGAAGTTTAGAATTAGATCTCTTTTGCCTTTTTTAAAGAAAATCTAACCAAATATGGGGAGATAAGCTCATTTATGAGTGTAGCCCCAATAATTGCATTAACCATAAGGTCACTTAAAAATGGAATTGTCCTTGAAAAAATAAAATCAGCTTCTAGAACTAAACCGATTGTAATCCCAGCTGTCGGAAGTAGTGATAGCCCTAGATATTTTTTTATAGTAGGCGTTGATTTACTGATTTCAGAGCCTAAATATGAACCGAAATATTTCCCTATGAATCTGGCTATTAAAAGTATAAGAGTTAAAAGAAGTCCTTTAGATAAAAATCTTATATCTAATTGAGCTCCCGCTATTAAGAAGAAAATCCCGAAAATGGGCTCTTCTATAGACTCTACAACATTAAAAGCATCATCAGCTCTTTCATGAGCTATTAGATTTGCAACAAATATTCCTAGAACCATATTTGCTAAAAGCGCTGATATACCAATAGTTATGGCGATACCACCTGTGAGCAATACAGCGCCCGTTATAATTCCTAATAAAATATCTTTAGGCTTAAAAAACTTTAAGATTAGTTTTAAAAATAATCCCATCACCAGCCCTAAAACAACAGCAAAAGAAATAGATGTCAATGGCTCAAAAAGAGCTATAGTAATATCAAGTTTATCTCCAACAATTAAATTTCTAGATATAACCATAGCAAAAGAATAAAAAATCAAAGCAATAGCATCATCTATAGTGATGATGCCTAGTAGTATATTAGTAAAAGAACCCTTTTTAGCTTTATATTCATGCAGAATGCTAAGTATTGGAGCTGGAGCTGTAGCTAGAGATATGGCTCCTAAAACCAAGGCAATTGGAAGAAATGTTCTTTGAAAGCCATTTTGAGATTCCGTTGTTGAAACAATCAGTGGCATTAAAATAGCTGCAGCTAAAAAAACTATTAAAAAAGCTCCAACCGCTTGCAAACTAGTAATCCATAGAATTGATTTTTTAAACTTTTTTAAAATGCTCAACCTGAGAGACCCGCCTATAGAAAAAGCAATAATTGATAGTGTGATATCAGTAATAATAGATAAATCTTGAGTGACTAATTTTTTATTAAACAGATTCAAAAGTGATGGTCCAAAAATAATACCAGCGAGTAAATATCCAACAATATGAGGAGATTTAAAAAATGTTGCTATTCTTGCCGATACTTGGCTTATTAAAAACAGAAGCCCCACATATACTAAAAAATGAAGCTCAGTTGGCATTTTTAAAAAAGAAAACAATTCGCTCATATTATTCATTAAGTTGTTTAACTTCAATTGCTTCTAGACCTTTTTGAACCGTTTTTACATCAAATTCAACTCTTTGACCCTTTTCAATCGCTTGATCTTCAGATAAAATATTTGATTTATGAAAAAAAATATCTTGATTTTCAACTCCATCTTCAGTGATAAAGCCATAGTGTTTTGTGTCATCGTACCATTTGATTGTGCCTTGACGAAACATTTTTACCTCCACGTCTAAAATTTCATGCTAACAAGTTTTTTTGATAAAAAAAATATTTTTTTCTAAAACCTATAATAAAAAACTTTTATAGCTTATAATTTCAGTTTATTTATAAGTGGTGTCATATGACTTTAGGTAAACTAAGAAAAGGCAAAAAAGCTAAAATAAAAAAAATTTTAGAAGAAAAAGATGTCAAAATAAAACTTACATCTTTAGGGCTGACAATTAATACAGAAGTTCAAATGGTAAAAAATGATTTTGTAGGTGCAATTATTTTAGCAGTATCTGAAAATAGAATAATTATAGGCAGAGATTTAGCAAATAAAATTGAAATTATATGAATGATATAAAAATAGCTTTAATTGGTAATCCAAACTCTGGTAAAACCACAATATTTAATCATCTAACTGGATTTAGACAAAAGATCGCTAACTATCCAGGGGTTACTGTTGAAAAAAAACAGGGATTAAAAAAAATAGATGGTATAAATCTAAAGATTATAGATCTTCCAGGCACCTATTCTCTATACACACTCTCTGAAGATGAAACAGTTGCAAAAAACTATATATTAGATGAAAAACCCGATGTTATAATAAATATATTAGATGCTTCTAATTTAGAAAAATCTCTACTTCTAACAACTGAGCTGATGGATATGGGAAGACCTGTGCTGTTGGTTTTAAATATGATGGATATTGCTGATAAAAGAGATATTCAAATAGATGAAAAATTTTTAGAAAAAATTTTAGAGCTTGATGTTGTATCTGTAATAGCTACCAAAAAAAAAGGACTAGATGAGCTTTTAAAAAAAGCTGTCGAAACAGCTAAAAAAAATAGATCTTTTGGAATTAGAGTGAAATTTGAAAAGAATTTAGAAAAAGAGATTACAAATATCGAGAATCGATTTTTAAAGACTATAGATCCAAAAGAGAAAAGACTTTTTGCTATAAAGCTTCTGCAAAAAGATTCTCATATTGAAAAAAAGATAAATTCGAAGTCTATAGTAGATGGAATAAATCTTATTAAAGAAAAATTAGAAGATAAATATAAAGAGCATTTGGAAGTTGTTTTTTCAAATCAACGCTACGATTTTATCAGATCCATTCTAACCAAGATTTATAAGAAAAAACAACAAAAGTTTCAAAAAACTAGATCTGATAAAATTGATGAAGTATTAACTCATAAATTTTTTGGTTTTCCAATTTTTTTACTTATTATGTATTCGGTATTTCATCTTACATTTTCTTTAGGTGCGTATCCAACTAAATGGATCGAAGATGGTTTTCAATTTATCACATCTTCTATCTCTACTTTGTGGCCTGAAAATATCTATAGCTTATTTAGATCTCTTGTAATAGATGGTGCTATTGCTGGCATCGGCTCTGTATTAGTGTTTATGCCAAATATTATAATACTATTTTTCTCTATCTCCATTTTGGAAGATTCAGGCTATATGTCTAGAGCTGCATTTATCTTAGATAGGCTAATGCATAAAATTGGTCTGCATGGAAAAAGTTTTATTCCGCTATTAATCGGTTTTGGTTGCTCAGTTCCAGCTATTATGGCAACAAGATTTATGGAGAGTAAAAAAGATCGCATAATTACTATTTTAGCACTCCCTTTAATTGCATGCTCAGCAAAACTAGTTGTTTTTACTCTTTTAATACCTGCATTTTTTTCAAAACCTTATCAGCCAATAGCTCTATTTGCTTTGTATCTCATCGGTATTGTCTTAGCTATAATAGTTATTAAAATATTCAAACTTACTCTTTTTAAAGGAAAAACTTTTTCTTTTGTGATGGAGCTTCCTTCTTATAAACTACCACTTTTTAAAGATACTCTAATTCATATGTGGGATCGCTCAAAAGAGTATGTGAAAAAAGCAGGTACTATGATACTTGGTCTTTCAATCATCTTATGGGCTCTTGGCACTTTTCCTATAAAATCTAAAAACATTTCAGAAACCTATATAGGAAAAATCGGAAAAGCAATGGAACCTGCCTTCAAACCACTCGGGTTTGATTGGAAAATAGATACCGCCCTAATCGGCTCATTCGTTGCTAAAGAGGTCTTTAATACTCAAATTGGTATAATCTACGC
>JAAKFX010000110.1 GCA_011064865.1 Candidatus Anoxychlamydiales bacterium
GAACAAGTGACAGGAAAATTCTCCACTTTAATTCCAAAGGTATCAATAAATTTGAACAAAGCAGCTCTTCTAGCTTTTGCTATATTTGCATTGGCAAGTCTTCCTGGAGCCAATGCTGGACCGGTATCTTATGGAGTATGTGTAGCTGCATGTTTATCCTTGGCAACTCCTGTTGCTATGCCTGCATGTTTAGTTGGATGCATATGGCTTTCAGGTCCTTGGTGCCCTTAACCAATTTCTCATCTGATTGATGTGAAAAAAATCAGGTTTGTATTACTCATGTAATCTATGAAGTTCGCGTAGAGTTCTGCGAGGGGCTGCTTGGAAAGTTCCAGCGGTCTTCTCCTCTCTCTTCATTGGACTTTAGATATGATTCTCAAAGAAGATTAGAATCGTATTCGTAAAAAAAAATGCACCTGCAAATATGACAATCATAAGGCACGTAGTATAAAATTTGCTGCAAAATGCAGATAATAAATTAAGAATCAAGAGAAGAAAGAAATAAGCAGGATGAAAAAAAATGCATCAGCCCTCAATAGAGGAAGAATATATTCCTAAATATTATCCCAATATCTTTTCATTCATCTTAGAAACATGTCAACGGTGGGACATCCCCAACTACGGCTATATTCCGTTATTTTTTTGAATAGATAAGATAGTGAATTGACAGATGAAGACTCTTTCTCATTTTTTCATGTCTTACTAATAAATGACAGAACTTCGCTGTTATTACAATCCAACAGATATTTAATGTATTGTATTTTTTTCTTTATCAAGACAATCTGGCGCACAATCCGTGCACAATTTAACGTGCTAATAATAAGAGTCATAGAATGGCTTTTAGATTAAAACTATAAATTTTTACACAATTAATTTAAGCCCAAATCGGGCATATTTTTCTTTTGATGACAAATTTTTCAGTTCTTTAAAAATCAATATTCTTTGAGAAACACTGCGTTGAGCATGTTAAGCTTTTTGGTTGTATCAAAATGACTCCAAAGCACAACACCCTGACCATGTGAGTTTATATCGACAGATATTCTATCATACAAAGATCCAATAGGACCTTCGAAAAGTAGTTTGTGAATCGTCCATTCTTTTTTGCTTCTATTAAAATAAGCACCAATAAGCCATTCACAATCAGTCTCCTTTATTTTGCTCCATGCAGTGATCAGATTCCCATGATCATCCATAGCTAAATCATAAGATAATATAGCTCCCTGATCAAATATCATATTAGACCACCAGGACTCAGAGAGATCATTTCGGTCTTTGGTCACTCCGAAGAAACTCATATCCTCTTCAGAGGTGAAAATATATGCCAATGCTTGATGATTTAAATCATTAGTTCTTACAATAGGGCACAATCCAAAATGTGCATCAGATAATTTCCATATTTGCTCATTTAAATCCCAGGAGAATACATCTAGCATCTGAATATTAATATCGCTATTATTGCTTATTAAATAGCTTGTTGCTGCTAGCACATTCCCACCTTTGCTCGCAGAAATATCAAACCCTAAAGGCAGATTCATCGGTGCATGAATTGTACTTTTTACACTAGTAATTCCAGTCCATCCATTAGATAAACGATCAAAATATGCTGACTGGATAATTCCTCCTTTTTCTCCATTTTTTTCCACCCACATAGCCATACCATTTCCCATCCCGTCCGACACAACTTTAGTAGGTCCCATATAGCTATGTTTGCACAATCCCCAGAATGAAGTCGCTCCAGTAAGATCAATTGGTTCAGACCATGCAACCATCTTTTTATCAAAATGTGAAACTTGAATAGCACTGGCTGTTTTATTATGCCAAATAGCAATCGCATTCCCCTCATTGTCAAGAGCAATCGAAGGGGAACTACAGATATCCTCTTGGCAAAGCTCTAAATAAGGAAGCCATTTTTGTGTACTAGGATCATAATGAGTAGCACAAATTCCCTTTCCTCCCCATACTCCAATAGCATTTCCAATTTTATTCATCGAAAAATCAAGAATATTTTCGAAAGGATCGACAGTAGAAACCTCAGATATTTTTTGAAGAGCTCCCCAACAGTTCTGTTTAGCATCAAATACCTTAGAAAAGATTTCCCCTGAACCCGCATCTTCCCATACAGTAATAACATTTCCGCTTTCATCTATCGCAACCCATGGGGAAATAAGCTCTCCCTTAGATTGAACTACATTCCTAGCAAGCGGAGAAGAAATTTTCACCTTAGACTTGCTAGGAATATCTGCCCATCCATAAATAGTAAATAAAAACAATAAAACAAATATGATTCTTTTCATTTAATCCCTATTTTTTACAAAAAAATAATGAGAAAAATTAGTTTATTTGTCAATCTTCTCGGTTTTTATCCAGCTATTCCCGTTAAAAAAATATTTGTAAATCAATAATTCCGGCAAGATTACGAGATTTTGAGAAGATGACTTTAGTCACCCTCTCTAATCTCTCTATAACTCCACGCATGGGGCACTCTTCGAACTTTTGATTGGTCTTTAGTATGTAAAAAACATATTGAAAATATAGTTTTTTAGACTCTAAAGAAAAATTATTCTATTTATGCTCAATGCAACCATTCTGTTGAAAAAAATAATGAGCAAAATATACTATAAAATACTTAATCTTCATTGAAATTATTAGATTAAGGTTTTGTTTCATGAAAAAGAGATTGATCATTCATATCTTTATTTTTAGTTTTTTCTCATTGTGGGCTAACCCAGAACCAAATACTTTGTCGGATAGTAAAATTGCTGACTTTCGACTAGCAACCCTGCCAAAAGCAGGCACTCACTTACTTGTAAAATGTTTGTATCTATTAGGAGCATTGCCAGAAATTTCTGAAAGCAAATTTGGTGGAATAACATTAAGTCAGAAGCTTCAAGAAAACCATGGTTGGCATCTCAATGCCGCTATCCTTGATGGAATCTATTCCTCCTCACATAAATATTTGATTATGGTTAGAGATGTGCGTGATGCTATTTTATCTATCCATAATTGGATGCCTTATTTATGGATTAAACTTGATCGGCCTGATCTTTATGAAAAAACCATCAACAGTTTTGAAGGAGATGCTGACAAACAAATTTACAATTTAATAATTCAAAATCCTGATGCTTCTGGTAGTTCTTTATTAGGACTCTATCATTTAGCTATCTTACTTTATAATCAAAGGGAGCAGCTTCCCAATATTATGTTTATTAAATTTGAAGATTTAATTGGTCAAAACGGCGGTGGAGATTTATCCAAACAATGTCAAACAATTAAAAAAATTGTAGAATTTTTAGACATAGTCACAATCAGTGACAAGGAAATACAAACTATTGCTGAAAAATTATGGGGAGATACTGAAACTTTTAATGTTAGCAATTCAAAGGGACAGGTAGGAACTTGGAAAAAGAAGCTCAAAAGAGAGCATATTCAAGCTATTGACCACCACTGGAACGAGTATTTATCTTTATTCGGATATGAAATTGAAGCAAAATGAAAAAAAAATAAGTTAAGAAAATTTTATTTTTGAAACAATAAAAAAAGCCTCTCAAAAGAGAGGCTAAACTCCAGTTACTGGTCACGTTACGAACTTTTGATTGGATAAATTTGAAAGAAACTTACCTAAGACCAATAATTTTTTATAAACTGAAATTGATATTTTCTTTTATTCTTACAACAATTCTTCTGTACTAATCACCATAATCTTTATGTTTAAACTTTCTAAAATCCTTCTTAGCATTCGTCATAAACTTCCCAAATTTTCGATCTTTCTTTCTTTTTTCAACTTCAGTCATTTCATAATATTCAGTTTCTTTTTTCAAGTTTATATAATTGGAATATCTTTCATCATCTAGTTTTCCAGATTTTAATGCCTTTAATACTTCACACCCAGTTTCATGGATATGCGTGCAATTCTTAAATTTACATTTTTTTGCAAGATCAGCTATTTCATCAAACACACTATTTATACCTGTATCAGTATCTGTCATTCCAATTTCTCTCATTCCGGGATTATCTATCACAATTCCCCCTTTTTCTAAAAAATACATTTCTCTCGTTGTAGTTATGTGTTTTCCTCTACCTGAATGAGAACCAACATCTCCTGTTTTTATTTTACTGCTACCGATTAACTTATTTATTAAAGAAGATTTACCTACGCCAGATGAACCAAGAAAACAATATGTCTTACCTCTAAGTATATGTCTTCTTAATTTATCTAATCCTTCATTGGTCAGAGCACTGATTGAAATAATATCAACATCTCTGAATCTATTTTTTATTTGAAGAAGTTTTGAATCCAATTCATCTTTAGAAATCAAATCTATTTTATTCAATATAATGGCAGGCATTATTCCTCCGTCCATTGCGGTAGCAAAATATCTTTCAAAACGATTTAAATTATAGTCTCTATCAACCGATTCAATAATATAAGATACATCAACATTTGTCGCTATAATCTGGGATTCATTTTTACTACAATATTTTCTTTTCATAACTGTCCTTCTCGGGAAGATGGCATGAATTATCGCACTATCTTCATCTAGTTGGGTAATTGCTACCCAATCGCCTACAGCAGGATAATCTTCTCTACTTGAAGCTTTGAAAATCTGTTTCCCAGTAACTTTTGCTAAATATTCCCCGTCAGAATTTTTTATTTTGTAAGCTTCTTTATATTCCGCAATTACTCGAGCAATTTGAAAACAATCTAACCCAAGTTTTATACGATTGGATTTAAAAAAATCGTCATAGCCTAAATCTTTAATATTCATTATTTATAACATCCATAATAAAACCTTCTAATTAAATCTTAAAAAAAAAGTATTAATATATAAAGAAAAAAAACTCCACGAATGGGGCACACTTCGAACTTTTGATTGGTCTTTAGTATGTGAAAAATATATTGAAAATATAGTTTTTTAGACTCTAGAAAGATTATTCTATTTATGCTCCAATGCAAACGTTCTATTGAAAAAA
>JAAKFX010000111.1 GCA_011064865.1 Candidatus Anoxychlamydiales bacterium
GATCGCATCTTTTGCTTCTCAAAAATTAGATCTTTATGATGCAGCTGTCTTAGCTGTAAATTTGCATTTTAAAGCAGCTGAAATAGCAGTGAAGGATAAAACTTCATATTCTCTGATAGCCACAGATGTTATAGATTGTATTGCTAATGCATTCAAAAGTGTCATGTAATTTTTAATCTATTTGTTCAATACATTGAGTAAAATCAAGAGCATTATGCAATTTACTTATTGTTAGTTGTGTAAGAATGAAATGTATGGTACCAATCAATGAATTTTTCCATTCCATCTTCTATATTTGTTGTGGGATTGAAGCTAAGCTCTTTTTTAGATTCTTCAATGTCAGCATATGTAGCTAGCATCTCACCTTTTTGAAAAGGTTTGAATTTTTTGATAGCTTTTTTGTTTAATTTTTTTTCAATGATATCAATAAAATCTAAAAGATTTATAGGGCTATTATTTCCTAAATTGAAGATTTTAAAATCTTTTGCGCTGTCCATAGCAGATATAGTCCCCGCTATGATATCGTCAATGTAGGTAAAGTCTCTTTGCATATTACCTTCATTGTAAATCTCAATTTGCTTTTCTTCTAAGATATTTTTTGTAAATTTAAAGTAAGCCATGTCAGGTCTACCATAAGGGCCATATACTGTAAAATATCGAAGACCAATCATCGGAATTTTATAGATATGATGATAAGAGTATGCAATAGCTTCATTTGCTTTTTTTGTAGCTCCATATAAGTTGGAAGGAAGATCTGTTTTATCATTTACACTAAAAGGGATTTTATCATTCAAGCCATATACAGAAGAAGAGGACGCAAATACTAGTTTTATATCTTTGAAATTTTTTAAAACTTCTAAAACATTTACAAAACCAACCAAATTGGAATTTACATATACTTCAGGATTCTCAAAACAAAATCTAACACCAGCTTGAGCAGCTAGATGAACAAAATGCGTTATAGAGTTGTCTTTTATAATTTTTTCTAAAACTTTTTTATCATTGATATCTGCTTTTATAACTTCAATATTATTTTGTTTTAAAATGTTTGCTCTTAAATTTTTTAAGCTCACATCATAGTATGGATTGAAATTATCTAGTCCTATTACAAAGTGATTTGCTTTTTTTAATTGCATGCATAAGTGAAAACCAATAAAGCCAGCAGCACCTGAGACAAAGACTTTTTTCATTTTTGTTTTAGTTTTTTTATTAAATGTGTATATTTAGTAGCTTACTTTAAAATATTGCAACTTTAATTTACATGTTTTTTAAATTTTTTAAAAATATTTCTTTAATTTGTTTTATTCTTTGCTCTTGTTCAAATAGAGATACTTCTAATATGGCAAGTGCTCAAGATTTCATTTTAGCATCTTATAAGATTAATGAAGGAAAAAAAGAAATACTGCAAATGCAAGGCTTAGATGTAGATAATTTGAGTGCAGATCTTTTAGAAAATAGCTCAGATGTAATTGAAGAGACTGATATTTTGAATATCGAAGTTTATCACCCTAAAAGAGTTGATTTAATAAATTCAATAAAATCGATTTCTAAAGAAAATGGATTTGCTGTTTTGGATGGAAAGATTTTTTTTCCAGATCTAGGATATTTTGAAGTTGCAAATTTGAGCTTAAAAGAAGCTAAAGAAAAAATTCAAAAAAGATTTCAAGATGAGATAAAAGATATTGAGATTTTTATCTCATTTAAAGAAAAAAAACCAAAAAAAGTTGAGGTTGCAGGAATTGTAACATCTGAGGTTTTTATAGATTCAAAAACAAGAATTTTCGATATTTTAATAAAAGTGAAATTGCCTTCAAATGCAAACCTTTTTAAAAGCTATATCTTAAGAGACAATGCCTTTTTGAGTGTAGATTTTTATAAGCTTTTAAAAGAGGGGGATATGTCTCAAAATATTTATGTCAAAAATGGAGATAAGATATATATAGCTGAAAGCTCTAGCTCAAAAGTTTATGTTTTAGGAGAAGTTTGTAGACAAGGTTATATCGAAATTCCTGATGGTAAAATATCTTTAAAAGAGGCAATAGCAAAAGTTGGAGGCATTTTATATACTGCTGATAAATCATTAATCCAAGTATTTAGAGCAAATGTTCAAGATCCAAAAATTTATCATCTGAATTGGAAATATATAACGGAGCTTCCAAACTCATGTTTGAATTTAATAGAAGGAGATATTGTCTATGTTAGCTCTACTATTATTAGCGATTGGAATAAATTTATAACACAGATTCTGCCAACTATTTCTTTAGTTGATTCTGCTTATAGAGGCTTTAAAAATATGGGGATTATTATCGATGGAGGATAGTAGCTCGTTTTTTTATCTAAAAGATATCAAAAGACTTTTTATAAAAAAGAAATTTTTGATTTTTTTAGTTTTTATTATCTTTTTTTTATTTGCGCTCTCTTTTTTTGTTACTATTGAATCAAAATATCAAGCAGATGCTAGCTTTTTTGAAGATAGTGAAAAAAATCAATCTAAAATGGTTGGTTCTCTAAAAGATATAGTTTTATCTAATAACGATAGCGCAGTATCTGATGCAATGTCATTTTTTCAAACAAAAAAAAATGCTAAGAAACTTGTAAAAAAATTAGCTTTGCAAATTTCAACGAGTGATGAAGATAACTTTTTAACAAGAAAATATAAACTAGCTTTAAATAATTTAAGATTAGAGTTGAATAAAAAAATCAAAAATACAAAAGAGATAGAATATGAAGATGTTATATATAAAAAATCCAAATCAAAGAGCTTATATCTAAGTATTTTAGATAAAAACTCATTTGAAGTTTTAGATTTGAATAAAAATTTACTACTAAAAGGACAAATTGGTAAAAAGATAGATCTAAAAGATTTGTCTTTTCGTATAAAAGCTATTCCAAATGAATTTATTGATGCAACTTTAAAAATACAAGCTCAACCATTAGAAGGAGTAGCTTCAAGTATTTTATCTCAAATCAAAGTGACAAAAGATAAAAACAGAGCCAATTTTTTGATATTGAAAACAAAAAATGCTAATAGATATTTGAGCTCGAAAATATTAAATACTTTAATGGAGCTATATATTGAGCATTTAAAAAAAGAAAAAAAAATAATAGCTCAAAAACAACTAACGTTTTTAAAGTCTAGAAAAAATCATTTAGAAAAAGATCTTTTGAATTTTTATGAAAATTTAGAAAATTATCTCAAATCTAATGTAAAAAAGAGTGGTTTTGTCAATTTAGATGCTCAAATTGCCTATGTTTTAAGACAAAAAGAGAGCTATGAAAAAAAATTAACTGAAGAGCTACAAAATTTAAAAAATTTAAAAAATATTGATCTTAATAAAATTGATGAAATTTCGCATTTAGATGAAAATCTCTTAAATATTGTTGATAATATAAAGAGATTAAAAGAGAAAAAGAGATCTTTAGCTCTAATCATTGATAATGATTATAAAATTCAAAGTAGAGGTGTATTGGATATTGAAAAGATAATAACTTCAAAAAATTCAATAGATAGTCTAATAGAGGAAGCTCAAAAAAACACTTTTAGCTCTGAAAAATCAAAAAATCAAAAAGATCAAAATAGTTTTTTTTATAAAGTTTTTGAGAGCACTCAAAACGATGTGAATTATAATACATTTTCTATATTTGATTTGAATGAAGTAAAACAAGAGATAAAAGAGCTTAGTAAAAAAAGAGATGAGATCTTTTTAGAAAAAACGCAGATAAAGCAGATTTTAAGAGATATGGATACTAAAATTTTTCAATCAAATCTAGCTAGTATATATGTTTCAGATAATCTGTTAAAAAATGTAAACGAAATAGCTAAAAAGATTGAAGATAATCAAAACTATACAAATTTAGAGATAGAAACATTAAAAGAGGAATTGTCTTTAGAAAAAAAAGTAATAGTATCGCAGCTAGAAGATTGTCTAAATTTAAAAGAGATGAATTTAAAATTTGTAGATCAAAAATTAAATGATTTAAAGAAAATAAAACTAAATCTTTTAAATCAAGAGATCGTATTTTTAACTACAAAAGTTCAAGATCTAATCCTTGAAAAAATTAGAAATTTGCAATTTGATAAAAATTTCATAAAAGATAAATTAAAAGGCTTAACCGATGAGATGCAAAATCTTGTTCAAAAACTAACCGAAGAAAAAAAACTACTATCGAAATCTGAAATAACAAAAAATATGATAGATTCTATATCAAAACTTATTGAGTCTAAAAATTTAGATTATAATTTAAATACAATCTCATCAAAATCTATTGATTTAGCAACGCTTCCAAATATCAATATAGCTATTCACTTATTTAGAAATTCTTTTATTAGTGCATTTTTTGCGCTTTTTATATTTTTAATTATCTTGATTTATAGATCCG
Organism: Candidatus Anoxychlamydiales bacterium; assembly: GCA_011064865.1. GTDB lineage: Bacteria > Chlamydiota > Chlamydiia > Chlamydiales > SM23-39 > JAAKFX01. The sequence goes on from JAAKFX010000111.1 coordinate 4,381, forward strand.
TGATTGAAGGATTTTCCATCTCAAAAGAGATGTTAAATGATTTAAACTATGATTTTTTAGGTAAAATATCTTTTAATTGCAATGGCATAGATGTTGAAGAGTTAAAATCAAATGATTTGGAATCTTTGAGGAAAATAATGTCTTCAATAGAGCTCAGCAATAAAGTGGTTACAACTATTTGCTCAAGTGGCCCCAAATATATTCATTATTTGGCAGCGCTTTTAGCAATTAGCTCGAAAAATATTTTAGTGATTGAAACAAAATCTAAAATCAATGAAAAAAATGGTCTTTTCCCATATTTAGAAGATACAAATAAAAATCTGCCAATAGAGCAAATGCAAGCATATGATTTTATTCCTGCAGGAAAACATAAGTATTTTGCGTTTGAGCTTTTAAAATCTTTAGATTTTATTCAAATGATTGATAAGATAAAAGCTAAGTATGATTTAATATTAATATATAGTGATGCTAAGATAAATTCAGCTGAAGCTAGAATTTATCTAGATATTTCGGATAAAATTATACTTACTTTTAAAGAAGAAAAATTTGAGGATATTAAAACG
>JAAKFX010000112.1 GCA_011064865.1 Candidatus Anoxychlamydiales bacterium
TTTTCTTCTATGTTGTGTCATTTTATACTCCTAGTGATAATCTATTATTTTAACATCATAAGGCTCTTTATCCCATTTAAAAATAATACGCCATTGATCCTTTATTCTAATACTGTAATAGCCTTTTAATTTACCTTTTAAGCTTTCTAAACGATTATTCGGAGGACTTTTTAAATCCTTTATACTTCTTGAATAGTGAAGCATATCTAATTTTCTTTTTGCACTTTTACCTGTATGAGCCCAACCTTTTTTTCTTGGAAGAGTCCCTTTTTCAAAAAAAATTTCCGTATCTTTGTCTTTAAAGGATCGAATACCCATTTTTTCCTATAATCTTTGTATACCTAATGAAGGTATATAAGATCAAGTAAAAATACTTAGCAAATGAAATTTTAAAATAATTTTTAGAAAAGATAAAACAGGTGGTCATAGTGCAAGAAACTTTAAAGCATAATTGAAAATGTCTACAAAAAAACCAATTAACAACATTTTGTACCCTTCATTGAAAAAAAGCAGTTAGTCTATTTCACCTAACTACCTCTAGATCAAAACTCCAAAAGTAAGATTCGAACTTACGACCAATGGATTAACAGTCAATACCAAGTCAGTAACTAACAACATGTTACAAACATTAACAACATGAAGATTAAATGTTTAGAAGTATTTTATTTTTGTGAAAAGTTGTATGGTTTTGTCATATTTTGTGGTTGAGTGTGACAAAATTGTGACAAAAAACTCGGTATTCACTTATACTTTATTAACAAATATTATAGGTTTTTATGAAAATTTCAAGTTTTAGTGCAGTAATGAGAAGTTCTTATGGGATCCTTTCAAACGTATCATCATCAATAGCTTCTACAACCAAAAAAGTGACTAGCTTTATGCAAAGACACCCCATAGCAACAACAATCGGAATTGTTCTTGTCTTGGCAACCACTAGCTATGCTTCCTCATATTTTGAAGATTATACCTCATTTCCTTGCCATTATTCTTCACCAACAGGTTTTAGATCTTATTATGGTAATGCAACCTTCCCAGGATTAGATGAATTGACATCATGCCTTAAAAAGAACCCGCTCATGAATAATAACTTTGAGGAGAAACCCTTCTATCATTTTTTTGCGGAGAAATTTACAAATAAGACATTCACTTTTAGCGAGTTTGATTCTACCTATCGTAATATAATATACAAGATTCTGGATCTGAGTCACTTTTTTAATGATTATGCACTAAAAGACGGTCTTCAAGAGGCGCTGACCAACTGCAAGACTTGATAGATTTTGAGTCCGGGTGAGTTTTAATTCATTTGCTAACAGCTCCTATTCATAGAGGATAGGAATAGATTGAATAATCTGAAAAACACCTTAGAAATTTGAGCAATTTAATTTTTGAATTCCGCCAGGCGTCTCTATAGAAAGGGGGTGACAATTTGCCCCCTCTGAAAGAAAAGAATCTCTTTTCCTCATTTTCTTGATATATTCCTTAGGATTAGCTGAATCTATTAAAGCCATAATAATATCATAAATTGCAAACCACAATTCATTTTTATGGATAGTTTTTCGAATTTCTTTTCCTTTAAAAATAGCTGTTTTGGATATTTCATGTATTTCCTTAGACATAATGAACCTGATTTTAAATGATCGAATTTTGCCTTGGTATGAAAAAGAAAAAGTCCCTTTATTAAGAATACTAACTGATAGAGGAACGGAATACTGTGGTAAAATAGAAAACCCTCCATAAAATTTGAAAATGAGTTAACTGTTGCATGTTAAAAAACTAGCAACTCAGGTTATTAGATCTTTCCTGCCCCCCCCCCCCTTATCAAGAAAAGGTTGTATATCTGCCTTTAAATTATCGCTTGGTAAACTTCGCATTATCTGATCGTAGTCTGGATCACCTTTTCACACTTTCTGTAAAGAAGAACCGCTTTGTTTATTCAAAGGAAATTCGAAGCGGGCTTGCTTGTAAGCCTGTAGAGCATAACCACCTGGCGAAGTTAAAAATGGAATTATAAATGACATTATATTCTCCTTAAACAGCTTGATTAAATTTCTTTCTCTAAAATTGTTAAAGCCTCTTTTGCAGTAGCTCTTTTTGAAGGATCTGGCTGTAGCAAATGTCCTAATATACAATTAATTAGATCATTCTCTATAAGCTCTGTTCCCATCCTATCCAATTCAATTGAAGCCTTTTGTTTGATAATCTTTATTGTTCTCATTATCCATTTTTCCATTTCATCACATTTTTTTGTGTCAGTTGTTAGACAAGAAATCCAAGAATCTAGCAATTGTACAAAGCAATCACCTTCTTCTTTTCTTAGTTTTTCCAAAATTTCACTTGCATTCTCTACATAAAAATAAGTTTTCAATTTAATTAGATTATTAAGCTCAAATTGTTTTCGCATAAGTTTACTAAATAAATTAAACTTTCCTTCTTTTAACAGATAGATAATAATTCCTAAATCCCAAAGATCTGTAGCAAACCCAGTATCAACATAATCTTTTTTAATAAAACCTTTTGAAATAGCTTTTTCAGGAGATAGAAATTCTAAAGATCCCTTAAAGTCACCATTGATCTCCTTATTTGCCAAGCCAAAATCACCAAGAGCAAAATGATACTTTCCTTCGATATTTGAATAGTATATATTTTTATGTTTAATATCATTGTGAATAATTCCTTTATTATGCAGATAAACAAGAGCTTGTAGAATCTGTTTACTCAGAGATAAAATAAACTCTCGCTTCAGCTCTTCACTCATTTTAGGAAAATCATTTTTCGCTAATAAAAAAATATCATTTTCAAAGATTGGCGCATAAGCATAGACTTTCTTTATTTCATCGGAACTTTCAAAAATAAGGAAATCGGAATAAGATACAATATTAGGATGATTTAAAGTTTGAGTTAATTTAACCTCTCTTAACAGGCTTTGAACATTAAGTGAATAATATTCAGAATCAAAGGGACTAGGAACTTTAGCCTTAAGCCGTCCTTTCCTAATGATAGAAAGTGGTTTATTTTTTCTAATACAAATATAAGTTGAAGAACAAAAAGATTTATTAGTACCTAAACTATCTTGTCTATTTGTTTCATCATTATCTTTAACAAATACATGAATATCTCCTTCTTTAGACCGAAAAGCATGAATTTTATGTCCTATTGGAGAATCTTTTTTCAAAATTTGAAATTGAATTTGTGTAGAACTCAATCGCGAAGATGCAATTTTTGAGATAAGAATAATCTGCTCTTCACTTAATAAAATGTTAGTCTTTTCAAAATCTGTCATACAAGTTAAACTGTTTTTAATTGAAAAAACTGACATTTTATTGAGAACCTATCAAATCTGCACTAAAGTCTTTATTTTGTATTTTAACTACATCTAATTTAAATTGTTTATCCCACTGTTGAGCTATTCTTTTCCAAGTAAATTCTAATAAAATGAAATCTCTTATTTTTTGTCTTTTCTCTAAAGTTATGGACTCTATATCTTCCATTGCATTTATAAGCGTTTGAAAATAGTCTTTTCGATTTTTGCATTTATATCCATAACGAACCGTTTCTTTTAAAGCATACTCATCAATAATTACTGGAATTGCTCCTGCCATCTGAGCTCTTAAACCTGTTATGCAAAAGGTCTCTTCTACGAGACATGGATACGTCCATAAAGATGCCTTCGCATAAGCTTGATTCAATTCTTCTTGTCCAACAAAACCATGCTGGTTAACTCCCAAAATTTGCAGATCTTGAGTGAGTTTTTGCAAATATTTTTCTTTCTTTGAATCTCCTCTTCCCCATTTTGGCCATCCATAATAAATATCTAAAGTTGCTCTAGGAAATTGCCGTTTGATTTCTGGCCATATTTCGAGCAAAACCTCTACTCCTCTATTACAATTTGATCCATAGATGCATGAATATGGATTTTCTCTTTCGGGGATAGATTCAAATTGTTTCGGATTTATAGCATTACCATAGATATTAGTGAATTTTGCAAAAGCAGGACTAACACTTATCCATTGCTCTTTTTGCCATTGAGAAAGCCATAACACATCATCGTAAAATGATAAATCTTCTTCTGAAAATGTCTTTCTTGCTATATCATGTAACCATAAATATACTCTAGAGGCTCGTTTCTTCAGATCCCGACCAATTTCAGGTTTTCTCCAAGAAATAGCAATATCTACATATTGTCCATCATCTAAATCACAATCTATATAGCAAGGATTTAAATCCGTTGAAGAGTAATTTGATGAAATAGGAGGATTACCAAAAACAATTACTTGATATCCAAGATTAGCCAATTCTTCAGCCATATTTACCACAGCTTCTTCTGAACCGGGTAAACCTGTTTTAACGTTATCAGGATCCCATGGACCTAGACAATCGATTTTATGGGTAAAAATTGCTATTGTTTCTGCAAAAACAACTTTTGAGAACAAACAAAAAATTATAATCAATACAAGCCTTATCATAACTACTTTAATAATAAAATTTAATAGGAAATATATATTATACTTATATATCAATATTTATCAATTAAAGTCTTAATTAAAAAAAAATAATTACTTCAAAAAAAAAGCAAAAGTTTTTTTTCTTACAAAATTATTTAATATCAATATTTTGTGAATTAGTGTGAAATAATTGTGAAAAAACTAAAAAAGGCAGTTAGTTTATTTGAGATACTGTCAAATGTTGTGTTTCAAGCCTGTTAGTTCACCCTTAAAATTTTCATAATTTATGCTACATTTTCAGTAACTTCTATGCCATCTATA
>JAAKFX010000113.1 GCA_011064865.1 Candidatus Anoxychlamydiales bacterium
AAATATAAGAATAGATAGGAAGAAAAAATAATTTGAGTGAAAGCTTATGCAGCAAGTATTAAAAAAAATCTTTTTGATAGATGAAAAAGTAGAAAACCATATAAAATTTTGGGTCTTATTAGGGCCGTTTTTTCTTTTTTTGAGTGTATCTCTCGCAACATTTGAGCTAAAAGCATTAGTTGCTATCTCTTTATTTTTCTGTTATCGCTTTAAATTTAAAGGGCTATATATATCGTTAATAGCTTTAATCTGTTTTAGTTTTTACACCCAAGTAAATCTAGAAACTGAGAATCTTTGGAATTTAGGTTTAGAGTTCTCTATTGCTTTAGGTCTTATCACAACAGCTTTTGGTTTAGATGAGATAAGAAAGTTAAAAAATATGAATAGCACAGTTGATGATAGTGAGCTGAAAACTTTAAAAAGTGAGTTTTTAGAAAAACAAAAAATATTTGAAAATACTGAGAAAAATCTAAATGATAATTTAAACATTTTAAATATAGATTTAGATAAAAAACAAAATATAATTGAAGAGTTTACAAAAGATTTAGATGCTGCAAATAGAAATTTGCATGAAAGTGTGCAGAGTAAAGACTATCTATTAAATGAACTCGATGCAAAAGTAAAACAAATCGATGAGCTGCAAGTAAAACAAGATGAACTTTATGAAAAACTCTCTTATTTAAAAGATGAAGAGTTTCTGCTAGAGAAAAATCAAAATATTCAAAAAGAGCTAGAAAATCTCAAAGTAACATATGAAAATATAAAAACTGAAAAAGCAAAATTTTTGACTTATCTAACTGATAAAGATCGAAAAATTCAAGAGTTAGAAACAAAAAATCAAAGCTTAATAAAAAATGAAGATGTAGAAAAGTTAAACAGTGAGATAAAAGTTTTTCAAGATAAAATTAATCTATTAGAACAAGAGAAAAGCTCTTTAAATCAAGATCTTCAAAAAGTAGATAATTTTAAAAGTGAAATAAATGAAAAAGCTGTAGTTATAAAAGATTTAGAAACTAGATTGCAAAACTCTATAAAAAAAGAATATTTTGATGCTTTAAAGCTCAAGCTTGAAGATTCTGAAAAGAAAGTAACAGAGTTTCAGCCTAAAGATATAGATCAAAACTCTGCTATCATAGATGAACTTAATAAAAAAAATGAAAAGCAACATCAACTAATTGAAAAATTAAAAAGTGAAAAATCAAAAGAGCAAAAATTTGAAAATATTACGGATCAAACTCTTTTAGATGAGTATGAAGCTAAATCCAAAAAGTTCAAAAGATTAGATTCTTTATATAATCAACTCAAAGATCAATTTGAAGATAAACAATTAGTTTTACATAAAACTAGACAAGAGCTTTTCGAAGTAAATGAAAAACTAACAGCTTATCAAAGAGAAAAAAAATCTGATTGCAAAGATTTTACAGATAATGAAAAAGCGCTTTTAAAAGATTTAGATCATATAAGTGGAGAGCTATCGACTTATAAAGAAGAGAATCAAAACCTGCAAAGTCTTATAACAGATCTTTTAGAGAAAAATAAAACATCTAATAAAGAAAAATTAGATGATTCTGAAGAGCAGCTTTCAGTCTAAAGATGTTAATATTTCATGACCTGATCGAAATAAAATTAAATTTTTAAGTGCTTGGCGAACTCATAACTAATGAGAGCCATAGATTCGCTGTTTTTATATGCATCTTCTTGGTGAGACAGTTTGAGTAATTTCTTTCCTCCATCTGGTTTAGCTAAATTTGCAACTAATTCAAGAATTTCTTTTTCGGAATCGCTAAAAATGCTCAGATCTGCAGTTTCAATGCTTTTTAATGTATGACCGTCTGATTGGATCAGCGTGCCTTCGCGGATCATAAAATCGATAAGATTTTCATATTGTTGTGGGCAGGGACCATATTCCAAATGGGCATATCGCGTACCGGTAATGCTCATGCCATTAAGTTGATAATGTTTGAAATCTATGTAGAACAAAGCTTTGTTCAAAAAAAGAGGGCTTTTCGTAAATTTTATGAGATATCGCACAGCTTGTTTAAAAAGTTCCCAACTAAAGCGTCGATTCCCACTATATATATCAGGAGGATGACTTTTCCAATGAACATTGAGTGCACTGTATTCTGCGTAGGCCTCATCACATTTTAATCGTATATGTTCATCTTGGCTTATATCTTGTACAAAATACGTTTCCCAGCGTTTTATGCTCGCTTCGCCAATTTTTAAATAATTTGCAAATGCAGCTTGGGACATGTCAAACAAAGAACGAAAATTCACAATTTCTTCAGAGGTCAATAAACCATGCGCCTTACGATATGTATCTGCAGCTGCCTTTCTCAGTTGACTCATTTGTGCATCGTTCATAAGTGGAATATTACACTTAGTGCAAACCATCGCAGGAACAACAATCTCGACTTCTTCTCCCTTCACTTCGGGAGTAAATCGACAATTCTTCTCCTCAAATTTATCTCCATCACAATGTAAACACTTCATAACCGATCCTTGCTTTTATGTAGAGATACGTAATAATACTTATTCTTTTTCAGAGCAAATTTAATGTACATTTTTTTTCCCAACTTCAGGCTATCCCAACAAAATGCGAATAGCTCTCGATTTTCTATCGTTTTCTCATAAGACCTTTGAGGAGGTCTTATTCCGGCGTAATCTTTAGGGCTAATCTCGTCCAAAAGTTCTAAGATCAGCTTCCAAATCTGGTTTGGCGATTCTATTTCTAATTCATAGAGCTCGCCCATAGCTTTATTCAAATTAGCATATATTCCATTTTGAGAAATCAAAGCAGTTTTAGCTGCTTTGATTTTTTTATTTAATTCACCATCCGAAGGTCGATTTGAATACATGCTTTCTTAAGATCAAATTATAGTATCATATTATACTGAAAGTCTAGAAAAAAATCAATTATTAAAATAGCATATTGAGGATGAAGGGGTTAAATAAACCTTAAATTTTTAAAAAATTAAAAATTTTATTTGTCAGATGTTTCTAGCTAAGGCATCCTCTTCCTTTAGGGAAAGGAGGATGTCAAGAGAAAACTTTATTCTAAAGATGTTAATATTTCATGACCTGTATGTGTGATCAATATAGTATGTTCAAATTGTGCTGATGGCTTTGAATCTAGAGTTCTAGCTGTCCAATTATCTTTATCAATAACAGCTTCTCTCACTCCAGCATTTATCATTGGCTCAATAGTAAAGATCATGCCTGGAACTACAGGTATTTGAGAATTGTTATAGCTGTGGGGGATTTGTGGAGGTTCATGAAAAGCAATACCAACACCATGGCCAACAAATTGATTTACAACAGAGCAATTTTTTTCACTCGCAATTTTCTCTATAACATTTGCAATCTCAAAAATCTTTATGCCTGGTTTTAATATTTTTATAGATTCCATCATGGATCTATAAGAGATATCAAGAACTGTTTTTTTCTCATCTGTTACCTCTCCAATCTGTACCATTCGAGAAGTATCGCCATAATACCCATCTAAGATGCAAGTAACATCGATATTTAAGATATCGCCATCTTTTAAAATAGTTTTATCTGGAATTCCATGACATATAACATCATTTAAAGATGTACAAATGCTTTTCGGAAAAGGAGGGGAGCCATAATTGAGTGGAGCTGCTATTGCATTCGCTTTTTTATGAAGCTCAATTGCTAGTTCATCTAACTCTAATGTAGTCATTCCAGCTTTTGCAGCTTTGTATAATTTATCTAATATTTTTGCTGCTAATCTACAAGATCTTTTTATCCCTTCGATTTGTTTTTTATTTTTAATCAAAATTCCATAGTTTTTAAGATATGCTTTTGGCAACTCTTGATCTGGAAGCTGAGGGTAATGACATTTTTTATATTTTTTATTGCTACCACACCAGCATGGATCATTTCTCTCTATCATAATAAACTCTGTTAAATTCTAATATTATAATGACATATAGAATAAGATAAATTCAATTCAAAGAACATATTTATCTAATTTCTATTTTATAATCTCATAAATGTTTTAAGACCTGATAAAAACATTTGAATAGCTATAAGTACCATAATAAATCCCATCAATCTTTCAATAGCGATTAAACCGCGATCTTTTAGCCATTCGCTTAAATGCGCAGAAATAAGCAAAACAATCAGAGTTGCGCTCCAAGAGAGGATAATTGCTCCTATCATAATTATATTAGGAATTTGAGGGGAATAAAGCATAACAGCCGCTAAAACAGCAGGTCCTGCAACTAATGGAATTGCAAGTGGTACGATAAATGGCTCTGTTATTTTTTGAAGCTCAGCCTCATATTTAGTTTTTTCAGTTGGAAACAGCATTTTTAAAGAGAGTAAAAATAAGATGGTTCCTCCACCTATTTGTACAATAGATTGTGTGATATTTAAAAAGCCTAAAAGCCAAACCCCTATATAGTTGAAAAGGATAATCACAAAAAGAGCTATTATAAGCTCTCTTAAAACTATTTTTTTGTGCCTTTTTTTCGGAATCCCTTTTAAGAGAGATAAAAATAGAGGGATATTACCAAAGGCATCCATTACGATAAAAAGTGATATTGATATAGAGAAAAGTGTTTTAATCATAAAAATAAACTTTTGCTTTTATTTTTATGATATTTTTTATTTTAATTTTTTCATAGAAGATTCCAAAGTTAGAATTTTCCAAAGTCTTTTCAAAAATCTTTTTTGATC
>JAAKFX010000114.1 GCA_011064865.1 Candidatus Anoxychlamydiales bacterium
TTATTTATAGCTCCGCGCTCAATATCTAGCAAGACACCTTGTTTAGACAACTCCGTTCCAGAGTGTAGTATTAATTTGATTGCTCTTTTTTTTATCACCAAATCAATGTTTTTCTTATTTGGTGATAGTCCCAAGTTAGTTCTTAACAAACCTTATTTTTATATAAATTTATGATGTTAAAGACCTTAATTAAAAAAAAAATTAAGCTAACCCAGTATTTTAATCCAAAATAAGCGGTTTTTAATGATTTTTTAATAAATATAATCATTCGATGATCCTACTCATTTGGAAAATTGAATATTTTATTTTTCAAAAAATAAAATTCAGACCACAATGTCTAGCTAAAAATTTTAAATATAAAAATGCAAAAAATAAAATTTATAGCTGTATTTTTCAGATCTTATCCAGCTCTTTTTTATGCACTATTTTTTCTTTTAGGAGCAGGTAGCTATTTATACAGTGCAATTTTTTTATATATTTTTGTTTTTTTTATTTTTTTAACTATTTTGAGTTTAAAAAATTTCAAGAATATAATTTTTGCTATTTTAACATTTATTTTTGCTATTTTTTACACTTCATTTTTTTATAGTGATGTGAAAAAAATTCAAAAACCTGTTCAAGCGAAGGGTATATTTAAAATAGATGCCATAAAAGATGGTAATAACTTTAATAGTAGATATTATATATACAAAGGAGAGCTAAAAACTTGTAAAACTAAGAGAAAAAAATATAAAAATATACCGATATCGATTTTTTCAAAATCAAAGCTATCAGCTAATTTTCTATATAAAATTGATGGATTATTAGTTCCCAAAAACGATTTTAGTTTTTATTTAAAAAAATACAAAATTCAAAAAGATAAAAAAATAGTAAGCTTTGTAAATCTGCGATACATTTTGAAAAAAAAGTTTCAAAGCCTTTTAAAAAAATCTATTTTTGATAAAGATGCCGCGAATTTTTTATATACTTTGACAACTGGAGAAAATGCAAGTTCACTTTTATCTTATAGTTTTTCAAAAATAGGACTTCAACATGTTTTAGCAATCTCGGGTTTTCATTTTTCGATATTTGTTCTATTTTTTGCTTTTTTTCTAAAGCTGTTTATACCGAAAAGATATACGTATATTATTTTGATAACTATTGTCACTATCTATCTTTTATTTGTAGGACCTTTAATATCTGTTCAAAGAGCTTTTATTATGATTCAAATGGCATTGATTGCTCCTTTGATTAATAGAAGATATTTTGCCCTAAACGCTCTTGGAATTTCTATGATCATAATTTTATTAATAAACCCAATAAATATCTCAAAAATCGGCTTTCAGCTAAGTTTTTTAAGCTCATTTGCCATACTTTTAGCTTTTCCGATTATTGAAAAAACTTTGCAAAAAGTTATTACAAAAAGAACGTATTTAGAAAAACAAAATCTCTATCCGATCTCCTTTTTTGCAGATAAACTTTTGACTTATTTAAGAGAGGCTCTATCTTTATGCTTTACAGTGACTATCTTTATTTTGCCTGTAATATTATATCATTTTCATAAATTTTCTTATCTTAGCTTTATCTATAATCTTTTCATTCCTTTTTTAGTCGGTATTGCCATTCTTTTAGTTATGTTAGGCTTCATTTTGCATTTTACACTCCCTCCGATTGGTTTTGTAATAAATTGGATAAATACCTATTTTACTAAACTAATTTTAAAGTTAATTACCTATCCCCCTGCTAGTTTAGAATTTTATTTAAGATATAAAGGTATATCATTTGAATTTGTACTAATTTATTTACTTATAATAACTATTTTATTTGCAGCAATTAGATATTATTTCGATAAAAAAAATATTCCCGAATATTTTTATTATCTTTAATATTTAACAAGATCTAGATTTTGAAAATCCAGATTTTGAAAATCCAAATTTTGCTGAATTTGACTTTAAATGGCTTTTTGAGTCAATATAGATGAAATTTTGTGGCGATCGTAGCTCAGTCGGTTAGAGCGTCGGATTGTGATTCCGAAAGTCGCGGGTTCGAGTCCCGTCGTTCGCCCCATTTAAACATATATTTTGAAAAGTGACTTTTTTTGAGTCGTTATTTCTTGGAATTGTTCAAGGAATAGCTGAATTTTTCCCAATTAGCTCTTCTGCTCATTTAAAACTTGTAAAACTTTTTTTTAAATCAGACATTATAAATGATTTATATCTATTTGATTTAGTCTGTCATTTAGGCACTCTTTTTGTTAGCATAATTTTTTTAAGAAAAGAGATTGTAAAAATTTTAAAAGAAAAATCAGATATCTATTTAATTTTTTTCGCTATTTTACCTCTTATTCCATTCTATTTTTTTTTCAAGCCTGTAACTGAATTTCTATCAAAGGGCTATTTTTTGCCATTTTTTTTACTTTTTACAAGTATTCTTATATATGTATCTTCAAAAATCAAAATCGAAAAAACAGATCAAATATCCTATAAAAGAAAAATCAAAGATGTGTTATTAATAGGATTTATGCAAGCTATAGCATTAATACCAGGTATTTCTAGAAGTGCATCTACGATAACGTCTGCTTATTTAAGAGGTTGGGAGGTTTCAAAAGCCATTAGATTTTCATTTATATTGGCAATTCCAACTGTGCTTGGAGGCGCTTTTTTAGAAAGTTTAAAACATCTTATGAAACATGAGATTTCATATCAGATAAATATCTCATCTTATATTATTGGTTTTATAGCATCTTTTTTAGTAGGGATGTTTTCTATTAGATATATTTTATCGATAAAAACAATTGAAAAACTCAGACCTTTCGCTTGGTATTTATTTATTTTAGCAATATTTAGCTTTATTTATTTAAATTTTGTAAAATAAAAAAATATGGAAAAAAAGAGATCACCACAAAAAAGAGCAACAAAAAAAAGGCCATCTAAAAGAAAAGGGGGGGAAAGAAAAAAGAACTTTGAAGCTCGAGGGCTTTTAATTCTTTTGGTTACTCTTCTTTTCTTTTTATCAGCCTTTAGCTTTGTTAAAGATGCACCTAATTTAAATTGGCTTGGATTTTTAGGCTATTGGTCAGCTTATTTTTCTATGTATTTATTTGGCTTTGCATCGTTTTTATTTCCGATATATTTTAGCTATATTGGAATCAAATATATCTCGGAAAAAAAGTTAAATAATTTTGTATTTAAAACACTCAGTTTTCTTGTTTTATTAATATCTGTGAGTTTTTTACTAAGTATCTACGCAGATAGTTTCCCTCATTTAATGCATGCTTATAATAAAAAAATATTCACCCAGCAGCTCTACAATTACAGCCCCTATCCTCATGTAGAAAACAGATTTTATCTCGGAGGTCCGATTTTTTATTATATATATAAAGATCTACCCTTTTTGAATCTTAAAAATATATTAAGCACAACTGGCTGCGTTTTGATTTTTTCATCCTCTACATTGATTAGTTTTTTACTATTTACAAATATTAACATTATCTCAATGACAAAAAAATCTTTATTCAAAAAAGCAAAGAGCAAAAAACTAAAAAAGAAAAAGAAAAACTTATTCAAAAGATTTCTTATTTTCATCTTTGATAGGCTCTCTAAAATGAGAGAGAAAAGAAAATTAAAGAAAAAGATCCCTCTTACACAAATAAAAATAAAAGAGCCGATACCTATAATTCGAACAGATACAATGATTAAATCTAATACAAAAAACATAAAAGAAAAAGATGTCAGAATCAATACGAAAATACAAGATCTAGAATATAAAAAGCCTACCTTTTTAGATAAATTAAAAAGCCCATATCACTTGCCTTCATTAGAGCTTTTAACAGATCCTGCAAAAATAGATCATCCGACAATAAAAAAAGAATTAAAAAAACAAGCAGAAATTTTAGAAGAGACTCTAAAAAATTTTGGGATCATTACAAAAGTAGGAGAGATAAATTGCGGTCCTACTATCACCTCTTTTGAAGTACATCCATCAATTGGAGTAAAAGTCCAAAAAATAAAATCTTTAGAAAGCGATATAGCTTTGAACTTGCAGGCAAAATCCATTAGAATTATAGCTCCGATTCCTGGTAAAGCCGCAGTAGGTGTTGAAGTTCCCTCTTTATATCCTCAAGAGGTCTCTTTAAAAGAGATGATTATAAATTATCAAAATGGAGATAGCCAAAAATTAATTCCCATACTTTTAGGAAAAACTGTTAATGGCGAAAATATTAATGCTGATCTGACAAAAATGCCTCATCTTTTAATTGCAGGAGCTACGGGATCTGGAAAATCTGTTTGTATAAATACTTTGGTAATATCAATTATCATGAATATCTCCCCGGATGAAGTAAAACTTTTAATGGTAGATCCAAAAAAAGTAGAACTTACTCAATATTCAAATCTACCTCATATGATAGCACCGGTAATTACTGAAGCACATGGTGCATATGCAGCGCTTCAATGGCTTGTTAAAGAGATGCACTCTAGATA
>JAAKFX010000115.1 GCA_011064865.1 Candidatus Anoxychlamydiales bacterium
AATTATATTGATTGCCTCCAATTTTTTTAACATAAAATTTGCAATTTTTTTTTTAAAAAAAACCTAATCCTTTTAATTAGGTTTAAGAAAATATTTTCCGAATTAGTTGAATTTTTCTGATAAAATGAACAAAAATAAAAACAAATGGTAGGACTATCGAAAAAACTATGATCCACTTTAAAATAGGTGGTAAATCTACATTCTTTAATAAAACAGATACTGCAATTAATATCGGAGCGTGAAATACATATACTCCAAATGAATTGCTTGACAAAAACTTTAGAAAAGAATTCTGCTTGTTAAAGATCTTTTTAAAGATGCCTAGTAATGCTATAATGATCGCAACACAAAAAAAACTCGCCCAAAGAGCATAAGAGAGGGCTACCCAATTCCAACCACCCATAAGAAGCGTTAAATTCGTCTCATTCCCTTGAATTGAAACGCCAAAGTAAACGATCAAGATCCACCAGGGTATTCCCACTCCAAAGGCGATTAGGCCCCATTTTTTGGCTTGTGGATAAGCAATTTTATCCAAAATATTCTTCTGCCGAGCAAATATTCCCATTAGAAACATGAAAACGTATGCAGAGAAAAAGCAGAATTGAAAATTAATTACTGAAGTTCCAATCGGGAAAATCAGCCGAATCACAAAAGCAATTACTCCAATTAGCAAAATCAAAACTAGAAAATTTTTGACTGTAATATTAAAAGTAAATTTAGCCGTCAAAATATCGAACCACCTTTTGCCAGCAATATATATTAACGTAAAAAATAAAAGCGCTAGTGTAAACCATAAAGGTCCCGTCCAACCGATAAATCTAAAAGATATAATACCATGTAAATAATAGTTCAAATTAAAGCTCGGACTGACCATCTTTGCACAGATTGGAAAAATAAATAATGCAAATATTAGTGCTGGTAACCCTAAACGAAACGTTCGAGATGCAATAAACTTCTTTATACCTTTTTTAGCTAACGAATCAGGAACAAAATAACCAGCAACCCCAAATAACAAGGACATAAAAAAGGCTTGAGTAAAAGATTGAAAAAATAAAAAGAAATAATATGAAGCATTGCTTAAATTGCTATGTTCAGTATAAAACCAACTTCCTATCCCGCTATATGTTACTGCCGCATGAGTCATCACTACAAGAATGATTGCCAATGTCTTTAAGTTATCAAGAAAACAAATACGCATTAAAGTGTAATCCGAGAGTTTATTTTAAAATAGTTCTTTTAATATTTATTCGACAACATTTTTTTAGAAACTTCGGGCGCGGTCGCAACCAATTCCCACTTTGTCACAAATACCAGTGAAGATTAAAATTTCTTATGAGAATACCATTCCATTATATCAAAAACTAACTCAGAAGATTAAAGAATTAAAGACTTTAGGAATAACTCAAGATCAAATTGCAAAAAAATTAAACATTAGTATTAAGACAATAAGAAAATCATTAAATTTTAATTTTTCGGATATATAACAAAAGCACTTCTATAAGCCTTTTTTCTAGGAGAACTTAAATAAGCTGACGACCATTTAGTTTCAAAATCAGAGTATTTTAATATTTTATTTTGTTTATTAGCGGGATCATTTATATGAAGGATTTTTTCATCTTTATCATAGCCAATAACAAGCACTGAATGTGTAGCTAAAGTTTTATTATCAACTGTAATGGTAGGTATTACTAGAACTCCTTTAGATAAAAGATATTCTATATCTGAGATATTCATATTTTCAAAAAATTCGCTTTTATAACTATAATACTCGGTTATATTTTTTAAACCTTCCATGTCATTTCCATATTGATAAACATTGTTTTCATCAATACCAGAAAGCTTCCAGATAAATTCTTTATCTAGTGGTTTTTTTAAATTTTCATAGTAAGATATTGCCATTGCAATAGAAGTTGTAGCACATGATTTATTGTCATTTTGAGGAATATAAACAACATTTATTTTTATATTACTTGGAATAGGTCTAATACGTTCTTTTGGAGTCGACCCTGTTATACCAAATTCTAAGTCAGCAACTCCATTTTGATTTCCAACTTTAATT
Organism: Candidatus Anoxychlamydiales bacterium; assembly: GCA_011064865.1. Taxonomy (GTDB): domain Bacteria; phylum Chlamydiota; class Chlamydiia; order Chlamydiales; family SM23-39; genus JAAKFX01. Next base: position 2,060 of record JAAKFX010000115.1, read on the forward strand.
CTTTTATTTAATAACTTTTCCTTCAATTTTGAAACAACTAGATCAATTTTTTCAACTTCTGAAACTATTGAAGGATCTACATTTACTAAACTTATATGTAAAAAATTGCCTGAAATAGGATCTTCCTTTTTATTAACTATTTCGTCTCTTCCTTCATATAATAGTTTTGCAATAATGCAACTCCCCGTTTTACCTTTAACAAATATAACATCACAAATTTCAAATTTCCAATCAGGTTTAATTATTTTGTTATAAGCCTGTGCTATTTCTTCAACAGTTGGAGTTCTAGAATCAGGTAAATCATTATCAACTTGCTTAAGATTATGATAAATATCATTTAAAGTTTCATGCCCATTAGCAATACGCTTGTTAGTATATAACAATGTTGCATGCATTTCTTCTCCAATCCCTGGATTGTTTTTTTCCTCATAATGCTTTAAAACATACTCATCATTTTCTTTTTTTATTAAAACTTTAGCATTAAAGGCACAAGAATCACTTTTTATATTAAAATAATCTTTAAAAACTTTTCTTGTTATTTTATTAATTTCAATTGTTCCCAAATAATCCGATGAGCTTTTTTCTTCAAAATGAATCTTTCCACCAATTTTCCATTTATTTTCCTGATTTGTTTCAGTAACTTCATGATCACCTAAGTATTCTTTATTACCATGCCCGTATAAAGGCGATAGTAAAATTCCTACTAAAATAAAGCATTTTAAAAATATCTTTTTCATACAAAAGCCTATGTGTTAAGATCATTAAATTATAACTAATTTCAATAAAAATTACATATTTTTTAGGAGATTTGATCTAATTTTCAATACTTAAAATTTTAATTAATAATATTAAAAAAATATGCTATTACGATCTACATATAAATATTGATAAAAATAATAAATCTGATAAAATCTTCATTGACCTTGACGTTACGTAATACTTTATCATTAATAACGTTTTTATTTTTAAGGAAAAATATGGCTTATACAGTAAAAAAATTAGCTAAAATTTCAGGTGTTACTGAAAGAACTCTAAGATGGTATGATAAAATAGGTTTATTAAAGCCATCTTATATTGGAAGTAATGGATATCGTTTCTATGAAGAAGAAGAGCTTTTATTACTTCAACAAATTTTATTTTACCGTGAGCTTGATTTTCCTTTGAATGAAATAAAAGAGATTATTTTAAAAAAAGACTTTAACAAAGTTACTACTTTGTTAATACATAAAAAATCTCTTGAAAAAAGTCTTGAAAGAACTAAAAAATTAATCAAGACAATAGATGATACAATATTACATATAAGAGGTAAAAAATTTATGAAAGATAATGAATTATATAAAGGTTTTTATGAATGGACGGAAGGAAAAGGTCCAGAAAAATATTATTTAGGTAAATGTGAGAACATTGAAAAAATTCAAAATGAAAATGAAAAAATCGTTTTAAAAAGTTCAAAAAATCTAAAAAATGAAAATTTAGATAAATCTTACTTTGATAATCTAGAAAAAACCTATTCAAAAATATATCAAGACATTACTAAATGTATTGATAAAGACTTAACAACCACAAGTCAAGAAGCTCAAGACCTTATTAAAACACATTATGAATTTGCATCAAAATTTTTAAATCTAAATAAAAAAGTGTATATATCACTTTCCAATGTATATTTAGAAAAAGATGAATTTAAAAAGCAGTTAGATGATTTTCATCCAAAATTAGCTTATTTTATTTCAGATGCTATGAAATATTTCGCTGAGAAAAATTTATAATACATATGAAATCCTCTTATCTTATTAAGAGGATTTTATTTTGCATTCTTTTTTCATAATTATATGTTCTATTCCTGAAAAACACCCTGTTTTAGGGATATGAGATCCAACTTTTTTAAATCCTGTTTTTTCATATACATGAATAGCTTTTAAATTAGATATTTCTGGATCTATTAAAAAAGAATCAATTTCATTATGCAATTCAATAAATCTAACAAGAGTTAAATAGTCGAGCCTGAATAACTCTAAAAAAGCCACTTTTTCATAGATAAAAAGAGTGTTTTTAAAATGGTTTTTTGATATAATTATTTGCAACTTCTTTAACCGTAACCGTATAAAAACATTGCAAATTTTTTATGAAACCAAAAAAAATCAATCATTCTCAGTCGCGTCTATTTGAGACAAGACTTACAGATTTA
>JAAKFX010000116.1 GCA_011064865.1 Candidatus Anoxychlamydiales bacterium
GTCATAAATTGAGGGGTTAAAATAACTAAAATACCCTCTACATTTTCATCTTCTATTATAGTTTTTACAGTTTTGTAATATAGATCAGCTGTAGCATCGCCTAAAATATCTATAGGATTGTTGTGAGACCAAGCTTTTGGCAGAAATTCATTTAAGCTTTCATATGTTTGATCTGTTAGCTGAGCTAATTTTGCTGAATGTAAAACTAAAGCATCTGTTGCGATAACAGCTGGACCTCCAGCATTTGTAACAATAGCTAAATTAGGCCCTGTGCAAAGACTTTGTTTTGAAAAAATCTCAGCCATACCAAATAAAGCTTCAATTGTATCTACTCTCAAAATTCCAACTCTTTTTAAAGCAGCATTTAAAACATCATCGCTACCAGCGAGAGCCCCAGTGTGAGACATTGCAGCTTTTGCAGATTCTTTAGTCTTGCCAGCTTTTATCAATATTATCGGTTTGGTTAAAGCAACTTCTCTAGCCGCCGATAAAAAAGCTCTCGGATCAGATAAATTTTCCATATAAATCAAGATACTTCGAGTATTTGGATCATTGCCGAAATAGTTTATTAAATCTCCGAAATTAACATCTATCATCGAACCGATCGACACAAAAGCGCTAAAACCCACATTTTCTCTTAGGCTCCAATCCAACACAGCAGTACCAAGCGCTCCTGATTGAGAAATAAAAGCAATGCTTCCTTTATTTGCCATCTCAGCTGCAAAAGTAGCATTAAGATCTATGCTTGTGTTCATTATGCCAAGGCAATTAGGACCAATAATTCTTATTTTTCTTTTATTTTTTAAAATCTGCTCTTCTAATTCTTTTCCACTCTCCCCTAACTCTTTAAATCCAGCTGAGATGATAATTGCACCGATAACATTTGCATCTTCACACTCTTGTATAATTTCAGGAACAAAAGCTGCTGGTGTTGCAATAACAGCTAGATCAATCGGCTTTTTAACATCTTTAATGCCTTTATATGCTCTATACCCTAAAACACTATCTCTTTTAGGATTTATTGCGAAAATCTCCCCTTTAAAAGATGAATTGATTAAATTTTCAAAAAGAGTTCTACCAACGCTCTCAGGTTTTTCACTGGCGCCGATAACTGCAATTGATTTGGGATTAAAAATATAATCTAAATTATTGTGCTCTTTATATAATATATTTAAAGAGGGATCAAATTTATACTCTTCCATGCTTATATATCCTTAAATACTGGATATATCTAAAAATTTCTCTTTAGTAAACTTTTTTTTACAAAAGCTTCTTATTTTATTGCTTTTAAAACACTATCAATCTGATCTTTACTAATTGAGCCTTGTCTTAGAATTTTATATGAGTCTACCAAAGAAATAATAGTAGATGGAACTTTAATAGGACAGATGCCTGAATCTATTATAGCATCTATTTTTCCCATAAAAGTATCTAGTACATCTTTCGCTGATATGGGGTTTTTTGCATTTGATATATTAGCCGATGTTCCGACAATCGGCTCTTTTAACAATTCAATCAGTTTGAGAGTGTAGATATTATTAGGCATTCTAACAGCTATAGTAGAACTTTCAGATACAATAGATGGAATCGTATCTTTCTTTTTCAAAATTATAGTTAAAGGACCGGGGAAAAATTTTTGAGCCAAAATATAAAAAGCATCGGGAATATCTCGAGCTACTTTTTTTACATCTTCAATTTTAGAGATGTGTACGATTAAAGATTTTTTTCTATCTCTATTTTTTAAAGTATAAATTTTCTCGATAGCCTCTTCTTTAAATACGTGAGCACCAAGACCATAGACAGTCTCAGTTGGAAAAGCTACCACATTTTGATTCTCTAATAAAACAGCTATCTGTTTTAAAGTTTCATCTGTTAGATCTGTTTTTGAAAAAATTTTTGTATCAATCATCTTTTTATATAAATTTTCGAGTATTTTATCTTATTTTTGAAAAGATTTGAATAGCTAAAATAAAATGTTTGTTGAGAAATAATTTGAAATAGTCTATCTCCTCTATATTAGGAATAATAAATTTTATGAGGTCTATGCAACAAGTCTTATATAACAAACTTTTTAAAAGAAGTTTAGCAGAAAAACTGCTCAGTTTCTTCATTTTTTTAACGATATCATTTCTATTTCAATCTCTCATCATTTGGATCTCTTCTTATAGCACATTCAATTTTATCCATAGTAAATATCTATTTCATAAACTCTACATCGTTTTATACTCTTTTTATTTTATTTTGCTCTCTATCTCTTCTTGGATAGTTTGGAAAAATCATAGTTTTCAAAATCTCAAATTAGAAAGTACTCTCCTTGTAACAATTGCCTCTTTGGCTGTTTTATGGAACTATCTCTTTTTAACCAAACAGAGCTATTTTTTTAGCTTAATCATCTCTTTATTTATTCTGTTTTTTTCACTCATTGTAAATCTACTTTTATGGAAAAAAGAAAAAATAGCAGCTTTAGTTTTTTCAATAGCAAGTACTTGGAGTTTATATTTATTTATTATTAACATGTCTATTTCTGCGGCAAAGGGGAATTTTTTATGAAAACAACAGCCTATATCTCTTTGATCTACGGTTTGATAATTATTTTAAGTGGCACTATGGAATATAGATTTGAAGCTTCTTATGCAGCTCTTTTTATAGAAGTTTTAGCCGGCATAATAATTGTATTTAATGTTTTTTTTATGCTGCAAAATAAACGATTTTCTAATTATGTCCTGCTCACCATATCTTTATTACTTGCAATATTTTATGGATATGTTTTCTCACAAACCCCTCGATTTTTTCCCGCAATTTTAACGGCTATTAGTTTCTTCGTTTTCATTATAGGAATTTTACAGATATTTAGAAAATTCGGATCAGAATAAAAAAATCGAGCTTGACCTAGCGGTCTTACTCGATCTTTTATTTAACTTTATAAGTAAAAAGAAGTTAAGCTTTTGCTTTTCTTCTTTTTCTTCTTTTTGTAGCTTTTTTAGCAGGAGCTTTTGTAGCTTTTCTTTTTGTTGTTTTTTTAGCTGGTTTTCTTTTAGCTACTTTTCTTTTTGTTGCTTTTTTAGCAACTTTTCTTTTTGTTGCTTTTTTTCTTTTTCTTTTTAATGCCATAGTTTCCTCCTTGTAGTCAATCTATGTAAAGTAACGCTTAGGTAAAAACCCTTTTTTTTACTTTATAACTTTAATATAATCAATTATATAAAAAAAAACAAAGAACTTTATTAAATTTATTTTAATTATGTAATTATAAAACAAACAAACAGCCCTTATAAACAATTCTGGAAGGCATTTTTTAATATAAAAAAAATAAAAAAAAATCAATTATTTTTATGTTTCTTGCTATGATTTTCACATTTTTAGTTAATTAATTAATAAAATAACTTAAAAAATTCATTGTTTTTTGTTGCAAATCACAAAAAAAATAATATATAAATTTGTTAACTGAATTATAATAAACTTGAACAATTCTGTAATATGGATAATAAATGACTAAAACGCAAAGATTTGAAGACAAGAAAAAGGGCTCTTTAAAAACTCATATAAGAATTTAAAGAACCCTAATGATTTATCTTATTACTTTCTTTTTCCAAAGCAGCAAAAGCATTTCCAACGGAATAATGCATAAAATGCGCTTACACCAATTAAGAAATAGATTACTTTGTCAATCCAAAGTCTTCCAAATATATAATCTATGATGTTGAAATCAACAACACCCCAGAATCCCCAGTTAATTCCACCAAGAATTAGTAAAATTAATACAAGAATATCGATTTTTTTCATAATATTTCCTTCCTTAAAAATTAGAAGTTCCTCACTCTTTACTAACTCTCAAATATGCAATTATTAATCAAGTATTATTTTTAATTCATTTTTCAAAATGCTTGAAACTCAAAAACTTATTGATTTTAAAAAATAACTATTTTTAAATATTTATTAAATTAAACTAAGAATATCAAGTATGTCAAAACCTCTTGCAGATTCATTAAGACCTGTCTCATTTGACGAAATAGTTGGGCAAGAAAAGGCGATTTTTTGGCTAAAAAAGGTGATATCATCAAAAAAACCAATATCGATTTTGCTTTTTGGTCCGGCTGGCTGCGGCAAAACTACAATTGCAAAATTGTATGCAAAATCTTTCAATGCAAATTTCAAAATAATGAGTGCTGTATTTACATC
>JAAKFX010000117.1 GCA_011064865.1 Candidatus Anoxychlamydiales bacterium
CACTATAGATGTTCTAATTACTGACGGATTTACAGGTAATATTTTTTTAAAAACATCAGAGGGGCTAGCTAGTTTTGTTTTAGATAAAATTGAAAAAAATAGTTTAAAACAAAAAAGTGAGATCTTCGATGTTTTAAAAGATTTCAAAAAAAGGCTTTATTATGAGGAGTATCCCGGAGCTGTTTTAATAGGAGTTCAAAAATTAGTTATTAAATGTCATGGTTATTCTTCAATAAAAGGTATAATTAGCGCAGTTGAAGGAGCTATCGATCTTGTTGAAAATAATTTCATTGAATCCATAAAATCCAATCTTTTTTTTTAAAACTGGAAATACTTTTACTTTTTCCATATAATCTTATATACGGGATATCAAAATATTAGTTTAAAAATTGGTGTATCATGAAAGAAATTCTAATAAATGTTGAATCTAAAGAAATTCGTTATGCTTATATGCATTTTGGCCAACTTATTGATTTAATAATAGATAGAAAAAAATCGAGACAAATTACAGGAAATATTTATAGAGGCCAGGTAAAAAATATTTTACATAATATTCAATCTGCTTTTATCGATATAGGAGAAGAAGAAAATGGTTTCATTCATATCAATGACATCATAATCAATAGAAAAAAATTCGAAGAGATGTTTGATATGGATTTTGCTCTAGACTACAGCGAATCTAAACAAAATCGCCAACCAAAAGAAGATATAACTAAACTGTTAAAAATTGATCAGCCTGTATTAGTCCAAGTAGTAAAAGAATCTATTGGTTCTAAAGGGGCTAGATTAACGTCTAACATTTCTATTGCAGGAAGATATTTAGTATTACTTCCAAACTCTCCTCATAGAGGAGTATCTAGAAAAATTGAAAATAAAGCGATGAGAGACAAATTAAAAAGGCTAATCAAAGCTTTTGAAATGCCGAAAGATATGGGACTTATTTGTCGAACAGCGAGCGCGAATGCTAGTATTGAAACTTTAGTAGATGAAGCGACCAAACTTTTAAATGAATGGCAAGAGATTGTGAAAAAATTTCACGCTACAAAAGGAGCTAAAATATTACATGAAGAGTGGACTTTATTAAAAAAAGCAATACTTACAACTGTCGATAAAAAATATGATACAATATTAGTTGATGATCAATCTTTGCTGCAAAAATGTTTAAATATTTACAAAAACTATGAAAAGGAACATCCGTTAAAAATCGAATATTATAAACAAAAAACACCTCTTTTTGAAAAGCTGGGGATAGAGCGGGAGATTGATAAAGCATTGAGGCGAAAAGTATGGCTTCCATCTGGTGGATATCTATATTTTGATAAGACAGAAGCTATGTATACAATCGATGTAAACTCCGGCAGAAGCACAAAAGAAGTTATAAAAAATGTAGAAGAGACGCTCGTTAGAATAAATCTAGAAGCTGCAAAAGAAATTGCTCGTCAGCTTAGACTCAGAAATGTAGGTGGTTTAATTATTTGTGATTTTATCGATATGAGAATGCGAAAAAATCAAAGAAGAGTTTTAGAAAAACTCAAAGAGTGTATGAAAGATGATTCATCTAAATGCACAATTTTAGGTATGAGTGAGTTTGGTCTTGTTGAAATGACCAGGCAAAGAGCTCGAGAATCATTAATACAAACTATATTTACGCCTTGTCCTTATTGTTCGGGAAATGGTCTTATAAAAAATCATGAAACGACAGCTTTAGAAATAGAGCGATCTTTAAAAAAGCTAATAGCAAAAAATGGTAAAGCGACTATTTCATTAACTGTGCATCCAGATTTAGATGAATACTTAAAAATCTCTGACAAACCCTATTTTATAAAATTGGCAGCGAAATCCAAATGTTTTTTAGAATTTAGAACTAAAGATACTCTGCATTTGAATGAGTTTCAATTTTTCACAAACGGCAGAAAAGAAAATGTCTGAAGATATTTTTTTAAATAATTTAAATCTATTTTATAAAGAGAAAAAAATATCTAAAAAATATTTAGATATTTTGACAGATTTTTATAAGAGTTATATAAAAGCAGAACCTAACATCTCTAAAAAAGAGATAATAGCTTTGTTTGACACTCTATTAAAACTTATAGCAAAGCAACTATCTAAACCTTTTAATTTTGATTTGTATCACAAAAAAATCACAAAGCCTTTTAACTATCAACAATTTGGAATAGATTTTATAAAACCCTTAGTGGATTTTAAAAACTCGAAACTCTACGGTTTAGAAAATTTAAAAAAAATAAATAAATATATAGAGAAAAAAGAAAATGTAATTTTACTATCCAACCATCAATCTGAGATAGATCCTCAACTTATAAATATCTTAATGCCGAAAGAATTTCTTGAGATCTCTTCTAATATTATATCTGTTGCAGGAGAAAGGGTTGTCATAGATCCTTTAGCGATTCCCTTTTCAATGGGTTGCAATCTTTTATGTATCTATTCAAAAAGATATTTAAATGTAGATATGGCAAAAAAACATCAAAGACAGATTCATAATAAAAAAGTTATGTCTCTTATGCGCTCTCTTTTAAGTGAAGGCTCAAAGACAATCTATGTAGCTCCAAGTGGAGGAAGAGACAGAAAAAATGAAAAAGGCATAATTGAAATAGCACCTTTTGATCCTCAAAGTTTAGAGATGTTTTACTTGATGGGAAAAAAAGCAAAAAAAGCGACTCATTTTTTCCCTCTTTGTTTAGCTACATATGATGTGATGCCACCACCAAAAGATATTCAAATTGAAATGGGCGAAAAAAGAGTCGCATCAAAAGCTCCAATATTCATAAGTTTTTTAGATGAATTAGATATGATGGATTTCACAGGAAATACAGAAACAAACAAGATAAAAAAAAGAAAAAATAGAGCCAAATATATTCACAATATTGTACAACAAGAATATGAAAGGATAACTAAAGGGTAAGCTCACGTGCGCAGCTATTTTATTTTAATATGTATCTGTTCTTTTTTTAATATTTTTAGTTTAGATACAAAATATCAAATTATTGAAGATAGATCTGATCTTACAATTTTAAATCCAATGCTTAAAAGTCGAAAAACTTGTAAGCTCCAACTTTCTAATGGTATCAAAGTTTATGTAATATCGGATAAAAACGCTGACAAATCTGCAGCAGCTCTAAGCGTATTTACAGGTTCTTTCGATGATCCTAAAGAGTATCCTGGCATGGCACATTTTTGTGAGCACATGTTATTTAAAGGATCAAAAAAATATCCTAAAGAATCTGAGTATATGAAATTCATATGGGATCACTCTGGTATTCCTAATGCTTATACAGCACCAGATAGAACAGTTTATATGTTTTCGATAAGCCACACAGCTTTTGAAGAAGCAATAGACAGATTATCTCATTTTTTTAAAGATCCTTTATTTGAACCCTCTCATATAGCAAGAGAGCTCTACGCTGTAGATCAAGAGCATGCTAAAAATATTGAAAATGATGACAGACGTGCATATATGATCTTTAAAGAGATTGTGAACCTCATGATTCTTATCCTCTGAGACGCCAAGTAAACACCATCCTAGAGTACTCTTTAATTTTTAGATCTATCAACATTTTGTTTTCTGAACCGTGATTAAACGGATTGGACAAATATGAGTCATTTAAAGCCTCATCTATATTTGGATATCCTAGATTTTTAGCCGCAATTATAAACTTCTCTTTTACATCTTTAACAGTATCAAAGAGCACAAAATCAAGTAGACAGTCAATAATTCCTGTTTTTGAGGGATAATAAATCCTGCAATAAACTTTCATTGTTCGTATATAATATAGATTCGCATTTTTTTGAATATCACACTCTTTCACAGTTTTGTTTTCATCTTTTAATCTACGCTTATTATATGCGAAGATTCCAGGTGGCAAAGAATTTCTATCACGAAACTTTTTTTTCAGTGTCGAAATGGTATCAGAAGGTAATATGTCTAATGTAATAATCTCTTTTGAGGTATGAATACAAATAGAGATTTCTTGTTGCTTTAAAAAAAACTGTACAACACCTTCAAGAGCTCTATTTGCAACTAAATCAACTTTATCAATCAACTTTCGACACATAGGACAACTTGGATTCTTCTTTAACC
>JAAKFX010000118.1 GCA_011064865.1 Candidatus Anoxychlamydiales bacterium
CCTAAAGGTAAACGACTTCGTTGGCTAGACATAGCAACATCTCCAAGATCTACTGGATCAACGGCATTGAACTTTTTAAAAAGAACTTTTGAAGACTTTCTACCCAATGTTAAGTTTGAGTTTTCTGGCACAGATATTTTGTTTCCTCCATTTGGTTATGATGAATCAAATGGTAAATTTAAGCCAATTTTTACACACATTAAACATGTTGGTCATGATATATTAAATGACATTACTTTTTATGATGGCAGAAAAGCTAAGTTTGATGTAGCAAGCGAAAAATGTGATTTACTTGAAGAAGGTTATGATTTTATTTCGTGTACAAAGGCCATTCATCATTTCGGTGGCAATATGTATAAAGCAGATGACATAGCTTTAGCTAAAAAAATCCATGATACAGACTCTATAACATGGGTGAATGAAGATGAAAAAGAAATTGATACACCAATTTATCACATTACAAAAACTCAGCAGCTTCTTGTAGAAAACTTATTATCACATCTGAATGAGGGTGGAATATTATTTTTAGAGCTTTGTTTTTTGCACTTACCTACTTTTGAATTTATTTACGGGGAAAATGATGATTCGCTTATTATCATTCAACGTTTATCAAAAAATAAATTTATGATTCATTCAAAAATTATTACTGCATATCCTCAACCGAATGAATCATATCCATCAATGGAATTTTTTTTATATGATGATAAGATTAATTCAAAATCTAGATATTTCTATAAAATAGGTTATGGATTTCCTGGATTTATAAATGCTTATGATTTAAATGAAAATGTTATTCCAGATTTGAAACAACTTCTAAAAGAAGCTCATCTGTTGGTGTATCGTTATCAAAAGCGAGATTGTAGCCCATGGATGCAAATGAAGCATGCAACGCAAGCTGTACGTGAAGGTAAAACAATTAAAGAGGCTTTGGAAGTTTATATGGAGTTTGTTCCGACATGTGAAGATAAATCTAGAATTGTAGAATTAATAGATAAGCTTTTTAGCAAATGAATAATTTAAATAGTACACTTGTGAAAAGGAGTTTTTTTTATGATTAAAAAATATACGCAAGAATTTAAAATTGAAGCTGTAAAATTAGTTGCTGAAAATGGATATAGTATAAAAAAAGCAAGTGAGAGTTTGCAATGAAAAAAGAGAAAAGCATATGAAAAAATATTTTATAATTTTATCTCTTTCTTATCTTTTTGTGACATCAACTGATGCACTTGTAAATAATTCTATTCCTTATCCAAGTGTAACAGAGATTCCTAAAGAGTACGATTATTTGTCTCCAGATGGAGCTGAAATCAGAGAGCTTCTTGAGATGAAGGGAGGTAATTTAGTACATTGCACACTTCCTGCTGGAGGAGTAAGTCAAGCCGTGAAACATCAAACTATTGAAGAGCTTTGGGTGATTCTTGAAGGTAGAGGAGAGATATATCGTAAATTAGGAAATCAAATAATTATAGACCACGTTTCAGGAGGCTCTTCAATTGCAATCCCTATAGGAGTAGATTTTCAATTTAGAAATACAGGAACTACAGAACTTAAGCTTATCATTGTCTCTATACCTCCATGGCCAAGTGCGAATGAAGCGATCAAAGTTAATAATTATTGGACTATAGAAAATAAAATACTGTACGATTGATAAATACTATCAAAATTTTGTATTACCCTTAGCTCCAAACCAATTATCAGCTAAAACATATTCAAACTTAACATGATTAGACACAGCTTGCTGTGTAATATTTCCGAGCATTTCATTTTTAGTTATAAAAGTTCTTTTTTATTTATAACTAAACTTGTTATAAATAAAATTTCTAATGAAAAAAAATGGCAATTTTTTGAATTGCCAACATCTCGTGTTCCTCAAGCGACTATGCTTGATAAATAGAATTGTTATTGAGTTTTGAATATATTGACTGAGGTGACTTTTGAATCTTTTGGATCCTGTTAGAGTTGTGTTTTTTGAAAAACTTAAAGAGCGATAAACAAATGAAAGACTATACCGTGCCTATTGCATTGCAGTCGATGCTTCAAAATAGGGTGAATGCCTTTTACAAGCAGAAGTTTTTAAAATATCATTATTATGTAGATGCTAGAGGTAAATTCATCTATTTGTATAGATTGATGCCTAAGGGGATTCAAAGGCTGGGTCGATTGACATATCTGGGCGATCCAGAGAACATGGAATTCACCATCTTTAATGATCTTTCCGAAAAATATGATCCGAAAAAAAGACTTTTTTCTGGGTCAGTCTATCTGGATGGAACGATCGAAGGAGCTTTGAAAGCAGTAGTTGAGGCTTATCCTTAAATGGGACACTGGTGGGACAGCAATACCTTAAAACTATCAAATTTTCTCAACATTTATCAATAAATATTTTAACCCAAGTGTCTAGTATTTAGATTGATAGCTATTGAAATGTGTTGTTATAGATTGTATTCCGACTGACTGTAAATCCCTCTTCTTCGGAGTACGTTGGTTCAAATCCAACCGCCCCCAATCCTCTATGAAAATTAGCGTAAAATTGTACATTTAAAATTGTTGTTTCTGAGTCCTGAATAGGCATAAATGGGACAGTAATATTCAACATATTCTTTTTCAGGTCTGATAAAACTTTAATTGAAGATTCTGGGATTTTAATTAATCCTGTATTATAATATCTATTTTAACCTTCTAAGAGAGTTTATGTCAGACGAGGAAATATTATCGACGCATAGTAGTCTTTTGTTTTATCAAACGGAAGATGGAAAGCAGAGAATTGAAGTTCGGCTTGAGAAGGAGACTGTTTGGTTGACGCAAAGGCTGATGTCTGAGTTATTTCAGACTACTCCTGAAAATATTAACATCCATTTAAAAAACATTTTTTCAGAAGGAGAATTGGATCCAATTTCAGTTACTAAGGATTCCTTAGTAACTGCCAGGGATGGGAAAAATTATAGAACTAAACTGTATCGATTGGAGGTTATTATTGCAGTAGGTTATAGGATTCAATCAAATCGAGGTACCCAATTTCGACAATGGGCAACCCAGAGATTACAAGAATATATTGTTAAGGGATTTACTCTTGACGATGAACGTCTTGCTAATCCTGGAGGTTTTGATTATTTTGATGAGCTTCTAGAGCGCATTCGGGCGATTCGAGCCTCTGAAAAACGATTTTACCAGAAGGTTAGGGATATTTATTTGCTGAGTGCTGACTATGATTCAAAGCACTCCATGACTCAAGATTTTTTTGCTTCTGTTCAGAATAAATTACTTTTTGCTACAACCGGAATGACTGCTGCTGAAATCATTCATAGTCGTGCTGATGCTTCTAAGCATAATATGGGACTTACAACTTGGAAGGGAACTGGACGTGGCAAGGTTTTAGGAAGGCAGGACATTGAGATTGCAAAAAATTATATGAGTCGTGAAGAGATAGAAACTCTAGATCTTTTAATAAACCAGTATATCGATTTTGCGGAATTACAAATTCGTTCGCGCAAGGTTATGTACATGAAAGATTGGAAAACAAAGCTCGATGCTTTCTTGCATCTTAACGAAAGAGAAATTCTTGCTCATGCAGGAAAAATTTCTGCTGAATTGGCTAAAGAATTAGCTAACAAGCAATATGAGATATATGTTGATCATCGAAAAATGCTCGAAACAAGGGTAGCGAATGAAGAATTGACGAATATTGTCCAGAAAATTGCTAGAAAATTGGAATGAAGTATTATTTTAGATGTATATGTGTGTATTAAGCCACTAAAGAAAATTTAATGATAATTTTTTTGTTGAATTAGTTTATATAAATTTTTGGATTATTTTTTGAGAATAAAATTTTCAAAGTGATAAATGGGGGACTAAATGGCCTCCATCATTTCCGACAATCACAGAAATAGTACCGTCAGTGTTGGCTTTCTTAAGCTTTTCGATGTATAAAGAATCATCTCTATTGAACAAAATTTCATCTGGATCTTGGAAATGTAAGATAATAGTGAACTACTCGCCCCTAAAGGGCAATGTCGTCAAATTAAGAATATTCATATCACAAAGATCTCCGTCTGTTCATAGGGTATTTTTTGT
>JAAKFX010000119.1 GCA_011064865.1 Candidatus Anoxychlamydiales bacterium
CCGGTTAAATTTCATTTTTTTAAAACCGAACTCAAAAAGTTTTTCTATCGCTTCTATCATCAAACCGTGTCCCCAATAGTTTTTAGATAAAGCAAAACCTAGCTCTGCTCTTTCATCATTATCTGAGATATCTTGAAAAGATATAGATCCTATAATTTTTTTATCTTTTTTATGCTCTATTAGAAGAGTTAAAGCTGTTTTATTTTGATGCTTTTGTTTGACTATTTGCAGAAACATTTTAGTATCTTGGAGAGATTTATGAGCAACAAAAGTTGTAAATCTCGCTACATCTTCTTCTTTAGCATACTCAAAGATATCTTCTATATCTTCTGCTTTTGGTTTTCTTAAAATTAATCTTTCAGTCTCTAGTTTTATATCACTGTCTATAAGATCTAAATTTAAACTCACACACAATCCAATCTTTTTTTAATTCTCATAATACCAAAAGATGAAAAAATTAGTATAAAAATCCAAAGACCTAATATTGCAGTCCAAAAAGGAAGATAGCCAGTTTGCCCTAAAACAGAAGCTCTGATAGCTTCAGCAGATAACATCACAGGATTAAATAGGTTTGCTATTCCAGCTGCATGAGAAATAGAGTAGATAGCCTTCCAATTATAGAAGAAACCACCTAACATAAAAAGTGGATTTACAACTCTTGCCCAGATCCAAGAAATATATTTCATATCTTTTATTAAAGAGGTTAAAAACAGAGAGAAAAATGCGAACATCAATTGAACAGTCGTAAAACTAATGAAAAATTTTATGACAGAAAACTGAGACATATCCAATTTATTCCAAAGCAAAAGTTTTGCAAATGGTAAAATGAAAATTGTATATAAAAAAGAAGTAAAGGCCCAACCAACTCCGATAGCTGCTATACTCATAAAACTCGGCAGAGGCAAAGTTAGAATATATGATATTTTTTTATTGCCAGTAATATCCATGACTAAATTCGTAGTCCGAGGAATAGCATCGAAGAAAGAGATCATAGGGATAAGACCGACTGCGATGAACGGTCCATAATTTTTTAAACCAAAAGATGGCATTAAATAGGTAAACACTATGACATTTGTAGAGATCATAATTAAAAGATCGATAGTCTTACTTGATAATACTTTTCTAAAAACAAGGAGCTCTCTTAAAATGATTTGCCAAAAAGTCTTTAATATATTACTCATTTTTCTCTTCTTTTTCTTTTATTAACTCTAAAAACACATCTTCTAAAGACTCAGATTTCCAAACTTTTTTAAGCTCTGATGGCTTTTCTAAAGCTTTCATTTTCCCACCATCTATTACACAAATCCTATCGGATAAAATATCTGCTTCATCTAAATAATGGGTTGTTAAAATTATGGTTTTGCCCTCTTTTTTCATATCTAGAATATATTTCCAAAGAAGTCTTCTAAGTTGAGGATCCAATCCTACAGTTGGCTCATCCATAATGATAAGTTTTGGATCATGCATCAGGGTTCTCGCTATCATAAATCTTTGTTTATAACCACCTGATAGCGAATTTAAACTAAATTTTGCATATCTAGTTAAATCAAACTTTTCTAAAAGCTCTTCTAGTCTATTTTTAATTTGTTTTTTTGATAGAGAGTAATATCTACCTGCGAAAATTAAATTTTCGTTCACATTTAGATCTAAATCTAAATTTTGTACTTGTGGACAAAATCCTAAAACTCTTCTAAAAGATATAATATCTTTATAGATAGAAGTATCATTGTAAAATATATCACCTGAAGTGGGTTTTAACAAAGTAGCGATTATAGCCGATAGAGTCGTCTTACCAGCTCCATTTACGCCGAGTAGGCCTAAGATCTCTTGCTTTTTAATATCCAAGGATATGCCTTTTAAAGCTTCTACTTTTTCTTTTTCAGAGGTATATATTTTTGAAATATTATCAATTCTTAAAAGAGTATCTTGCATAGTATTTGAATGAATTTTACTAATTATTATAAGGATTTAAAAAAAATAAAGAAAGAAAATAATTAAAAAAATAAAAAATTTAATTAGGTTTTTTTGATAAATCGATATTAATTGGTTTTTTAGGATATTTTTCAGCTATTATATCTTTAAGATATTCAGCTAGTCCTACAGGATAAATTATTTCTTTGCTATTTTTGATCTGATCTATAGAAAACCACTTTAGAGCTTGAAAAGATCTGGTCTCCCAAGTTGTTAAATTTGCAAATGAGACTCTATTTTGTTTAGTTTTTGCTACTATAAATGTTTGTTTGAGATGAGTTAAAGTGCCATCTAAAACTAAATCGAACTCTCCGACCCAAACAACAGGACCTAAATCTATTTGATCTTCTTTTATACCACTCTCTTCTAAAATCTCTCTAATTGCTGCTTTTTCAATAGATTCATCAGCCTCAATCTCGCCTCCTACTAAAAACCAAAATTTCCCATGATATTTTCCATCAACAGAAGTTGTTTTAGGATCATCAGCTGAGATTAATAAAAGCTCATTTTTTTCATTTAAAAGAATTACTTTAACGCTATTTCTTATAGGAGCCGACATAAATTGAATACCTTTAATATTAGGCTTTGCAAGATTTTTTAATTTCAATAATTTTACTCTCGAAATATTTATAGTTCAAGAGAGAAAAAATGTATGTTTTTAATTTTATTGATAAATTTCTTTTACATAAAAATGTAAAAAAAACTTTAAAATATAAATTTACGAGTTAAATTTTTTTTTATATAGTGATAAAAAAGCCAAAAGAAAAACATATGACAACTTTGCAAGAATTAAAAAAACAAAAAGCAGCATCAATAGTTCTGTTTTTTGTTCAAATCTTTTCAACTCTAAGCTATAGCATTTTATTTTCTACTTTAGTGCTCTACATTACAAACGGGCTAAAGTTAGATGATGTAAAGGCAACATCAATAACCGCTAGTTTTGTAGCATTTAATTATGCACTTCATTTAATTGGAGGCTTTGTTACAGGAAGGCTATTTTCGCATAGATCTTTATTTGCTATTGGTATGATTCTGCAAGCGGGTGGTTGTTTTATATTATCAACAAATCAGCTATATTTTGGACTTGCAGTTTTCTTATCGGGAACCGGCCTTAACATTACATGTATAAACTGTCTACTTACACAATTTTTTAAACCTCATGATAAAAAAAGAGAAAAAGCTTTTTTATGGAACTATAGTGGAATGAACATCGGCTTTTTGATCGGTTTTACTATAAGTGGTTTTTTTGAAAAACTAGCAGATTATAGAATGCTATTTTTATTGGGAGCAGCATCTAATATATTAACATTTTTTATAGTGATATTTTCTTGGAAAATATTAAAAGATCAAAAAACAATTTTTTCATTTTTAACTTTTAAGAAAAAAAATGCATTTAGACTACTCGGTCTTTTGATGATAGCATCTATTATTACAGCTTTGATATGGCTACTTCGATATTCATCTTTTTCAAATAAGATGATTTTAATAGCTGGCGCTCTTATGGCTTTTGTTGTCATCTTTTATGCAATTAAACAAAAAACAACTATTGCTAAAGAAAAAATGTGGGCTTTTTTCATTTTATGTTTTATGGGCCTAGTTTTTTGGACACTTTATATGACAGCGCCCATGGGACTTACTCTTTTTATTGAAAACAATGTAAATAGAAATCTTTTTGGCTACACAATAGCTCCGCAATGGGTTTTAGATATAAACTCAGTAATTATAATTATAGGTGGGCCTCTAATGGCTGTTTTATATAATTCTTTAAGAAAAAAAGGATTTAATATCACAATTCCTGTTCAATTTACCCTATCTTTATTTTTAATAGGCTTAGCTTTTGTTTTATTAGCTGTTAGCATTGCTTTTGCAGATTCAAAAGGCTTTATTAGTTTTTGGTGGATTTTTGTTAGCTACATTCTGCAAAGTATAGGAGAGCTTTGCATTGGACCT
>JAAKFX010000012.1 GCA_011064865.1 Candidatus Anoxychlamydiales bacterium
AGATAAGATAAAATAATTCCATAGTTTGTAATTGGGACATTTGTATTTTTAAGATCTGTAATTCGAGCTTCCATAGATTGTTTATCTAGCATACAACCGCCGCAGTGAATAATTAATTTATATTCATTTAGATTATACGATGCAAAATCTCTTCCAAATGCATGGTCGATTTTAATTTTATCTTTTCCGAAATAGTTATTAATTTTTAAAGGGATTTGATAGGTGCCGATATCTTCTCTTATTCTATTGTGATTGCAAGCCTCTGCTATTAAAATTTTATCATTTTCTTTTAAAGTTTTAAAAGCTTCAATGCCTTCAATAAAAGTGGATAAATCACCTTTTTGAGATGCCATTACAACAGAAAAAGTTGTGATATCAGCAATTGGATTTTTATTTTCATCTAATGTCCAGCTATGAACGATATCGATAGCTTGAGAATCAGTAACAAGAAGTTTTAATGAATTTTCATTCTTTAAAAGTAAAACAGCTTTTTGAAAACGTAAAAATTCTTTTTTTTGAATTTTTTTATCAGAGCTTCTAGCTTTATTTAGATCCATTCTATAAGCAAATGTTGATATGAATCTTCTAATCAGATGCTCTTGTACAAATGATTGAGGGCGAAGTAGCCTTTTTTCTGGGGTTTCTTCATCCATTGGGATATTTAAAAAAACTATGTCATCTTGAGTTAAATGAGGAAATAATGTTTTTTTCTTTTTTTGAGGTTTGAAATTTTTTAAAATAAAATCAATTAATTTATCTTTAGCGCTATTTTGAGAAAGATCTAAATATATTTGAGGGTATAAAAGTTCTTTTTGAAGTTTTAGGTTTTTTCGATCTTTGAAATTATTGAATATTAAAATTAGGGATTTATCATATTTTTGAGATAAGTTAAGGATTTCAAGATTCTCTTCAAAATCTAGATTCGGATCTATTACAAGAAGTGCAAGATCGCATTTTTTTAAGCAATCTATCGTCTTATTTCTTTTTTTGATGCCAAGAGAGCTTTTTTCATTAATTCCTGCTGTATCGAAAAGTTTAATAGGGCCTAGGGTATGAATTTCCATTAAAGAGACTTTGATATCAGTTGTTGTTCCAAATGTTGGATCTACAATAGATGTCACTTGCTGAGTTATCAAATTCATAAGAGTTGACTTTCCAGCATTTACTTTTCCGAAAATTCCAATATTTGTTCTTTGAATCATTTTTGTATCCTTTTATGAAAATGAAGAGAATCTCCATATTGGTTTTGTCCCATCTCTTTATTAATAGATCTTAGCCTTGCCGTTATACAATTAAAACACTGCTCTTTGGTATCTTCCACGCAGGGTTTGTTTGAATAGATCATATAGTTCTTTCTTAAATGTGTAGGCGTAACAATCGGCATTAATATGTTAGCGCCTGCTGTCATCGCTTTTTCTCTTCCTTTTTTATCAAATGTTTGCATGGCTGTTGTCGCTGCTATATTTACATCTTTTAAATAGAGCCGTGATAGCGCTACCATTTTTAAAGAGAGCATAAAAGCATCTTTGAGTATTGGTGCATTTTTATAAAGAGGCGCTTTTTCATCTGCAACATATGGTCCCATTCCTAACATATCAATATCCATTTTTTTGAAAAATAAGATATCATTTGCTAAATCTTCATAGGTTTGAAAAGGCAGTCCTATCATTACTCCAGTGCCCACTTGAAATCCGATATCTCTTAGATTGTCTAAAGTTTTTAATCTATTTTTAAAGCTGTGATTTTTGGGATGGAGTTTTTTATATAAGCTTTCATTAGAGGTCTCTATCCTTAATAGATATCTATGTCCTCCTGCATCGAATAACTTTTGAAGGCTGTTTTTTGGCATCTCTCCTAAACTTAAAGTCATTCCTAAATTATATTTCTCTTTGATAGTTGAGATGATATCTATTAAAAAATCTAATCTTTTATTAGTTGTTATTTCCCCAGATTGAAGTACTAAAGAGCCATAATTTTTTTCATGACAAAATTTTGCGCAATTTAAAATTTCATCTTTTGTCATTAAATAGCGTTCAATTTTCGAATCTCTTCTAAGACCACAATAGAAACAGTTTTTTTCACAGTAATTTGAAAATTCAATGATTCCCCGAAAATGAATTTTGTTTCCACGAAGTTTTTCTGTTAATGCATTTGCCTTATCAAAAAGATATTTTATCTCTTCTGCATTAGTAGTTTTTAGATATTTTATAATATCTTTTTTAGATAAATAGATCTCTTGCGTC
Source organism: Candidatus Anoxychlamydiales bacterium (assembly GCA_011064865.1). GTDB lineage: Bacteria > Chlamydiota > Chlamydiia > Chlamydiales > SM23-39 > JAAKFX01. The sequence goes on from JAAKFX010000012.1 coordinate 2,244, forward strand.
ATTTTGAATCTTCTTTAATGCTTGGTCTAAAAACTTTTTCTTAGATGGATCTGTAATTGAGGCTCTCTCTTTTTCTATTAGCTCCCAGCCAACTTCTTTAATTTTCTCATCAGCATAGTCTAATAGATATTCAGCAAAGGTTAAAAGAGCATTCGGTTGACATAAATTTTGAATATCACCCTTTTTTGCAATATCCATAAAGTTTTTGCCTGTTCTATTAGATCTATAGCAAGCTGTACACCAAGATGGTAAAAATCCCATTTGAATAAGATCATATATAACTTCATTAGTCGGTCTTTCATCACTTAGTGAGAATTGAGCAGAATGCTCTTGCTTATTTTTATAACCACCAGGATCTGTTTTAGATCCAGCAGATATTTGAGAGACTCCTAAATTTAAAATCTCTTTTCTAAGATGCGGCGGCTCTCTTGTCGATAAAATCATTCCCGTATATGGAACTGCTATTCTAATTATGGCAACGAGCTTTTTAAAATCATCATCATTCACCTGATATGGTGGCGCTGTAGAATATGGAGTATTGTAAGCCTTTTTTATTCTTGGAACAGAAATTGTATGAGGGCCTATTGAAAATGTTTTATCTAAAAATCTTGCATGTTGCAAAAGTGCTAATACTTCAAATCTATAATCATAAAGTCCAAAAAGTGCTCCGATACCTACATCATCAACCCCAGCTTTTAAAGCTCTTGACATTGTATCTAAACGATAATCAAAATCAGCTTTTGGACCATATGTGTGAGTCTTTTCATATGTAGCTCTATGATAAGTCTCCTGAAATAAAATATATGTACCGATGTGATTTGTCGCTTTTAATCTTTTAAAGTCTTCTATTTCTAGTGCAGGGATCTCTACGTTTATTCTTCTTATAGATCCAAATGGATCTGATTTCACATTTGCAACTAGCTTTATATGTCTTATAAAATCATCGAGCGTATATTTGGGATGCTCTCCCATTAGCATAACAAGTCTTTTATGACCGAGATTTTGTAGAGCTTTTACTTCTTCTATTAGCTCATCATCTAATAGAACTTTTCTTTTTATCATTTTATTTTCAGCTCTAAAAGAGCAATATGTACACGAGTTAATACAATAATTTGATACATATAAAGGAGCGAACAGAACTATTCGATTTCCGTAGATAATATTTTTTATATCAAATGCAGTCGACATAATCTTTTGCATTAAAGAAGAATTTTTTGAATCTACATTTAAAAGTGTTGCTACATCTTTAAGAGTAATTGTTTGACTAAACTCAGAGCTTGGTTTCGTAGCTGCACTTTTAGCTTTATTTAAAATCTCTCCTATTAAATCTTCAGATACTGCATTTTTTTTTGTTTCTTCAATTAAATTATGTATTTTTGTGTCATCTATCATTTTATAAAAATCTCTTTTGATAATAGTTAATAATATTAGAGCTAAAATAAAATTAAAAGTTTTAAATACTTATTCGCTTCTATCATAATGATTCGATTTTTTTTATATCATCTAGACTTATAGTAAGATTTAGATCATTTAATCTTTTTTCTTGCTCTTTGAAAAACTTTATAGTTGCATCTAAACCAGAATCTTCTAGCTTTTTTATCTCTTCATCTGTTAGCTGAAACTCTAAAGTAGAGACATCTTCATTATTTATTTTAACAGTTCTATACTCATCATATGGCTCTAACATATGAAAAAACTCTTCCGCATTGAAATAAAGCTCAAATAGTGTGTTTGTAAACTCTATAATATTATCTGCTCTATTTATTTTTTGAGATGGATTTTGAGGGGTATAAAGACTAAGACCTAAAGTTCTTTTGTTTAAAATGACAAAGTCTTTATTTTCCGAAGTATAATTAGCTATTTGATATTTTAAAGTATCAAAAGCATTGATCGGATAATTATATAACACTCCACCATCTACAAAAAGAGCTGAATCATCTTTTTTTACCCGTTTATTTTCGCTATTTTTTATGTATAAATTATGCGGTTTAAATACTGCCGGAATTGACATCGATGCTCTAATCGCATCTGAAATAATTACATCATCATATTTAGTATCTTCAGAGTTTATCTGCACAATTTTCATTGTAGGCTCTACTTGGGTTGTTATCACATGCAGATGTTTGAATCTTTTATCTGTTTTTGTAAGATGTCTTAGCTCTTTAAAGGTGCAATATTTTATTTTTGTTTTTTCAAAAATTTTTTCTTCTAGCCATTTTCTAAAATCTTCACCCTCGCACAAAGATGTTGTATCAAATATTGACTCAAAAAGATCTAAAGTGTTGTCAATGGTCGTGAGTGGATGTTTGAATATCTGAAAAATATCTAAAGCAGCATTTTTCAAAATTTCTTTATAAGATTCATCTTTGAAATAATTTTCAAAATTTTTTACAGAAATTATATAGTCTAAAAAATCTGTAAGATTAGTTTTAGAAAGTATCTCATGCATCTCTTTGCTATCATATCCGAGTGATATAAAAGCTGCTGTAATAGCACCTGCAGACGCTCCACATACTCTTTTTAAATCATCTAAAGCTTTTAAATTCTCTAGTGCCTGAATAGCTCCAACAAAAGCTATGCCTTTAGCTCCTCCTCCTTGTAAAACTAAATTCTCTAAAGGATTATAGACATATAAAGGTGGTGCATTTTGAAGTTTTTGATTTTGTTCATTTAATTTAGAAAAAAGATCGATAATTTCTTTGCTCTCATCATCTGTGTTTTGTCTAAGATAATCAACAGCTCTAAAATTAATGTTATCGACACCGTTTATATCAGCTCCAAAATAGGCTAAAAGTTCAATAATATCTTTTTGTTTTGCAATAGTTGCAAAATGAATTGTCGCTTTGCCATTTCCATCTTTTGCATCTACATCAGCTCCCTTCTCTTTTAAAAGTGCTATCTCATGTGCATTGCCTAAAAAAGCTGCATACATCAAAGGTGTAAGTTCATTTGAATTTCTCTCATCGAGTAGATCATATACTTTATCTAAATGCTCATCTAAAAGATGCTTTAAAATCTCTGGATAATTTAGATGCACAGCTAGATGTAAAATATTTCCAATTGTCTCAATATTTTGAGAAATATCGATTCTGTCATCTTCAAGTAAAATATCAATCATCTCTATATCATTTTTAGATATTGCTAAAGCTAAGCCAAAAAAATCAGATAAAAGAGAGTTATTTAATAAAGATTTACACTGAGCATTTATATCAGAGCCATTTTTTATTAAAACTCTCAAAGCTTCTTTTTGATTATTTATTATTGCAATATGCATGGGGGTTTGATTTAAGCTATTTAGATCATCTACCGATATGTCCATTAAAAGTTTCTCAATCATTTTTGCATTATTTAACTTCGCAGCTAGATGAAGTGCGCTATTTCCATCATTGTCTTTTGTATCAATTGCAATTTTGTTTTCAATAAGCGTGTAAGCTAGATCTAGATCGTTTTCAAAAAAAGCCTCTATCAATAGAGATCTTTTAAATTTATTTACTAATAAATCTAAATTCTTTTTTTCAGTTTTTTCTAAAATATCTAAACTTTGATTTTTTAAAGCTGTGTAGGTGTCATCAAACGAAGAGCTAGCAAATATTTTATTATTAAAAAAACAAATCAAACATAGAAAAATTGTGATTTGAAAGTATAAATTTTTGAAATGCCAAACTTTCATATTATTTCCTTTTTAAAAAAAATGATGGTAAAGAGTAGCAAATCTTTTTTTTTAATAAAGAAAAATTTTCAAATTTCTATAGTTGGTTTTTTGTTAGATCAAAAAAAAAGTCATTCTTATTTAAAAAATAACATCTTTGTAGACTTAATTTTTATTAAAGTGCTATATCTATTTTTAGATAGATAAACTTAAAAAAATATGAAAAATTTTTATCTGCATGATTTTATCGTTTCTAATTACATAACGATGTTGCAAATTCTTTTTATCATCGCTTTTTTATTTGTTTTAACTTTTGTCGTTATAACAGCTTTTAAAAGAATCCATCCAAGATTAATTGAAAGTAATAGGGTTTGGGATGATGCTCTAATCGTTGCTGTTTATAAACCTTTAATCGCAGCTATTTGGTTTGTCGGCCTTACCTATATCATTCCAATAATCGTAGAAATTTTTATTAAAGATACTGCCAAATATGAAGTTATTGATAAAATAAGACAGCTCGGAGTTGTCTTTTTATTTTTATGGTTTTTTATTATTTTTATAAGAAGATTAGAAAAAAACCTTTTCAATATTACTATATCTACCTCTACAAAGAAAAAAGTCGATAAAACATCAATCAGAGCAATTGCCCAATTACTTAGACTCGCAGCAATTATCATAGCAGTTCTAATACTACTTCAAGTATTCGGTATTCCAATCTCTGGTATAGTAGCATTCGGTGGTGCATCAGGTATAGTTTTGGGTTTTGCATCTAAAGATATGTTCACAAATTTTTTCGGTGGACTTATGATATTTTTAGATCGTCCTTTTGTTATTGGTGATTGGATTCGTTCTCCTGATAGAGAGATCGAAGGCATAGTCGAATATATCGGATGGAGGTTAACTCGCATTAGAACTTTTGATAAAAGACCTTTATTTATTCCAAATGGCATATTTATGTCTATCTCTGTTGAAAATCCAACTAGAATGCAAAATAGAAGAATAAAAACTACAATTGGTGTTCGATATGAAGATAGTTTTAAAATATCAGCTATTTTAAAAGATGTCGAAGATATGTTAAAAAATCATCCAGATATAGATACATCTAAAACCCTCTTTGTGCATCTTACTAATTTTGCTCCATCTTCTTTAGAATTTTTAGTTTATACCTACACTAAAACAACCAAATGGGTTCCGTATCAAAGAATCCAACAAGATGTCTTTTTGAAAATTATAGAAATCATCCAAAAGCATAAAGCTCAATTAGCATATCCAGCGACTAATGTTCACTTCGCTAAAGAGTATTTTTCAAAAAAATCTTAATATATCTTAAATATCTAATGCCTTGATAAAGGTTTCAACTAGATTTTTTCCTGTAAAAGCTTTAGCTTTTTCACTATTTAAAAACTTTTTAATATTTTGAATATATGTTAGATAGTCTTCATTTGACATTGTTTTTAAGTAAATAAAAAGCTCTGGATAGCTTTTAAAATCTCTTTTATCGATAAAGCAATTTTTAGGGATATAATCCGTTATGTTATCAGCACCTAAATAGATAGGTATTACTTTAGCGTGGAAACAATCAAATATTTTTTCTGTAATGTAACCTTTAATATTTTTAGAATTTTCAAAGCAAATTGAGAATTTATAATTTTTCAAAACATCGATTTTATTGGCTATAGAGCCTTTGTAGGATATAAATTCATTTGCATTCCAACCTTGTCCGAATAGATCAAAATCAGCTATTGCATGCTCTTCAAAAAATCGAATAGCTTTTTTTCTTTCTGTATAGATTTCAGAAATATGATCAGATGTTTTATTAGAAATAATCTGAGTGCAAAATTTCTTGTCTTTGAAATCGATATTAGAAGCGATCATATCTTTTGCATCTGGATAGTAAAATTTGAAGTACTTTTTGTTGTCTATTAGATCATCATTAAACGTGTAGACTTTAGAGAAATAGCTAAGGTATTTTTTATCGTGATTCTCTTTTATGACAGCAGGAGGCTCCCACGTAAATAAGATAAGTTTATTGTGAGAGAGTTTTTTTATTTTTCTAATTTTTTTTTTGTGAATATCAAAAACAACAATTTTTTTTGCATTTTTTAAATTTTTAAAAGAGTTGGTCTCGATAACTTTGTAGCCTTTTTCTTCTATAACATTTGCTAAATTAAAAAATACTTTTTTGTCATCTCCAAACAAATTTTTATGATAGCCATAGATAAAATAGATTGTATCTTCTTTAATTTTGGACTCAATATAAAAATAAATGGAACAAAGTGTGTAGATTAAGATAAAAATCGGAGCTATATATTTTTTCATGTGTTTTTTTCTCTTTAGAATACAATAATTTTTATACTATTTTTTATTTCTTATCAAAAAAAATATGTTCCAAAAAATCTTTTTTCAGATATGATCGCAAAAAGGACTACTATACATATAAATATGAATAAATTTTTTTGGATCTTTGTTAGTTTACTATCTTTTATCTTTATAAATGCAATAGATGCTTTTGAAAATCAACCTACTCATCATAAAAGAATATTAGTTGAAAGATTAAATACATTAATTTTTCAAGATCACTATCATGAAATTAGCAAAACAAATAGCGCTATTATAATAGATGGGGTAGATATTCCAAAAGTAGAGCAGTTTAAAAAACAACTGCAAGAAAAATTTATCGGTACGCAAGTGAGTTTAGAAAAGTTATCAGAGATAAAATTTTTCACAATTAATTATTTTAGAGAAAAAGGATATCCACTTGTTGGAGTTAATATACCAGCTGGTCAAGATATTACAGATGGTGAAGTATATTTTATTGTTCAAGTTGCTAGATTAAATGAAATTGAAGTGCAAGGAGCTAGATATTTTTCTGAAAAAAGAATCAAAAATCAAGTAAGATTAAAATCCGGCGAAGAGATCAAAACAAATAAACTTATCGAAGATTTAGAGTGGTTAAATGATAATCCTTTTAGAAATGTTAATGCTATTTACACTGCAGCAGATAAATTAAATGAGACTAACATTATATTAAATGTTGAAGATCGTTTTCCTTTAAGAGTATATGCTGGTTATGAAAATAGCTCATATGTTATTGCCGGAAGCTCTCGATTTATTGCAGGATTTAATTATGGAAATTTTCTTAAGTTAGATCAGCAGATTAATTTTCAGTTTATGTCAGCTTTAGAGTTTAATGATTTTTGGGGAGTAGCTGGTACGTATATAATCCCTCTTCCTTGGAAAAATATTTTAAAATTTTTAGGAAGTTATTCAAGAGCAGTCTCAGATGAAAAACCTTTTCAAGTATTGACCGGAAAAGGATGGACATTTGCATCTAGATATGAAGTCCCACTTCCTATTGTTTACAATCTTAGCCATGATGTGATTTTTGGATTCGATTTTAAAAGAACGAATAACTTTTTAGCATATGCAGATAATTTGGTCTTTAATAAATTTATAGATATATTTCAGCTACTTTTAAAGTATCAAGGGACTAAAGATGATAGTTTAGGGGTAACATCTTTTGAATTCTCTGTTTTTTATAGTCCAGGCGGCTTCACAAAAAATAATAAAACTTCAAAATTCCAACAAGAAAGAGAAGGTGCTAAATCCAATTATGTGTATTTAGATTTAGATATAGAGAGAATCACTAGATTAAAAAGAAACTTTTCTTGGGTTGTAAATTTTTTAGGACAGCTTTCATTTTCAAAACTTATTCTATCTGAGCAATTGGCACTAGGCGGTAATTTTACCGTAAGAGGTTATATGGAAAATGAAGTGTCTGGAGATAGTGGATTTTTATTAAAAAATGAGCTTAGATTCCCAAATATCTTTTCTAAAAAGAATAACAATTTTAAAAGAGTTTTGCAGTTTTTAGCTTTTGTAGATTATGGTCTTTCTGTTGATGTTGATAAAAATCTTCTTTCCAAAAATCCCAAATCTTTACTATCTATAGGGCCAGGAGTGAGATACAATATGTCAACCTATTTAACGTTTCGTTTTGATTACGGTTTTCAGCTAATAGACGTGAAAAATAGAAGTTTTCAAAATAGTGGAAACTCAAGAGGGCATTTAAATGTCGTTGCAGCATATTAAAATGAGAAATATATGAAAATAACAACAAAGATTTTTCTGATTTTAGTAGCTTTTAAAGCTTTTGCAAACCCGAGTGGTGAAAATGTCGTCTCTGGAAACATTGAGATTGATAGAAAAAATAATGTATTAAATATCTATCAGAGCTCAGATCAAGCAATTATAAATTGGCAAGATTTTTCAATAAAAGATTTTGAGACAACAAATATAATCTCAGCAAATGATAATTTTGCTATTTTAAATAGAGTGATATCTGATGCTCCATCTCATGTATTCGGAAAGTTAATCTCTAACGCTAATGTGTTTTTAATTAATCAAAATGGAATCTTAATCGGTAAAAATGCAATTATTGATACCAAAGCCTTAACACTCTCTACTTTAAATATTACAGATGATGAGTTTTTAAATGCTAACGATTTAAGATTTCAAACTTCTTCTTTTGAAAAAATAGTAAATAAAGGAAAAGTTACTGCTGTAGATGATATCTATATTATAGCAAAAGATGTACAAAATGAAGCTGAGATTGAATCTAAAAATGGCTCTATTAATTTAATAGGCGCTTTAGATGCTATTTTAGTAGAGAGAAAAAATCCGCAAATTTCTGTAGGTATAAAAAATGTAGGGTCTGTAGAAAATAGTGGCTCTTTAAAGGCTATCAATGTCGAGCTAAAAGCTGCCGGAAATAACATATATTCTCTAGCATTAAACAGCGACGGAATAATCGATGCTAAAGGTGCTTATGAAAAAGATGGAAGAGTAATACTATCTGCTGAAGAAGGTGTAGTTGCTATAAATGGAGAGATAAAAGGATCGGATATTGAGATAACAGCAGATCATATACATGTAGAAAATGAAGCTATATTAGATGTTAGAGAATCATCTAAAGATGCTCAAATTTTGATAGGTGGAGATTTTCAAGGAAAAAATCCAAATATAAAAAACGCTAAAACTACATATATCCATGAAGGTGCTCAAATTTATGCAGATGGTTGTAAAAATAACGCTGGAAAAGTAATTGTTTTTTCTGAAGATACAACAATTTTTGAAGGAGCTATTTCTGCAACATCTATAGACAAAGATGGTGGTTTTGTCGAAATCTCATCTAAAAATAATTTAATAATAACAGGAGTAGTAGATTTGACATCTGCTCTTGGTAAAAAAGGAGATCTGCTTTTAGATCCTGGCAGAGTTACTATTATCCATAGTTTAGAAAAAGAAAATGATAATAATATATTTTCTGATAGTTTTATAAATGAGATGCTAAAAATTTCGAATGTAGAGATTTCAACATATAATAGTGACAATAATGAAGAGCAAACTATCTTTTTTGATAAAGATGTAAATATTTTTTGGGAAGATGATACTAAATTGTCTTTAATTGCTAAAAGAAATATTTATATAGATGAAAATGTGCAAATTGAAAATGCATCTGATAATAACTTTTTAGCAATGCATTTTAAAACTATGGGTGAAAATGGTAATTTTACGGGAATCTTTTTGGATGAAAATTCTAAGATCTCTACAAAAGCTGCAAATGTAAAATTAGAAGGGATTTCAGGAAATAGCTTAGATAATAATTATGGTATTCATATAAAAGGCTCTATTATTTCAAAAAATGAAGATGCCTCTGCAGGAGATGTATCTCTTATAGGAAGAGCTAAAAGAGCTGATAACGAAAATATTGGAATATATTTTGACTCTGGTAATATTTTTGCAAAAAATGCAAGAATTTTTATTGATGGAACTAGTGCAGGAACTAAAGAGACAAATGATGGAATATGTTTTGATAATTTTTCAAAAGTAAAATTAATTAGTTCAAAATTGACTTTAAATGGCAAAGCATCAGGTACAAACTCAACTGGTGTGAATTTTTTAAAAACTCATATTGAAGCTTTAGGAAGCTCTTTAATTGATGTTTATGGAACGGAATCTGGGAAATTAGGAATTAATATTTCAAAAGATGCTAAACTATTTTCTTTTGGCACGATAAACTTAAAAGCAACGAATTCAATCCATTCACATGGACAAATCGTGTCCCAAGGAAAAGTTAATGTCAATATTGGTTTAGAAAATGATGGCTCTTTTGTTTTGAAAAAAACCATATATGCTAAAAATCTAGAAATTAGTGGCAGTGATTATAATGATACATTTTACTTTTACTCTCCTCAAAAATGTATAGTCTTTGGCAAAGCTGGCACCAATACAATAATGTCGCCTGATTTAGCAAATGTTTTTGAAGTTAAAGATTTGAATAGAGGAAGGTTAAATAATTCTATTGCATTTTATAATATACAAAATCTCAAAGGCTCTATTTATTTAGATGATATGTTTATATTTGAATTAAATGGAAAGCTCTCTGGTAAAATAGATGGATATGGTGGTAAAAATACTATCAAAGCACCGAGTTTAAAAAATCTTTGGAATATAACTTCTGAAGATACGGGATATATTCATGGGATTGTTAATTTTAGTAATGTTCAAAATCTAATTGGGGGCTCTACAAATGATAGATTTGAGTTTTTAACTAATGCAAAAATAAATGGTATTATTAATGGAGAGGGAGGATATAACGTTTTAGATTACTCTAATAGTTTAAGTGATACAACAATAGATCTTCACAAACTAATAAATATCCATGAAGTTATAGGATCTAAAGCAAATAATATTTTAATTGGCCCTGAAGATTTAAACACTTGGTCTATTTCTGGTTCAAATTCTGGCGATGTCAACGGTATCAAATTTTCAAATATTCAAAATTTGATAGGCAGCGGTATTAATGATACATTTTATGTTTTAGATAGCGGCAAACTAGACGGTGAGATCAATGGCTCGAGTGGAATAAATTCTTTATATGCTCCAAATAATATAAACTTTTGGCACCTAACAGGAGTGAACAGAGGTTATATCGAAAATGTAGTAGCATTTTCAAATATTCAAAATCTTTTTGGTGGAGATAAACAAGATGTTTATCAATTTGTAGACTACGCTTTTGTTACTGGAACAATTGATGGAATGTCCAGAGAAAAAAACATTTTAGATTTTTCTAAACATACTAGTGAAGTCTCAATCGATTTAAATAATATTGAAAATATTCAAGAAATTATCGGGGGCGGAAAAACGACTTTAATTGGAAGAAATGTAGATAATATTTGGAATATTACAAATGAAAACACTGGTGTTTTAAATGAAAAAATTGCATTTGTGAATATCGAAAATATTATCGGTGGTGATAAAAAAGATATCTTTACAGTTACGAGGGATGCTCAAATCTTAGGATATATAGATGGTTCAGCGGGAGAAAATATAATATACGCTCCAGATCAAGACAATATTTGGAATATCTATGCTTCAAATGAAGGAAATCTAAATAATAATACAAATTTCAAAAATATATCTAATATAATTGGTTCTGATTTAACAAATACATTTAACTTTGAAAATGATGGAAAAATCGATGGAAAAATAGATGGCGGAAAAGGGAAGAATAACGTTCTAGATTTTTCAAAACAAACAAATCCTGTAGTTGTAGATCTTAATAAAATAGAAAATGTCTCTACTATAATTGGATCAAAAGGATCAGATCAACTTATCGGAAAAGATAAAAATAATATTTGGTATTTTTCAGGAATGAACAAAGGATATGTTCAAGATATAGAATTTATAGGTTTTGAAAATATTAAAGGTGGAAATTCAAGTGATATATTTATTTTCAAAGATGATACAGGGGTTAGCGGAGTTATCGATGGTGGATGTGATATATCTATGAATATTTTGGACTACTCTATGTGTACAAAACCAATAACAGCAGACATGACATCAGGAGAGACTTCCAATACATTTAGATCTGCAAATATTCAAGCGTGTGTTTTACCAAAATTATCAAGAATCGATGCAAAAGATATGGCAAGTAGCATCGAAATTCCACTGTATCTTTGCGACTGGGATTTTGAGTATGCTGAAGATGATTTTGTAAAACTTTTTGCAAACTCTAAGATTGTTTCAGAAGAAGGCAAACTTTTTGAAAATGTTGATTTTCCAATTTATTTTTCAGATGATTTAGAAAATTTTTTAGTATATAGAGCTAATTCTCCTTTTATTATTACTAAGAAAACTCAAGGGGCTCAATTTTTAAAAATTACAATGAGTCCTTATTTATCTGATATTAGAGTGGCAGATGATAGTGTTCGTATGAAAAATAATTTATATAAAACTATACATAATGAAAAAATTGCTATTAGAGGTGATTTGAAACAAGCTAATGTTATTTATGAGAGCGAAGATGATGGGTTTGATTTGCAGGATTTTGCTATTATTACCCAAAATGTTAAAGAGAAAAGTATTAAACAAAGACCAAGGCCTCTACATTTTTATTCTAAATAACACAAGATGGTAAAAATTATGCAAAAATATATTTGTAAAGTATGTGGATACATTTATGATCCAAAAGAAAATAATAATGTGTCTTTTCAAGATCTATCTCAAGATTGGGTATGCCCAGAGTGTGGAGTCGGAAAAGATCAGTTTGAGCCAGTTGAGTAATGAAAGCTTTTGAGATAAAAAAAAATGTTTATTGGGTTGGAGCAATAGCTTGGGAGCTCGCTGAGTTTCATGGCTATTTAACTCAAAGAGGATCCACTTTTAATGCTTATCTTATTTTAGATGAAAAAATAACTCTAGTAGATACTGTCAAAGCGACTCATAAAGATCAGATGTTTGCTAGAATTAAATCTATAATTGATCCAGCTAAAATTGATATCGTTATCTCAAATCATACAGAGATGGATCACTCTGGTGCAATTCCGGATGTTATGGATCTTTGTAAAAATGCAACTTTAATCTGTTCTCCTCATGGTGAGACAGGTCTTAATAAACACTATGATACCTCTAAATGGAATTTTAAAGTTGTTCAGATGCACGATACGGTAAATATCGGAAAAAGAGATCTTTCATTTATTTTAATGCCAATGGTGCATTGGCCAGATTCTATGGCAACATATGTGAAACAAGATAAACTTTTAATGCCAAATGATTTGTTCGGCCAACACATGGCAACATATGAGAGATTTGTTAATGATGCTGAATTTGATATTGTTATGGAAGAAGCTCAAAAATATTTCGCAAATATTCTGCTCCCATATTCTAGACAATCCACAAATGCAGTATCTGAGATAGTAAAGTTAGATCTTGATATGATAGCACCTTCTCATGGCCTTATTTGGAGAGATAAAGATGTTCAAAAGATTTTCAAAGCATATGAGCTTTGGGATGCAAATGCAGTAAAAGATAAGGCTGTTATTGTCTATGATACCATGTGGGGATCTACAGAAAAAATGGCTAATAGCGTTTATAGAGCTTTCGAAAAGCTGGACATTCCAGTGAAGCTTAAAAGTTTAAAAAAGTATCACATATCTGACATTATGACAGACATTTTAGATTCTAAATATATTTGCGTTGGTTCTCCCACGTTGAATAATACTTTAATGCCAACTGTTGCATCTTTTTTATATTATCTAAAGGGGCTGAGGCCTAAAAATAGGATAGCGCTTGCTTTTGGTTCTTTTGGTTGGGGAGGGCAGAGTGTAAAAGAGATTGAAGAGATTTTTAAATTTCTAAATTTTGAGATTTTAGATACGGTAACTTATGAGTATGTACCCCATGAAGAAGATTTAGATAAAATCGAAAAAGATCTAGAAGATGAATTAAAATAAATATATAAAATAGTGAAAAAATATAAAAAATTCACAAATAATTTTTCAAAAAATTATAAATTTCAAACTATATTTTTATTTTTAATATTTTTTATTTTTTCATCATTTTCTATTAGCAATTTTTTTTATAAAAAAACTTTTGTTTATGTAGAGACTACATTAGGTAAGAAAACAAGCTCTTTTTGGCTGATCAAGAAGAAAAAAGATGATTTTATCATGACAAAAACTAATGATGAAGGCATCACAAATATACACTACTCACCAAAATATCGTTTAAGAACTTTTAATTATGAATCTGCTACTAATAATTCTAATTATGAATTTTCTATAGAAGAAAAAAAGTTATCTTTAAGTGGAAAAACAAACGGAAAAACTCTATCTAGAAACTATACTATATATAGCAAATGGGTACAGGATTTTAATTTTGGGCTCAGATCTTTTTTAAAATCTAAAAAACAAAAATATTTTTTCGTAATAATTAATCCAGATGATTTTTCGATACATGAGATGATTGCGACAAAAGAGGGGATTCAAAAAGTTAGAATTGATGATACGACATATAATACTCAAAAAATTGAAGTAACGCTGCCGGGATTCAAATCTCTATTTTGGAAAGCTGAGATTTATTATGATTTAGAGACATTTGATCTTGTCAAATACAGAGCAAATGAAGGTCCTGGAACGCCAATGAACACTACTGTATTAGATTCAAAAAAATAAATCTTAAAAAAAATCTTAATTTTTTTTTCAAATTGTGCACACTAGGGTTAAAGATAAGAAGTTATTAAAAGTCTATGTATAAAGAAAAAGATACACATTCACTAAGTCTAAATGAAATATATAGATTGTATAATACTTCGAAAGAGGGTTTGTCTCAAGTTGAGGCTGATAAAAGGTTAAAGCTATATGGTGAAAATGTATTAAAAGAAAAGGAAGAGAGTAGGCTCAAAATTTTCTTCCGTCAATTTAATAATGTTTTAGTATATGTACTGCTTTTAGCATCATTAATTAGTATTGTTTCATCTAAATATGTAGATTTTTTTGTGATAATATTTTTGATCTTAGTCAATGGAATAATAGGCTTTATACAAGAGATTAAAGCACTCAGCTCTATCAAAGCTTTAAAAAAGCTAACAGAGTCTAAAACTAGAGTTTTAAGAGATAGCAAAATTGTAACTATTTCATCATCACTATTAGTTCCTGGTGATGTAGTGTTGTTTTCTGAAGGTAGCGTTGTAACTGCTGATACTAGACTGTTTGATAGTGAAAGTTTGATGGTTGATGAATCTTCAATAACAGGAGAGTCTCTTCCTTGTATAAAAGATCATAAAGCAAAAATCTCAAAAGAGGCTTTAGTTTATGAGCTGAAAAATACACTTTTGAGCGGAACAGTAGTTGTCAAAGGAAGATCAAAAGGTATAGTTACAAAAACTGCAGATAATACCTATTTTGCATCTATTGCTGAAGAGAAAGAAAAATCTCCTAAAACCCCACTTACTAGAGCAACTGAGGCTTTTTCTAAAAGATATGTAGCATTTTTAATACTACTTTTTATAGTAGTTGGAGTTATTGGACTTTTGCAGCATAGATCATGGATAGATGTAACATATATATTAATAGCAGAGCTGGTCTCTGCTCTTCCAGAAGGTCTTCCTATTGTTGTAACTACAGTTTTAGTAGTCGGAGCTATAGCTCTTAGCAGAAAAAAAACTTTAGTTCGTTATCTTCCCTCTGTAGAGACTTTGGGAAGCGCTACAGTAATTGCATCTGATAAAACAGGAACCATTACTGAAGGCAAACTTATTGTTAAAGATTTCTTCGCTTTAGATATTGATAAGACAAAAATGATAGCATCTCTTTGCAACGATGCAAAAGATAACTTAGGAGATCCTTTAGATGTAGCTCTAAAAAATTGGGTTGAAGATTTTGAAAAGATACAAAAAACATATCCGCAAATTAAAGCTTATCCCTTCGATGTCAATTTAAGAATGATGGCATCTGTAAATGAAGTGAATAATACAAATACTTTATTTATAAAAGGTGCTTTTGAATCTTTAAAAGAGATAGCTCTAAATACCAAAGATCTTTTGGCTTTAGAAAAAAAAGTTCATTCAATGTCTAAGCAAGGTCTTAGAACTATTGCTTTGGGATTTGGAGAATATACTAAAGACAAATTTAAAGATTGGAAGATCAATATAGTTGGTATTATAGGGTTTTTAGATCCTCCAAAACAAGGAGTATTAGAGGCTGTAAGAGAAGCCAAAAGGGCACATATTAAAGTTATGATGCTTACAGGTGATTTTCCAATGACTGCAAAAGCTATTGCAAAAGAGGTCGGGATTTTCGAAGAACAGGACAATATTTTGACAGGAAAAGAGATCGAGCTAATGGATGATAAAACTCTATATGAAGATCTAAAAAAAACTTCAGTTTTAGCTAGAATTCTGCCAGAGCATAAATCTAGAATTGTAAAAATACTTCAACAAAATAAACAAATAGTAGCGGTAAGCGGCGATGGGGTAAATGATGTTCCAGCACTCAAGGCTGCAGATCTATCTATCGCTATGGGATCTGGTACAGAAGCTGCTAAAAATGTCTCTAAAATGATAATTATAGATAGCAATTTAAAAGTAATTATAGATGCAATTAGAAATGGTAGAGTTATAACTGGCAATATCAGAAAAGTTATCTACTATCTATTATCTTCAGGGCTTCAAGAAATCACTTTGATAACCATAGCTATTTTAATCAATCTACCTCTTCCCTTAGCCCCACTTCAAATTTTATGGATTAATTTAGTCACAGATGGTGTGCAAGATAAAACGTTTCCATTTGCTAAAGAAGAAGACGATGTAATGTTAAAAATGCCTAAAAGTCCTGCAAAACAATTTTTCGATCTATCTCAAATAATATATATTCTAAGCTTTGGTATTATTGCAGGATTAATCACATTAGAGCTTTTTAAGCATCTTTTAAGAACCTATTCTTATGATGTAGCTTTAACTATTACTTTTACATCTGTAGTTGTTATGCAATGGGCAAATGGTATCCAAGCTCAAAAAGAAAAAGAGCCCTTTTTTAAAAATATTAAAAAAAGTTTTACGATAAATCCCTACATTTTTATAGGGGTTGCTTTAGGATTTATTTTGCAGCTATTAGCTGTGTATATCGCTACAGACATCTTTTCAAGCGTAAAAATAGCCTTCAGCTTATGGCTCTATCCATTAATAATGTTTTTAGTTGCTTTTTTCTTAGTAGAAATAAGAAAATGGATATATTTAATATTTAGGAGAAACAAATGAAAAAACTTTTTTTAATAATTATTTTACTTTTCTCAACTCAGCTTCATGCAATACTTCCTCCATTTTATCAAAGCGTTAATGAAATAGAGGCTATTTTAAAAGATTCAAAACTTCAAGATGATGCCGATAGTGCTTATCCAATATTAGAGATTATGAAAGTTGAAGGCGGCTATATAATAATAACCAGTAGATATCAACAAAAAATTGAAGTAAAATATATTCCTCAAGAGTTAATGGGACCCGCTAAATTTGAGCTAAACTTTTTAGAAAAAAATTATTTAGATTCTTGCTATTAAAAAATTATAGTTCAATTTAAAAAGCTTATAAAGCCTCTTTTTGATAAAAACATGGCTTTGGCGAAGTGAGAGTAAATTCATCATCATCAGGATATCTTTGAAAAGACTGTTTTAGCCACTCTTTTACTCGCCTATTTATAGTTATGATTTGAGCGTAATCTATACCATGAGAGAAGGTCTCATACATTTTAAGTCCCCCTGAAACAGGTAGAGTTTCTGCAATTGTTTTTCCATTGAATCTAAAGTTGCGATGTTTGTGTGAATGTCCAGCACGTAGAGTTTTAACTTTTATAGTATCCGTGCTTACTACTCTAAAATAGTGTTTTAAAAACTCAGGCGTGAACATTAGTGCTATGTTTCTAGTGTTATTTACTCCTAATGTATAGTCATCAATATCTCCCCAATTAAAATTAGTAACTCTATCAGCTCTTTCTACCTCAATTTTTTTACAAATTGTAAAATATTCATTTGAAAGAATTGAAAGATTATTTTCGGGGTATTTTTTCAAATATAAAAGTTCCAAAATGTTTTGAATTTCTTGTCTATCGCTAGATTTTAATTCCAAAACCTCTGCTAGTCGTTGCAGAGTCTCTTCGGAATCAACCTCTACGCCTAATGTAGATTGAATTGTATCAATTGCGTCATCAATGTTGTCAAGAGGTAGATTTTGTAAACTCTCAGGCAAGAGCGTATCGAGAATAAAAAAAGGACTATATAAAAAATCCTTCACATTTAATATGCTTAAAAATAATTTGGCTTGTTTTTTATCTATTGAATCAATTCCAAGTAAACTTTTTACTTTTGAGAGATTTTCCTCCGATTGCTCATTTATAAAATCTTTTAAAGCTTGCATCTCATCATTAAACTCTAAACTATTCTTTTTGCTTTTTAAACTATCAGGTAAAATATCTTGAATTCTATCACTTAGATCTGCTTTTTTTTCTCTTCGTATTGGAATTGAAGCTCTTTTTAATGGGATTTTTAAAAGCCTATTTAAATCTATATCGGGATCAATTGCTCCATGCGTTAGAAGTGTATACTCATATGTGCCTTTATCAGTTTTTGTTCCTACTGCACATGCGAGTGGCATTGTAGTAAATGCTTTTTGTAATTTTATGCACAAATCCTCATTTTGATAATAATGTCTCTCGTTTGGAGCTAGATAATTTACACTAAAATTTACATTTTCATGATTACCTCGAAGTAAAACTATTTCATCTGGATTATTCATTTTGAGTTTTAGTAAAAGATCTAGTAGTTGAAAACTATTTGGTCCTCGATCCATATAATCGCCCAAAAATGCGATTACAATTTTTTCCTTATATTCTTCTGCTATATTGAAATTTTCATCTAAATATCCTTGTTTTTGCAATCCTTCTAAGTATTTTATAAGACCAATATAGTCTCCATGATAATCCGCTTTAAGGACTAATTTAGAACCGGAGTCTAATTCTATTTTTTCAATCATTCCAAGATCTCTAGTTTCATCCAAAGGATAAAACTGTTTTAGATATCCATCTAATCGTTGAATAGTAGCCATTTGAGACATAGTCTTTCCTACTATATTTCTTTGAGGTACGTATGATCTTCGCAATCCTCCTATAGATCTTGAGACAGTAGTTGTCATAATATTATTCTTTTTTATTCTTGTGTTGTTTTAATAATTATTAATTATATAGCCTTTGTTTTATAAAAAGTTTTTTCAGAAGATATTCGTGTATTCTCTGCATCTCTATCTCTTTTAAGTGTGTTTTTTGTCCATTTTTTTACTTTGCCTGATTGAACTGTGATTATTTGAGCAGAATCTACAGGTTTTCTAACAACATCATAAAATTCAAGATTCCCTGCAACTGGTAGAATTTCAATAAAGTCTTTTTTGCCGTCTAATGAAAATTTAATGTGAGCATGTGCATGACCAGCTCTTAGAGTTTTTACTTTTCTTGTATCAGAGCTTATTGCTCTAAAGTAATCTTTTATAAACTCTGGGGTAAATGTAAGGCCAGCACCTCTATCGCAATTATATCCAAGCTTTTCTTTAATATCGCCCCAATTAAAGCTTGTAGTGCTTTTTTTTCTCTCTTCTTGAACTACTTCAGCAATTAGCTTGCAATTTAGAAAATCTTGGATTCTTAAGGTGCTTAAAATGAGTTTTGCTCTTTTTTTATCGATAGAACCTTCTACAAATTTTTGAACTTCTTTTTTGTTTTTAGAGCTTTGAGATGCTATAAAATCTTTTAAAGCTTTTATTACATCTTCAAAATCATCTGATGATGAATTATCTTTTCTAAGCTTTTTAGGTAAGATATTTGTAATTCTATCAGATAGTGAAAACTTTTTGTCTTTTCTAAATAATATTGATGCTCTTTTTTCTTTTTTAGATAAAAGCTCATTTAAATCTAAATCAGGCTCAATAGCTCCATGTGTTAAAAGTGTATATTGATAAATACCTTTTTCATCTTTAGCTCCAATGAAACATGCTAAAGATAGAGTAGAGAAAAATTTATCTAGTTTATGGCAGAGCTCTTTAGATCTATAAAAATGTCTTTCATTAGGGTGGATATATTGATAACTTGTTAGTAGATATTCATGATTCCCTCTAAGTAAAATAACTTCATTTGGATTTTTCATTTTAAGTTTCATTAAAAGATCTATTATTTTGAAACTTTTATCGCCTCTATCTAAATAATCTCCTAAAAATGCTATTTGAATCTTATCTTTATATTTATCTACAACTTTGAGATTTTCATCTAAATATCCATTTTTTTGCAGAGTTTTTAAATGATTTTCTAAAGCTTCAAAATCCCCATGTAAATCCGCTTTAAGAACTAATTTAGAGTCATTTTCTAAATCTATTTTGTCTATTTTACCAACATATGTTTTTGTATCTAACGGCTCGAATGTAGTTAGATATTCATCTAATGTTTTAGCTAAAC
>JAAKFX010000120.1 GCA_011064865.1 Candidatus Anoxychlamydiales bacterium
AAAGCTTATGAGCTCAATAAAGAATTAGATCTCGCTACAAGCAAATATATGCAACTTTGGGAAAGATTTCATAATGGTGAAGCTTATTTTGAAGTAGCTAAAATTCTTATGAATCAAGAAAACCCAGCAAAAGCTGTTAAAGTGCTGTTTGAACTTGCAAGACACTCTTTATTAAGAAGCAATATGACACTCTTAGATAGATGTGTACAAACTATACTTCAAATAGATCCTGAATTAAAGGTCCTATCTAGTGAACAACAATTAACATTTGTATCATTTTCACATATTGGAAAACTCACATCTCAAGTTCAAGATTTGACGAGAAGATTTGATCATAATCAAAGTAGAGATATTTATAATTCTTGTGCAATCGGAGATATTAGCCATGTTGAAAAAATGGCAAAAGCAGTTGAAGATCCCGATAAAATAAGGGAAATTATTGAATCGCCAAATGATGAAGGTTTAAATCTAATTCATATTGCTGTTTTAAATGGTCAATTAGAAATTGCTGCTTTATTGGTAAATTCCCATAAAGCTGATGTATCTAAGCCTATTCATCCAGCAGCTTCACATGAATTAGCAGGTTTGAGTCCTTTAGATATTGCAGCTATTGCTGGCAATGATGCTTTAGTGAATCTCTTACGTGCGGGTTCCAAGCCTCCTGTTGATAATGAAAAAAATCCTCTGCACTATTCTGTAGAAAATGGTCATTTTTCCACAGTTGAATTATTGTTATCTTTTAAAATGCCAACAAATCTAAGAGAACCTAATAACGGGTATACAGCTCTTCATTTAGCTGTACTAAATCAAAAACTTGGAATTTCAAAAATATTATTATCTTCCAATGATATTGATCCTAACCTACGAGATAAAGATGGTTATAGTCCTCTAGATTATGCTGTTGCAAAGACTATGCCTGATTTTGTTAGAGTTATTTGCGAATGTGAGAAAACAATTCTTTCAGCTGTTGAGATCAAGAGTTTATTAATCAAAAACAATAAAAATCAAAACGATGACAATTTAAAAGAGATTAAAGAATTAGAACAGATTTTAGAAGAAGCTACAGTAAATAGAGGTTTAAAAAGAGATGAAGATCATGAAGAAAAAGAAGAAGCTGTATAACGAAAAAAATTATTAAACCTAATGCTTTTTGTGAGTGTTTAAAAATTCATGAGATTTAATTTTAGCATGATTTTATTATTTTTTTTCTTATTAATGATAAAATAAAAAAAAAAGTAAAATTTTATTTGAAAAATAATAATCTTTTCTGTAAATTTTCAGATAATAAAAAAAGGAGGCATTTTATGACTACATGTTTTAAAGGATTGGAAAGAAGTAGACACGATTATAGGGATTATCACGGTGCGGAAATGGATTCGTATGCATCTACAGACTCTGATGCTGCTAGTACGGGAACGCCTACATTAATTACTTCTCCTGAGGGAAGTAAAGAATGGGTGATTTTAACAAATGATTCTGATACAGAGTCATCAAAAAAAATCAAAGTTTTTTTCTCTTCTGTTGGAGACAAACCTAAAGGAAAATCTAGGTCTAAAGATTTTTCATTTACGAACATTCCCAATTTGAAAAAAATGAATAAGTCTTGGTTAAAAACTCAATTAATTTTAGGCGCTTCAGTTAAAATATTTGGAAAAAGCACAGGTAAAATGATTTTTTATATTGCTGTAGGCGGGGGCACCGGTTTGATTGTCGGGGGAGCTGTCGGCGGAGTTGTTGGAGGAATTGCATCTGGAGGCCCTGGTGTTGTCCCTGGAGTTATGGTCGGTGGCCTTGTTGGAGCTAGTGTCGGTGGAGCTTTTGGGGCAGGATATGGTATATCTAAAGTGATAGGAGATGGAATAGATGATGTAAAAGAATTTTATAGAGATTTCCAAATTTTAGAAGATGTAGAAAATGGCTCTCACAAATCTGTAGAAACTACGTTTGAAGTAGCTCATAAATATTTTTTAAATTATTTGGGAGAGGTTGGTGGAAAGGAAATGGAGTCTCATCTCTTTTGTTCGATATCTGGAGATATTATGTTGTTTCCTGTTAAGACTAATTGTAATCATGTTTTTGAATTGTTAAGTATTACTAAAATCGTAAAAAGATCAGAAAGATGTCCATTATGCAAAAAAAAGGTTAAAGAGCTTGCCTTTGATTTGAAAACTATGGCAACTATACGAGATGTTGTAAGAGCCGCTTTAGTAGAGTTAAGAAAATCAGCGGGGAATCAAAATTTATTACTATTGCAAAAACAATTTAAAATAACCACATTTAAAGATTCAGATAAAATAACCGAAGAAAAAATAAGAAATAAAGGCCCTCTATCATTAGCTGAAAAAAGAACCCTATATCATATATTTAGTGAATATTCTAAAACTCTTGCATCAATTAATGTTTATATGGAAAAATCATTAAGGGATATTCTAGGGGAAACTCATTATAAGAAAAAAATTGATGATGTTCAATTTGGAAAATTGACTAAGCAATTACAAGAGCATTTTAAATAATATTTTTTGAAGCATAATACTAGAATTTAGGGGTTTCATTAAGCTTGGTTTATGTACTAGTTAAAATATTTTTTTTCAAAAAATAAAATAAAAGTTGCAAATAAACAAATAATATTTACATATTGTTTTCTTTTTTAAACAAGGAGGATTAGATGGCTAACATATCAAGATGTTTTGAACAGTTTCATGGTTTTAATAATTCAATGTTCTTTCAGGAAAAAAAAGGAAAAGTCGAAGTTACTATATGTGATATGGCTTCAAAAGTTATATATTCATCTGAAGTACCCAATGATATTTTTAATGAGATTGCTCCTGATAAAGAAGATGTAAAAGATATTAAAGCAAAGATATCCAAATTTTTAAATATGGGTTATAAACCACAATTCGATGAGATACGAAAAAGAATTTTTTTAGTGTCCCCGACTGAACGTAAAATTGATTATTCATCTATTAAAAAAAGCATTGATAATACTATAGCATTTATGGAGCCTCAAGTTTCTTTCGAACCATCTGAAAGTTCCCACTACACATGTCCTATCACGCATATGCTTTTAAAAGATCCCGTCGTAGATATTCATGGACATACATTTGAAAGAGAAGCTATAGAACGGTGCTTAGATTTATATAAAATGTGTCCATTAGAAAGAAAGCCTATGGATAAAAAGGATTTAAAGCCTAATTATTTTGCTGCACAAACGATGGAACGCTTAAGAAAAACACAGTTTGCAGTTCCTGCAAGGAATGCATTTGAAGGAAGAAATGAAAAGCTTGCTAAGACCTTATTGGATCAGGGATTTGTTTTTGAACAGGTAGGCAAACATGATGAAGCTTTAGATTTTTATCGTAAAGCATTGAAATACACTAACCAAGCTAAAGATTATCTTTATATTCCTGTGATATTTGAAAAAATGAAAGAAAATCAGAGTGCATGTTTAGCTTATCTATATTTAGCAAAATATCAAATTGAAGAAAATAATTATGAGAAAGCTTTAGAAAGTTTAATTAAAGCAAGAGATTTGCAGTCACATGATATTGAGCTAAATAATCCGATTGCTCTTTTTCATAAAGAAACTGGAAGAAATAAAGAAGCCTTTGACCTATTTATGCAAATAGGAGATAGATTTGCAAAAACTGGTGAAAAAATGGCATTAATGTCTGCCATTGATGCTTATAAAAATGCTATTTCAGTTAATCCAGATATATATGAAGTATATCTAAGACTTGCAGATCTAATTCAAGATAAACAACAAAAAGCTAATGTCTTTTTAACAGCGGCCAACCATTTTATGAAAAA
>JAAKFX010000121.1 GCA_011064865.1 Candidatus Anoxychlamydiales bacterium
TCCATTTAGTTTTGGATCTTCTTCTTTTAACTTTTTTTGTTACCTCTTGAGGCATTGCATTTTGTTTTAAATAGGTTTTCATCTCTTGCATTGCACTCCATTCTTCATCAGAAAAGTTCTTTTTATCGCTTAAAAATGCTTTTAAATCCTCTTCAGAAACTCCTATTTTTTCGAAAAGTTTAGATTTTTCTGTTTCGATTTTTCCTTGTAGTTCACTCAAGAAATCCTGCAGTTCTTCTCTCTCTTTTTCAGATCCATTTGCTACTCTATCTTTTATCTTTTCAGAAAACATCGCTAATTTTTCTAAATTCTCTTGGAATTTTTCAACTTTTGAATCTTCATTTAATTTAGATTCTTCATCAAAAAAATCGAAAAAACTTGAAAATTCTTGTTTTAAAGTTAACATATTTTATTTCCTCGTATTTTTTATTATTAATTATTATCTATGACTGCATCAGAAATTAACTTAGAAGCCGTCTTTAAAGTATTAGTTAAAAAGTTTGTATAATCTGTATCTGTTTTTTTGTACTGTTGCATTTGAAGTGAAACTGTATTTTCTTTCTCGCTACAACTAATTGATAAAAGTTGAACTGCTGCTTTTTCAGATGTTAAAGCGCCTTCTAATGGAGTTATTACCGCTGCTACAGCTTTCCACATATTTCTTCTAGCAAATTGATGAGAAAAGACTCCAATAAATTCTTCTACAGCTCCAATATATTCCTGATTTTGGCTCTTTTGCATTTGAGTATATGCACTTGCTTTTGGATCCGGTTTATTCTTGTCTACTTGCTTTTGTAACCAATTTGCAGCTCTCGAAACTGGATCATTCTTTTTAACCCATTTTTGATCAGCTGTAAGACCATCACTTAATTTACCTACTGCAGCTTCTAAAGCTTGTAGGTTATCTGGATTTTTTGATTTTAAAAGACTTTCAATAGTTTTTGTCGCTGAATTTATTTGATCTTGATATTTTTGCTCTTTTACAGGAACTGCATCTCCCCAAAAATAATTTAATATACCCCATTTAGATCTTTTCTCATTTTTATCAAGTTTTTCTAAAACAGCTATGAAATTTCCATCATCATCTTTTCCGCCATCTACAGAATTCTTAGAACCTTTAAAGTGACCATAAAATATCTGCCATATTTGATTCTCTACGTTTTTAGATTGACTATATAGACTGTTTATAAATCCTTTTAAATCCTCATCACTAGAGTTTGCATACGCTTTTTTCAAAAAGGTTAAAAGTGCTAATTTCGAAAATAAATCATTAATACTTCCTACTTGCTGCAATATCGCTTGTTTTATAGCATCCTCTTTAGATACTTTCTGTTCTTTGCTATACATTAAATTGTCAGCTGCATTAGCTTTAGCTAAATAGTAAAATGCATTTGTTGAACTTAAAGTTTGTAAATCACCCATATAAAGCCTCTTTTTATTAGCTGTTATTAATTAAATCTATCTCTCCAGTTCTTATTATATCTAAAATCAAGTTCTTTGTCAATGAAATTCTTTAAACTATCTTAACATTTATTGACATAAACACTCTTAGCATTAGAGGTTTACGTGTAAATAAAAAATATATTAGATTTTTAAAGATTTTATTAAGAAATTAAGAATAAATTATAAATACCTGTTGTTAAGGTATTTATAAAAATTGGCTAAATGTCTGATTTTGAGTTTTTTAAAAAATTAATAAATCATTTATTATAAGAGATATATGGAAATTTAAATGATCTTAAAAATCTCAAAGATTTTAAAGATTTGAATTTAAAAAATATATAGATATAAATAACTTATATTCAATTATTTATATATAAAATATTTAAATAGCTTATATTTAAGTTCTTTATTATAAGTATCTTTTTTAAATATTAGGTTGCAACCTAATGTTTTATTAGATATTATTAGGGTATAACCTAATGAAATAGATGGAAAAGTTATTTGAAATTCAGAGAATTATCTTAGAACAATTTGAAGATCAACCATTTTACTGGAGGTCTCTATTTGATAATATCTCAATAAATCATAATATTTGTGGAATTATTGGAGCAAGAGGTGTTGGAAAAACAACATTCCTGTTTAAGCATGCACTTGATAATGGAGCTAAAAATAGAAAAGCTCTGTATGTTTCTGCGGATAATATTTTTTTCTTAAAAAATTCATTAATTGATCTTGTTGACTATTTATACAAACAGACAAATACTCGATTATTATATATAGATGAAATTCACAAATATCCAAATTGGAGACAGGAATTAAAAAATATAACCGATACATATCCTTCATTTAAGATTGTTTTCTCTGGAAGTTCGATGATAGATTTAATCCAAGGAAAATATGATCTATCTCGCAGAGTGTCTCTTTATAAATTAGTTGGATTTTCATTTCGTGAATATTTAGAATTTTATTTAGGAAAAAAAATTAATAAAATGGATATTGATGAAATAGTTTCATCTCATCTGTCTATTTCACAAGATCTTAATATAAAAGATGTTTTAATTCATTTTAATGACTATTTAAAATTGGGATATTACCCTTTTTTTAAAGGATTTGTTCAAGAAAAAGATAAATTTCAATCTTTAGAAAATTCTGTACAAATGACTATCTATGAAGATCTAGGAATTTTGCATTCATTAAAAACCTCTTCGCTTTTAGTAATTGAACAATTATTTAAATTTGTTCTCAATTCATCTCCTGGAGAATTAAATGCTTCAAAATTAGCTAAATTTCTTAAAAAAGACTTTGATAGTATTTCTAATTATCTAAAATATCTCGAACAAGCTGGACTCATTCGTTTTATATATTCTGAAGCTTCCGGTAAAGCTCATTTGAGAAATCCAATCAAAATGTATCCGGATAACTCAAATTTAATTCATGCGTCTTATCTCCCTTTGGCTAAAGATCAAATTAAAGGAAAAATTAGAGAAACATTTGTTGTGAATCAAATTCAAAATGTTCAACTTCCAATTTTTTATAGTAAAAAAGGAGATTTTAAAATAGAAAATTATATTTTCGAAATTGGAGGAAAAAATAAAACGAAAAAACAAATAATAGGCGAAGAAAATGCTTTTATATTAGCTGATGATATTTTAGTCGGCTCTAAACTAGTTATTCCTTTATATCTTTTTGGTTTTCTTTATTAAAAAAATATAAATTTATCTAACTTTTTATCGTGCAAAAAATTATTTATCAAGATCTATATTAATATCAGTTTTTTTTAAGAAATATTAACATTTCACTAAAACGATCTTAAAAAATAAAAAGATTGATTTATCAAAAAAATTCAAATTTTCACAAAGATTTTATAAAACAAATAATTTAAAAGCTTAAGAAATATAAAAGCTTAAAGAAGTTAATTTAAATAACTTAACACTAAAAATAAAAACAGAATTTCAAAAAATCTTATTTTTTTCTTTTCATCAAAAAAAAAAATCATCAAAATGAAATATAAGATTGGGGGAATTTGTGCAAAAGCATATAAAAAAGTTATGTGAAAGTTTAGAAATTGAGTTGCCGAAAAAAGCAAAAGACAAAAGCTATTTGATAAAAATAGATGAAGACACTGAAGTAAACATATGGTTTTTGGATCCGGGATTTTATTTTCACTCTAACTTGAGCACTTTTCCATCTGAAAAAAAAGAAGCTCTTTTTATTTATTTGATGAGAGCGAACCTTTTATCTCAAGGAACAGGAGGCTCTAGAATAGGGATGGCTAAAGAAGAAAACTTCTTGACTCTGTCTGATCAGATAGCTTATGAAGTAAACTATATAG
>JAAKFX010000122.1 GCA_011064865.1 Candidatus Anoxychlamydiales bacterium
TTTAAAACCTGTTTTATCGAAGGATTTTTTATAGGTAATTTAACTCTAAAAGAAGCAGAGAGTTTATGGTTAGATATTAAAGATTCTCTCAGACAAGAGCCATTTAAACCTAAAAATCATTATCAAAAAAAGGTCTTTGTTATAACAGATACTATGGGACCTTACATGATTCATAAAACAACTCCCTTGATGGGAAATGGAGTTGTTTTAGCAATTGATCAAAGCTCTTTTTCTTTTCAAAATAGAGCAGCTCAAAACATATTATCGCAAACGCTTCGAGAAGCTTTTTTTACATCGCTTCGCTCAAAACAAAAAACAGCCTATATTGCTCATGCGGCAGATATAGAGATGCAAAGGCATCTCTATCAACTCTTTTCTGTTCAATCCAATTCACATGAAGTTGATGATCTTTTAGCTAGATTTGAGATCTTTATTGAAAACTACATAGAAAACTTAGAAAAACAAATCCCTGAACAGCGATTTGAAAAAATCAAAACCTCCCTCATTGAAAATTTAGAGAATCCTTATAAAAACTTGCAAGAGATGTCATCAAGATTAAACTATTTAGCCTTCGATTATGAAGCTGATTTTTTATGGTATGATAAAAGAATTGAAGCTATGCAAAATCTAAGTTATCAAGAGTTTCTTGACTTTAGTAAAGAGACTTTATCAAAAGACAATAAAAAAAGACTCGCAATACTTTTTGAAGGTAAATTAGATAAAAACTTTAAATATAAAAAATTAGATCAAGAGCCTAAAACTATAGGTTTTTATAAAACTAAAGATTTAGAAGAAGTTCAATAAACATTTAATTTTTTGATTATCTCTTCGATCGGGCTGCATAAGCAAAATAGAAAAAGTATCTATTGAGATCTTCAAGGGATGTTTCATATTCTTTGTTTCCGTATATAGCATCGCAGAAAAACTCACGAGCACGAGTGATTTCTTTTAATCGATTGATCCAACGGGGATCGTTGATCGTCAAATCGAACAATTCTAAAGCTCTAAAGATAGTTCTTTCAAAACGTTTTTTATCTCCATAGGCAGAGATTGCACGATTCACTTCACTACCGATATTTCCCAATTGTTCGCTAAGAGATAAGGTAAACCATTTTCCTGCAGCCAAAGATTGATGTTGAAATTCCATAATCAAGATTCCTGTATCAGTTGATTAACAATTTTTATGATTTTTTCTCGAATTATAGGATCTTTCACATCACGAGAGCGATTACCTTGAGAAGGTCTTAGATTAATCATGGAATCAAACTCGATTAATTCCTCTCCAATTTTGTCTGGATAAATGTTAATTCCCCACAAATCTTTTTGTTTGGAACCTTGTTTCAGTAAAAGAGCTTCTTCATCTGCATGCAATTCTGCTCCGATAATCATAATAGCTCTCTCTATATCTACAACAGCTTTTACCATATCCCCAAATTGTTGTTTTGCTATCTCTAAGAGTTTTGATTTGTTTATTTTTTCTTCTATTATTGTAATAGGCATAAAACTCCATTTTTTTATTTGAATCATATCAATAATTTTTAAGAAATTCAAGAAATTAAAATCTAAAATCAACGAGTTTTTCAATATATTAAATTTTATTTATAATATTTTTTTTAATTTTTAAAAATATTGAATATTTCTTCTTTTATAGTTATAATATATCTTGTTTACTAAGTAATTAAATATAATAAATCAAAGTTATGCAAATACATTTATTTAATCTTTCTTTACCTTCTGTTAGTAGTGAAAATGCTTTAACTGTTTTTAATAGTTTTGAAGATTTTCCATCTGTTACTTTTTAATCATTTTTTCCATCGATGCAATCTCAAGAACGATCTAATAATTCGAAAGATATTTTATGTAGATACACAGATTTATTAGCTTCAATGGTATCGAGAACAAATAAACTTTTTCAATTATTTAAAGCTTCAAGATCTAATCTTTAAACTTAAAAAATTTCTCTTTTAATAAATCTTAAAAATTGCCCATAGAACAATAATTTTTTTTCGTATATTCTGGACATTTCAAATCTAATATTTCTATAATCCGAATTAGATGAACGTCTAAAACGAGGAGCGATTTTATGAGCATAACAAAAGTAAAAAAAGAGCACAAAATTGATTTAGTTAAAACAGTTGTTAAAAGAGATAAAAGAGTAGCTAAATTCAATATAGAGAAAGTAAAAAAGGTTATTGCTTGGGCGATTGATGGACTGAACATCAATCCTTTAAAATTGGAAGCCTCGATAGATATTATATTTAAAGATGAGATAACAACCTCAGCTATTCAAGAGAATTTAATTTATCATTGTCTATCTCTTACAAATGTTAACGATCCAGACTTTAGAATAGCCTCTGGAAGACTTTTAATGATGAACAGATGGAAAGACACCCAACGAAAAAGAAAGTATAAATATAATGATTTTGTAAAACATGTAAAAACGATGGTAGAGAAAAAAAGATATGATAATAAAATTTTAAAGATATATTCAGAAGATGAATTGAATCTGGCATCGAAATGGATAAATCAAAGAAGAGATTTAGACTATGATTATGCTGCTGTAATTTTAATTATTAAGAGATATCTACTTCAAGAAGAGCTACTTCAAGAAGCTTATTTAGTAATTGCGCTTTTATTAGCATCTATAGAAAAAAAAGAAGATCGTTTAAAACATGCAAAAATCTTTTATGAGATGTTATCTAAAAGAAAGCTATCTTTAGCAACTCCCATACTTTTAAATTTAAGAAGAATTAAATCAAATCTCTCATCTTGTTTTATCATTGCAATGGAGGATGACATTGAATCTATATTTGCTAGCGTTACACAAGTTGCAAAGATCTCTAAAAATGGTGGTGGCGTTGGTATAAATTTATCAAAAATCCGAGCTAAAGGATCATATGTTGCAGGGAATAAAAATGCATCTGGTGGGGTTGTTCCTTGGATAAAAATTATAAACGATACTGCAGTTGCGGTAAATCAAATGGGTAAAAGAGCTGGAGCTGCAACAATTTCATTAGATATTTGGCATTTGGATATTGAAGAGTTTTTAGAGTTGCAAACTGAAAATGGGGATCAAAGAAGAAAAGCATATGATATTTTCCCACAAGTTATTGTTGTAGATCTTTTCATGAAGTATTTAAAAGAGGATAAAACTTGGTATTTATTCGATCCATATGAGGTTAAAACAATTTTAAAAATAGATCTAAGCTCACTTTGGGGAGAGGATTTTGAAAAAGCATATAAAAAATGCATTGAGGCTTATTTTGATAACAAATTAAAACTTGTTAAAGAGATTAGCTCTAAAGATCTATTTAAGCAGATAATGAAAACGCAATTAGAGACAGGAATGCCTTATATATTTTTCAAAGATACAGCAAATAGGGATAATCCGAATCCTCACGAAGGATATATTCCTGCTGGAAATCTATGTATGGAATCTTTTAGTAATGTAAAAGCAAACGAAGAGATGCATACATGTAATTTAGTCTCATTAAATTTAGCAAATATAGAAGATCATGAGCTATCTGATGCATGCAAAGTAGCTGTTAGAATTTTAGATAATACCATTGATCTAACAACGAATCCGGATACACAAAGCAAATTCCATAATGATAAATATAGAACTATAGGAATTGGTTCTATGGGACTTGCTGATTTTTTAGCTAAAAATGAGCTCCGCTATGAAGCGAGTGTTGGAATTGTCTCTTATCTATTTGAAAAAATAGCATATTTTTCTATCGATGCATCGATAGATCTAGCGAAAGAG
>JAAKFX010000123.1 GCA_011064865.1 Candidatus Anoxychlamydiales bacterium
AAATCTATAAAGTAATTAAAATACAATAGCTTTAGCTTCAAATCCATCTAATTTTACTTTAAATTTATTAGAGAAGATTTTTTTTGCCTCTTTTTTATTTGTAATTATATTTTTAGCTCTAGCGTATTTGATTTGAGCTATTTCAATATCTTCTTCAATAGATTTATTAGAAAAATTTAAAGCTACCACCAAAAGTGATTTGTCTTGCAGTTTGTAAGTTGCAATATATAATGCTTTGTTTTTTACATCTAAAACATCTACAGGCCAAGCTAGATTGATTTTATAATCTTTTCTTACCTTTAACATCTTTTTTAAAATAGATACATAAGAGCTCGGATCTGAGAGCTGTTCAGGCAAGCTTCCATATAGAGTTTTTGCTTTTGGCAAATTAGATGCACTTACATCTTTTGTAGAGTCTCCTAGAAGATCATATGCTCCTCTATTTATCCAACGATTATCTCCATCTTTAATAAGATCTTTCACTTGAGATGGTTTCAAAGGATATGCTCCTACTAAATCCCAGCCAGATACCATAAATACACCAGGTTGAATAGCGTTAAAAAATGTCAAAAGTAGATGCGCTTTTTTCACCAGCGCTTTTTGATCTTTTGTCATATTAAAAATATCTTTGTATCCTAAAGCTGCTGCGCAAAGTCCTACCATAGTTGTACAAGGTCCATTTCCACTCGGTAGAATATAAGGAGTCTTTTTAGTTAATATTTTTGAAAAATCTTCATCTCTTATTTTTTCTCTAATATCTTTTCCAGAATATTTTTGCCCTTTGTATGTAAACTCTTTTTCAGCATTGATACTAAACTCAGGCAACTCATATGTAATCTCATCATGGTTTTGAAGCGCATGAATAAATCTAATAGGATTGATTTTAGCATCTCTCATCAAAGCTAAATTGAGCCTTAAAAAATCTGCGTCTTTAGAAATTAAAGCATGGCAGTATGCTGTTCTAGTAATAAAATCATAAGAAAAATCAGAACCTAATTTTAACATTGTTTTCATATCTTCATATGTTAAATTTAGCTCTTGATATGTAAATCCTCCATAGAGTTCAGAAAAATTTCCAAGCTTTCTAGTTAGCATTGAGATTAAATTTGTAGAAACGAGTGAGAGAGGATGACCTTCGGAGTAAGCCTTTTCATTGCCAGGTCTCATCTCAACTCCTAAATACGCATTAGCATCTAATCTAAGTCCATCATTTTGCAAAACTCCAACAGATTGCATGATATCTCCAGCAATTAATCTGTTCGCTGCGAAGGTTGGATCTAGCCAATTGAGCGATGGTTGACCTGCTTTAAAATAGTGAAGATAGACCCATCTTCTTTTTTTCCCATCAACGCCAATTATCGGTTTTGTAGCATCATAATTTGTAACTTTTATTCCAGGCTCTGCAAATATAACATTTTGAAGTCTGCCAACTATGTATTTCTTTTCTTTTAATTTATCCACCTCGACAAAACTTAAATTTTTAGAAAACTCTCCGTCAGATACATTTGGTAAAATCGACCAATCTTTTTCAGCAATTTCTACCATGTTATATAGTCCTGGATAGTCTTTAAAATTCATCAAAGCTAAAACAAAATCGTAACCAAGACCTGTGTGGCCTGGAATCAAATCTCCAACAATCGCAGCATCAAATGAGTGAATTGTTTTAACCATTTCAAGATACTCATCTTTCGTTCCAAAATTCGGATCTACTTTTAAACTCATTCGATCATAGCCTCCATCGACAGAAGGTGTGTGTGTGCCCGTTACAATTCCACCGGCTTCTTTCATCGGACCGGTATGTATCCCCTCGATTCCAATATCAGTTAAAATTTGCCAAAGTTTTTTGTCTGCTAGAGTTTGAATAACACTAGTTTTGCCTTTTGTTATTATCGCTCTTGCATAAGAATCTAACCAGACAGAAGTTCTTGCGCAAATTTGTTTAGGATGCGGAAGACCATATTCATGTTGCCACTGATCTTTATTTCCAGAATAGTTTTTAGCAAGAATTTCAGAGTTATAAAGAATAGATTCTTTTTCCAAATCATCAACGTTAAAATTTTGAAATGAAAAAGATGTTAAAATAAAAAAAATAGCTGCTAGATAAAAATGTTTCATGTTAGGCCTAATTAGTATTTACTTTTTGAAGATATAAAAACTCCTTAGATCTGTCAATGAAAAACCCCTTAAGATATAAATCTTAAGGGTTTTGAAATAAAAAATTATTTTTTCTCTTTTTCATCTTTTGCATCTGCAACAATAGCATCTGTAAGCAGTATAATTTTTGCACTAGATACTGCATGAATAAGCGCTGTTTTTACAACTTTTACAGGATCTATAATTCCACTTTTTAAAAAATCTTCAATCTTTTCTGAAAGGACATTAAAACCAAAGTTTTTATCTTTTTTCAAAAGTTCTTCTAATATTAGATGATAATCTAAAGCTGCATTTGAAATTATCTGTTTGATAGGCGCTAGTGCTGCTTTTTTTAATATCATGGCTCCAGTTTTTTCTTCTTTTGAATAAGAGAATTTATCGAGCTGCATAGAAGCTCTTAAAAGCGCTATGCCTCCACCTGGCACTACGCCATGTGCTATTGCTGCTTTTGTTGCATTTAAACTATCTTCATACTTTTGTTTTTTCTCTTTTAGATCTGTCTCTGTTGCTGCTCCTACTTTAATTACTACAATTCCACCTGTTAATTTCGCTATTCTTTTATTCAATCTTTCAATCTCATGTTTTTCTTCTAAATTTTGTTTTTCATTTTCTAGTTGATCTATTCTTTTTTGTAAAAATTTTCCATTAGCTCCAATGAAAATAGTTTTATCTTTTGCAATTACAAGTTTTTCCGAGGAGCCTAGATCTTCAAAAGTAGCATCTTTTAAAACAAGACCTTTGTCTTTAGTAATATATGTAGCACCTGTTAGATGAGCTAAATCTTCTAAAAGATCCTTTTTTTGATCTCCAAAACCTGGTGTTTTTATTGCAGCTACTTTTAGAGTCTGTTTTAAATTATTAACAACTAAAGTAGCGAGTGTGTTCGAGTCTATCTCGTCTGCTATGATTAATAGCTCTTTTGATGTAGATGCCGCTGTTTGTAAAAGAGGCAGGATATCTTGAATAGAATTTATTTTTTTATCGGTAATTAAGATTTTAGGATTTGACATCTCAACTATCATCTTTTTTGCATCTGTGCAAAAATAGGGACTCAAATATCCTCTTTCAATTTCCATTCCATCTTTTTTCTCTATTTCTGTTTCGTTTTTTTGGCCATCTTCAATTGTAATGCTAGATATAGTTTTAGCTTTTTTAAAGCTAGTTAATATATCCGAGCCTATTTTAGCATCGCCAGATGCCGATACCGTAGCTATGTTTTTTATATCTTCATCACTACTGATCTTAGTTGAGATTTGATCAATCTCTTCTAAAACTAAATTTAGAGCTTTTTCTAAACCTCTTTTTATATGAATCTCAGATACTCCAGCTACTATGTGTTTCAGCCCTTCATTTACAATTGATCTTAAAATTACTACCCCTGTTGTTGTTCCGTCCCCACATAGCTGTTTGATCTTCGTTGCAGCCTCTTTTGCAAGTCTCGCTCCCACATCTTCAAAATCATCTTTTAGCTCAACCTCATCGATAACAGAGCTTCCATCATTTGTTATTTTTGGATTAGCCCAAGATGTTAGTGCTACATTTCTTCCTTTGGGGCCTAGAG
>JAAKFX010000124.1 GCA_011064865.1 Candidatus Anoxychlamydiales bacterium
CTTTAAATACTTTATTAGGATCTTTTTTTATTATCCTTTTCAAAAATCTTAATTTTTTTAAGGTTTTCAATGAGCTTTCAGCTTTAAAAGAGAGCCTTTCATTTTCAGAACAAATTTGAGCTATTTCATTTAAATTTATATTTTTATCTTCTTCATCGAATAGAATTCTTTGAGTTATGAGATCTGTATATCTTCTAATTGGTGATGTGAAATGAGTGTAGTGTTTGAGAGCTAGTCCAAAATGACCAATATTTATAGGGGAGTAGCAAGCTAGTCTCAAATTTTTTATAAAAGCTATAGATAAAAGATGTAAATATTTTGAATCTTTTGCCTGTACAAATAGATTTTGAATATCTTCATGTTTAGGATGCAATGGAAGATCAAATCCTAAAGATATGGCTATTTGAAAAAAGTCATTAAAATCTTCATATGAGGGCTCTTCATGAATTCTGTAAATTATGTTTTTTCCAAGTCTGCTCATATGTGTAGCGACAGTTTCATTAGCTTTTAACATAAACTCTTCGATTAGTTGATGCGTTATATCGTACTCTACTATTTCAATATCCACAGGATTTTTATCTTTATCTAAAATAATTCTAGAATCAGCTAAAGCAAAATCTATACTGCCTCTTTCAAATCTTTGTTTTTTTAAGATATTACAAAGCTCTA
Source organism: Candidatus Anoxychlamydiales bacterium (assembly GCA_011064865.1). GTDB lineage: Bacteria > Chlamydiota > Chlamydiia > Chlamydiales > SM23-39 > JAAKFX01. Next base: position 670 of record JAAKFX010000124.1, read on the forward strand.
CCATCTGCTCTAATTGTTTTTTATATTTATGATCTTTTTTAGAATCTAATATCTTTTTAGCCTCTTCATAAGTAAATCTTTTTCTGCTTTTAATATAAGATCTTACAATTTCATACTTTATTAGCTTTCCTTTAGGGCAAAATGTCATTAAAACAGAAACTGTGAGCCTAACTTCATTTTCTTTTAAACTGCAGAGATTTGAAGAGAGCTCTTCAGGCAGCATCGGAATGCATTTATCGATAAAATAGGTGGAGTTTGATCTTTTAGCAGCCTCTTTATCTAAAAAAGAATTTGGTTTTACAAAGTGAGCGACATCTGTGACATGCACAGCTAGATGAAAATTATTCTCTTTATCTTTTGAAATTGCAGCAGCATCATCAAAATCTTTTGCTCCAATTGGATCTATTGTAATAGTTTCTAAGTGAGTTAAATCTTTTCTTTTTTTTAGATCTTCTTCAGTTATTTTGAGCTTTTCAGCCTCTTTTATAGCTTGTTTTGCAAATTCTTCTTTTATATTGAACTCTGCTATAACAGCTTCATCATCTTTTCCAACATCAGATATATGCGATAGGTATTTTGTCATTTTACAAATCGTATTTTCAGTTTTGTCTTCCCAGTTTTCAACTTCCATAATAACGCGATCGCCATATTTTAGTTTTTTATCTGTTTTTAAAATAACAGACCAATCTGAGCCTAAAATAGGAACGTACATTGCATAAGAGTTTTTCTTTTTATGCTTAGAATAGACAATTCCAGCTAAATGAGTTCGCTCTCTTTTGACAATCTTGAGTATTGTTCCGTCTAAGCCTTTAGCTGTTATCTGTTTTATTTGAACTTCAACAATATCTCCATCAACTGCATTTTTCATTTGAGTTTTAGGGATGAAAATATCTTTGATATTTTTATCTTCAACAACTACAAATCCAAACCCTCGAGGATTTGTTCTTAAAGTACCTTGAACAATTTTATCTTTCATAAGCTTTTCTATAAGAAACATGTGTAGGTGTTTTGAACAAGCATTGCAACCGTCATAGGACCAACTCCTTTTGGAACAGGCGTGATGTGAGATGCTATTTTTGAAACATTTTCAAAATCTACATCTCCTATAATTTTTGTTTTTTCAGCTTTTTGCAAAACATAGTTAATTCCAACATCTATTACAACTGTATTCTCTTTTACCATATCTTGAGTTATAAAATTAGGTTTTCCTATCGCTGCAATTAATATATCTGCGGATCTTGTAATATCTTTGAGTCCTTTTGAATAACTATGTGCAACAGTTACAGTTGCATTGCAATTTGGCTTTTTTTGCATTAATAAAGCGGCTAGGGGTTTTCCGACTATATTTGATCTTCCAACAATAACCACATGTTTAGATTCAACTTCAATATTTGATTTTTGAAGTAGAGTTTTTACGCCAAGGGGAGTACAAGATACAACTGCGCTATCATCGCCGATTAAAAGTTTTCCAACGTTTATTGGATGAAAACCATCGACATCTTTTGTAGGATCAAGTCTCTGTATTGCTTTCGAAGAATTTATGTGTTTAGGAAGAGGCATTTGCACCAAAATACCACTTACCTTTGCATCTGAGTTTAGATTGTCTATCTTATCAAGAATAACATCTTCTTTTTCATCTTCTTTAAAATGATAAAGATCAAAATCTATACCAACTTTTGCACAAGCCTTTTTTTTCATCTTTATATAAATTAAAGATGCTGGATTATTCCCAACCAAGATAACACTTAGATTTGGTTTTTTATCTAGTTTTGAGATCTTTTCCTTTAGCTCATCCGTAATCTCTTTAGCTATTTTTTTGCCGTCTATAATCATACGTTTTTTATTTGTTTAAAAAATTCTTCATGCAAGTGTGTATTGCTCGCTATTATAGCATTTTTGTTCTGCAAAGTAGTAATTTTTGAGCCATCGTAATTAGTGATCTTCCCGCCTGCTTCTTCAATTAGCAAAATCCCAGCAGCACAATCCCAAGGACCTAGTCCAGTTTCCCAAAAAACATCAAATCTACCTGCTGCAACATATGCAAGATCAAGACTAGCTGCACCAATCCTTCTAACAGGAATTCCCAATTTTAAAATGTTAATAAATCTTTCAATACATTGATTAGGATTCTTTGATAAATCATATGGAAAGCCTGTTGCTAAAATTGCATCATCTAATTTTTTAGTGTTTGTCACTTTTAGTTTTTTACCGTTTAAAAAAGCTCCTTTTCCTTTTTCAGCAATGAACAGCTCATTTATAAGAGGGTGATAGGTTACACCAGATATAATTTCATCATTTTTACTAACCGCTATATTCACAGCAAACATTGGGATTGAGTGAGCAAAATTTACAGTTCCATCTAAAGGATCTATAATCCATTTATATTCGCTTTTTTTATTAAACAGGCCTTCTTCTTCACACAATATACTATGATCAGGAAATCGCTCTTTAATAAATGCAATTATGTTCGTCTCAGATAAAAGATCATATTCTGTTACAAGATTATGTTTTCCCTCTTTTTTATCTATTTTAAACTCAGATCTAAAGCCTGATTTTAAAATCTCACCAGCTTTTAAAGCAGCTTGAATAGCTACTAGCGTGATCTTTGAAAAATCATTTTGAAATTCATCCATAAGCTTTTATACCCAATTTTTCTAACATATTCAAAAAAAAGTATTGGCATAGCAAAAAATACAAATGCATAAATGCCATCCAATATAGGATATACTATTATATCAGTTATAATCCACTTTATAGACAAATTTATCTTTTTATCGAATATAAAAAATAAAATAGGGCTGAAAAGAGAGAAAATCAATGAAAATATAGCTGTGAAAATTGATAGAGCGATCGGTTTATCATTAAAATATTTTTTTTCCTTAAATAAAACTATAGCCGATATGAGATATAAACATGCATTAATCCCAAAAAAGCTAGATGATAATAGATCTTGAAAAAAGCCTAAAAGCATCGCTATCCAGAGAATTGAGATAAAGCTGAGATGATAA
>JAAKFX010000125.1 GCA_011064865.1 Candidatus Anoxychlamydiales bacterium
CTTCTATAGAATATGAATATGATCCGTATCATCTTAAAAAAGTTATAAGAAAAGATTCAAGTGGATTTGAGTTATATAGGCATGAATATTTAAATTATGATTTAGATGGTAATATACTACATCAAAGTCTTATTAACAGGGGCTCTCTACAGCAAGATTTTGACATTATTGGTAGGAAAATAAAACTTGAAACCCGTCATTTTACTCAAACAATTGATCTTTTCAATCTAGATGGAACAATTAATCAGATGACATATAAAACAGCTTTTAGCAAAGATACATCTAAATATGAATATGATTTTCTAAAACAATTAACAAAAGAAGAGGGTTTATTTACAAAGGATTATAGCTATGATTCTCATAATAATAGGCTTGAAAAGAATAACGACTTCTATGAGATCAACGATTTAAATCAAGTTATAAAAACTGCTAGTGATGAAACAACGTATGATCCAAATGGTAATCCTCAACATAAACAGATATCAGATGGAGATATCTTTTATAAATATGATGCTTTAGACAGGCTTGTTTCTATCGAAAAAACAAATGATTATAAGCTTGAATTTGAATATGATGCACTTCATAGGAGAACTTTTAAAAAATATATTAAATATGTCAATTATTGGTTTTCATCCGAGTGGGAAGAAAAAAGTGATGATAAGTATTTATATGATAATCAAAATGAAATAGCCGTTTTAGATAGCCAAAATATATTTAAAGAACTTAGAGTTCTAGGAAATAGTAATTTAGCTGAAATTGGAGCTGCTATATCTTTGGAAATTGATAATAATGTGTATGTTCCTATTCATGATATTCAAGGCAATGTTGCATGTGCTATTTTAGATAATAATAATGTCGAAACATATAGATATTCTGCTTTTGGTGAAGAAAAAATATTTAAAAATAAAGTTGAATATCCAGAATCTCAAATAAAAAATAATTGGAGGTTTTCTTCCAAAAGGAAGGATGAATCTAGCTTGATATATTTTGGAAGAAGATATTATAATACCGATTATGGCAGATGGGTTACTCCCGATCCGGAAGGTTTTAAAGATGGTTTGAATCTATATGCATTTGTATTGAATGATCCTCTTATCAAGGTAGATTTATATGGGCTATATCATCTTCCAAATCCATTGTTTTATAAAGCTATGGATGAAGCTTCTGGATTAAAGCCTACACAAGTTTTTGATTTAAATAAAAAAGAAATATCTCCTAATAAAAGAATTTATTTTTCAAATGGTATTTATAATACATTTGATGATGCAAAATCATCAGCTAATTATTTGTCAAAAATGAATAATAATAGTAACATTCATGTTATTTATAATGAGCATATAGGAGTGGGATCTGATCCCTTAAGAGGTGCTATGTCTCTATTTTTAGGTATAAAATCTAAAGCAAGTAAGTTAATGCAAAAAGAGTGGATTAAATATTTGGATAAAGATGAGAGAAATCAAATTTTGCACATTCCTCACAGTGAGGCAGTAATAAACACAAGAAATGCCTTGGATGGTGTTGAAAGAAAATATAGGGATAGAATAAGTGTAGTTGCTTTTGCTCCTCCGTCATTTATTCCTAGATCTTTTGTAAAAGATATTAATCATTATCCAGCTGATAAGGATGCTATTACAAAGGTTGATTTTGCGAATAGAAGAAGATTCTCAGACAGCATTTCAGTATTAGATTCTAGTGGATATGAAGATAGACATGTTCATGGCTTTCAACATCCTGTTTATAAAGAGAATTTAAAAGGCCATATTAGAAAATTTATGCTTGAGGATGAATAATGAAAATAAAGTTAATGAGTTTAATTGTTTTAAAATGTTTTTGCTTGTTGACAAGTTGTAAATCGTCACCAATATTTGATTATAAAAATGAACCGAAATATGTTCATTTATCTGATGAAGTAATAAAAAAAACGGCAAATGCTTTAAAAAGTGAAAAAGGATTATACATGATCGGTCATGGTGGAGAACTGATGTATGATGTTAAAAAACTTGCTATTAGCTTTGTGTGTAATTATGAGATAAATATGAAAGAGGGAAGAGAATTAATTGTTTATAGCGTACATAAGTTTTTATCTAATATTAATTCTAATGAACAAATTCGTCCTTATTTAAATGAATTTCCATTTCAAGTGAAAGATATTGATATTGCAATATCTTTCAAAGTAAGAGAAAAAATTAAAAAAGATTCTATCGATTTTGTTTCAATTTATTACGGGAAAGTGTTTTACGATATCTCAGACAAAGAAGAAGTATTAAAAACAATCCACGAAGAAACATACGAAGAAGCCTTAAAAATAGTTGAAAGCGAAAAATCTACCAATGGATGAAATCAACAAATAAATATATAAACTCAATGGAAATTTAGAACTCTTTGAGGATATAACTTTTGTTTACCTCTTTTTCAAGATTCTGTTTTAAAATTAATAGGGGCTTTAGAATGATCTGTGAAGATGACAACGTTTTCTGCATGTTCTTTTTGATTTAAATCGAATGAAAAATCAACTACTTTTTTTGGTAAAACTGTAATTACAGTATCAATTATATTTTTACTATTACCATTTTTTTCTGTTAAACAGCCATGAACTTTAATACAAGGGTGCGCAAATTTCCATTGTGTTCCTATAAAACCTTCTTCAACACGATCTAATTTAAAAGTTATGTAAGATTTTAGAGGTTTTACCATTATTGCCATTTGATTATTTACTTTTTTTTCTGCAAAGACTTTCATAGATGCGGTGGCTATTTTATAGTTGGTATATCCATCTCTCATATCCATTCCTCTAGCAATAAAATATTCAGGTTCAGGCAATTGCTTGGTATTGTTTATAAATTCATTCCATAATTTTGCATTTTCTTTTTCTTTATTTAGGGGAGAGATAAGATTTACTTCCCAGACATGTCCCTCAGAGTTTAGCCCAATCCACGCTAGATAAGCTCTTTCTCCACTAGTCTTTTTTAATGTTATGGTTAAAACAGGATAATCTCCCCATGTGGTTTTGTGTTTTACAAAATCTGTCAGTCCTAATTTTTTGAGCTCTTTGATTTCTTCTTTTGAATAATTTTCTTTAGAAAAACTAGTAGGTCCAGTTTGGATAATGGTCTCTGATAATGCTATATTAAAAACAGGTGAATTTATAGGAAAATCGTGACCTTTTTTACTTTTAGAAATTATTTCTAAATCTTCTTTCTTGCCCCATAACATATAAAAATCATAATCGGCAAATTTCATAATATAATCTGAAGGAATTGCAGGTTCTATTCCCGGACAATCTAACCAAGTGTTTGGGAAAAGTTCTATAATACGCAAATTATTTTCTGGTATTTCGCTTGATTCAACTTTTGATACTTGAAAAAAACAAATTGAGCATAAGCATGTGAATAATAGTTTTTTTAAATAAAAATTTACTTTTTTCATAAAAACCTTTTTTAGATTTTAGAAATAAAAGTATATAATTATACCAAGAATTCAATTAAAGACTATTTATTTTTTCATTGTTTTTCTGTATGCTTTCAAATTTACTTTAAAAAGAAAAAACCACATGATAAATATCTTCAAAAACAGCTTATCGAATATCTTAAATCTATTTTATCCACATCTGTGTCTTCACTGCTCTTCTAAATTAGAAAAAAATTACTTCTATTTTTGTAAAACTTGTTTA
>JAAKFX010000126.1 GCA_011064865.1 Candidatus Anoxychlamydiales bacterium
TCGGTGCATCTTCCTGGCGGCCTCCAGCAGGGCTTTCAAGACAGGGTGGACGGGGTAGTGTTTACCCATCATCTTTGACGGCTGCAATGGCAGCGCGTTTACCAAGATAGAAGCCCTCTTTCATCCCTGCTGATATACCATCCCGAAGGCGCGTCAACACCCCGAAAGTGAACGCTCATCTCTTTCCATATATCTTTCGTGCGCTTCTGAAAATGAACATACAGCCACTCTCTCTTCTTTATAAACATAATTTACAGCAAAAAATAACGTCATATACTCAATATTTAGATATTTTAAAAACGAACTCAAAAAACAGAATCGAAAATAACAAAAACTATCAAAACTTTTTAAAAGAGATAGCAAATAAAAATTTTGAAGCAAAATCAGTTGAGCTTTTTTCTCAAAATGATCTGCAACTTGTAGAAGCTTTAAATATCACAAAAGATTTAGCATATTTAACTGAAATTAACGACAAAGGGTTTGATTAAAATTTAATATACGATCAAAATATATGTCTAAAGTTTAAAGGTTATAAAAATGACAGATGTAAGAGTTAGAATAGCACCATCTCCAACTGGCGATCCTCATGTAGGCACAATTTATATATCTCTTTTTAATTTAGCTTTTGCAAAAAAGTATAATGGAAAATTTATTTTAAGAATTGAAGATACCGATCAAACGAGATCTCACCCAACTTTTGAAAAAAATATTTTTGAAGCTTTAAAATGGGCAAATATTCATTGGGATGAAGGTCCTGATATTGGAGGGACTTTTGGACCTTACAGACAATCAGAGAGACTCTCAATTTATAAAAAATATGCTGAAAAACTAGTTGAAGAGAAAAAAGCTTATAGATGTTTTGCAACTAAAGAAGAGTTAAATGAGATGCGCCAGGTTGCAAAAACAACAGGAACGCCATCTGGCTATGATCGAAGATATAGAAATTTATCTGATGCAGAGATTCAAAAAAGATTAGATGAAAAACAAAGCTATGTTATCAGACTCAAAGTACCACTGACAGGAGAGTGTGTATTTGAAGATGCAATCAAAGGAACAATTACGACACCACTAGCTGATATTGATGATCAAGTGCTTTTAAAATCTGATGGTTTTCCGACATATCATTTAGCAAATATTGTCGATGATCATTTAATGAAAATCACACATGTAATTAGAGGTGATGAATGGATAAGCTCAACACCTAAACATATACTTTTATATGAAGCGTTTTCTTGGGATAAACCGACTTTCATGCATATGCCTTTGCTGCTTGGCAAAGATGGTAAAAAACTATCTAAAAGAAAAAATCCAACATCTACATTTTATTTTAAAGAGACGGGCTATTTATCTGATGCTCTTACAAATTTTTTAACCCTTATGGGCTACTCTTCAAAAGATGAAAAAGAGATTTACTCATTTGATGATTTTGTAAAAAATTTTGATCCAACAAGAATAGGTACATCTGGAGCATTTTTCGATATTCAAAAGCTAGATTGGTTAAACCAGCAATATATTATAAATACTCTTAGTGAAAAAGATTTGTTAGATAGATTAAAAAAATGGCAATTCAATGATGATTTTTTCAAAAAGCTAATTCCTCTTTGTCATACAAGGATGAAAACTTTTATGGAGTTTATGGAGTTATTTGATTTCATGTTTATAAATCATCTAAATTACACAGACGAGCTTTTCACTGTTAAACAAACAGCGAAAAATGAAGCTATTATAATTTTATATGCAATGATGCTACTTTTAGAAAAACAAGATATGTTAAAAGCTGAAAATATTGAAAAAACATCACATGAGATAGCGGATCTTTTTAAAATTCATCACAAAAAAATAGTTATGCCACTTTTATATGCTACAATCATGGGTAAAAAATTCGGGCCCCCTCTTTTTAAATCTTGTGAAATTTTAAAAAAGGATAGAGTAAGAGCTAGATTTTTAAATGCTATAGAATTTTTAGGCTCAATTTCTAATAAAAAAATAAATGAAATAAAAAAACAGCTAGAGAAAAAAGATCTCTCAATGTTTATCAAACAAAAAGATTAATTTTGGCTGTCATTATCTTCTGCTTTTTCTGAATCTTTCATTTGAGAAATTATATAATTTTTTTGAGCCCCGTTTTCGAAATTGCAACTATTTAGCAAAAAGGGTAATAATATGAACAAAAGATAGCGCATTGATTTTCTCCTATGTGTTACTTTTTTAATTAAGATATATGGTTGCAGAAGGAAAATAAAGTAAAAAATGACAACTTTCAGTATAAAAAATCCATTCATATCTAGAATTGTACATAGAGAACTTTTAACTAAAGAAGGCTCTAGCAAAAAAACATATCATATAACTTTAGATATTAAAGATGCAGATATTACATTTGAGCCAGGAGATAGCGTAGCTATTTTAGTTGAAAATGATCCGAGAATTGTTGATTTGACTCTAAATTACATGAAAAAAGAGTTGGATGAAAAAATCATAGATCCTCGATCTAATCAAGAAATGAAATTAATAGATTTTTTAACAAAAAAAGCGAATATTACAAAAGCTAATCCACATTTCATAAAACTTTTTGATCCAAAATTAAATATAGATGAGATAAAACAGCTCTCTACATCGCATCATATTTGGGATATTTTAAAGCTTTATCCTAAACATAAGATATCTGCTAATGATATGTGTAAATATTTACTTCCTATACTACCAAGACTCTATTCTATAGCATCATCTTTAGATGTTTTATCAAATGAGATGCATCTTTTAATCACACATGTGTCATATGAGCTTAGTAAAATAAGCAGAAATGGAGTTGCCACTGAATTTTTATGTAAGTTATCAAAAACTATAAAAACTCCAATTCCAATATATATTCAACCATCGCATGGATTTAGACTACCAAAAGATCCAAACACACCAATTATAATGATAGGCTCAGGTTGCGGGCTCGCTCCTTTTAAAGCATTTTTAGATCATCGTTATTTTTCTAAAGCTGAAGGTCAAAACTGGCTATTTTTTGGAGAGAGAAATTCTAAAACAGATTATTACTATGAAGATTATTTTAAAGATTTAGTTGATAATAATTTTCTCCGTCTAACAACTGCTTTTTCTAGAGATCAAGAAGATAAAATCTATGTTCAAGACAAAGTCTTAGAAAACTCATCAGATATTTGGCAATGGATTCACTCAGGGGCTATTATCTATATTTGTGGTGGTCTTTTAATGGCAAGAACAGTTGATGAAAATATGCAAAAAATATTTATGGAAGAAGGCGGGCTTAATGAGACAGATGCTAGAGCATTTTTCAAAAACTTGATTAGAGAAAAGCGTTATTTAAAAGACGTCTATTAATCTATATCCCAAATTCTTCTTTCAGCTGGAGGTTTTAAAGATGGATCATTATAAGAGTTTACTGTCGCACCCATCCTTTCTTCTACTCCTCTACCACCTGAAGATGTTGAACTACTCACTCTACTAGATGGATCATTTGTAGCATTATCATCTTTATCTTTCTTATTGAAAAAACGATCTTTGATAAGATTTGCAAGTTTTAAAACTATTATTGATATTGAAAAAGCTAATGTAACTTTGTGTGCCAAAGCGAAATACAATCCATCTTGAATACTGAAATATTTACTACATAGATATAAAG
>JAAKFX010000127.1 GCA_011064865.1 Candidatus Anoxychlamydiales bacterium
AATTAGAAGGATTGAATCTGCTACATATTTAGGTTCTGGAAAAGTCGAAGAGATAAAAAATATATGTGAAGATCTAAATATTGATATCGTTATTTTCGATATTGATATTGCTCCTCATCAACAAAGAAATTTAGAAAAAATTATAAAAAAAGTAGTAATAGACAGAACAGAGCTAATCTTAGGGGTTTTTGCAGTTCATGCAAGATCAAATGTATCAAAGCTTCAGGTAAAACTCGCTCAATTGAAATATGAACTTCCTCGTCTTAAAAGAATGTGGACACATTTATCTCGTCAAAGAACAGGTGGTAAATCTGGAGGGTATTTAAAAGGTGCAGGGGAAAAACAAATCGAGATTGATAGACAAACTCTTAAAAAAAGAATATCGGATCTTCAAAAAAATATAGATAAAATAAAAGAGCAAAGAAAACTTCAAAGAAAACAAAGACAGAAAATTAAAATTCCATCTTTTGCAATTGTCGGTTATACAAATGCAGGAAAATCTACTTTGATGAACGCTTTAACAGATGCTAATGTTTTAGTAGAAGATAAACTCTTTGCTACATTAGATACAACAACCAGAAAGTATATACTGCCTAATCAACAAAAGATTGTTCTAACAGATACGGTGGGTTTTATAAGAAAACTTCCTCACTCTTTAATAGCAGCTTTTAAAAGTACTTTAGAAGAAGCTACAGAGTCTGATATTTTGATTCATATAATTGATGTATCATCTAAAGCAGTTAAAGATATGACAAAAGCATCGATGGAGGTATTAAAAGAGCTAAAAGCTGATGAAAAGCCTATTATCACATGTTTAAATAAGATAGATGAGATAAAAGATCCATCTATCATTTCATATTTTAAAATTAACTATCCTAAAACTGTTGAAATCTCCGCTTTAAAAAAGCAAGGTCTTGATGATCTCATCGATAAAATAATAATGGAGATTTCAAGTCTTAGAAAAATAGTGAAGCTAAAAGTTCCTCAAAGCTACTACAAACTAGTCTCCGAAATTATCAAAGAGGGTAGGATAATTTCTATAGATTACAAAGATAATGATATCTTGATAGAAGCTGAAATTCCTAAAATTTTAGAGAAAAAACTTGAAATGTTTATAGACTGATCTATCAAATCAAATTTTCAGTAGATTTGTTTTTTAAGTATCTAAAATTATCTTTTCAAAAAAAATCAATTAAAGTGCAAATTTAGCTTTTACAAGATCTATAACACCTTTTGTAAACATCTCTATTCCTAAAAGAATGATGATCATACCACCGATTTTTTCTACAGCTAAAATACCTTTGTCTCCAAGTACTCTTTTAATGAAAGAAGCTGCAAGAAGTAAAATTAAAGATGGTATCCAAGCGATCAGTAGAGCTCCTGCTGTAACGAGAGGGCCTACTTGAGCTGATAAAATAAACATAGCTGCAATAGTAGCGGGTCCAGCGAGGCCCGGTATTGCAAGTGGGATGATAAATGGTTCATGGCCATGGAGATCTTTTTTATTAGCATGCTCGAGTTTTGGAAAAATCATATTTAGAGCTATGATTATTAGAAGCAGTCCTCCTCCCATCCCTATTGTATAAGTAGAGATTTGTAAAGCTTCAAGCATTCTTTTTCCGAAAAAAGCAAAACAAAGAAGAACAACTAAAGCTATGACGAGCTCTCTAATTATAATTTTAATTTGTTTTTTGTGGCTATATCTGGCAAGAAGAGATACAAAAACTGGAATTTCTCCTATAGCATTGAAGACAAAAAATATGTAGAGTACAGATTGCGAAAAACTCATATTTGCTGCTGGGATGAAACCGTCCATTTGATATAACCTCTTAATTTACTTTTGATATAGAAATTATTATAGATATCTTTAATTTTTTTTTCATGCTGTTTTTTATTATTTTTGATATATTTTTACTTCAAATTCAAAAATTTACAAAAATAAATGAAAAAAAAATTTAAAATCTTAACTTTAGGCTGCAAGGCGAATCAATATGAATCGCAGGCATACATTGATCAGTTAAAGACTTTAGGTTTGGCTCAAGCTCAAGTGGGGGAGATAGCAGATATTTGTATTGTCAATGCATGCGCTGTTACAAAAAATGCAGATAAAAAATCTCTTCATGCAATCAAATCTTTGAAAAAGCAAAATACAAAGGCTAGATTTTTCATAACGGGCTGTATTGGAAGTGATATCGCAGATGATATAAGTGCAAATGTTAAAATTATTCCAAATACTCAGAAACATTTATTAGTAAATCAAATATTTCCTAATAGAAAAATCCCAAAATTTTTAATTAAAAATTTTGATAATCACACAAGAGCATTTATAAAGGTTCAAGATGGCTGTAATTCATTTTGTACGTTTTGTATTATTCCTCTCAAAAGAGGTAGATCTCGATCTAGAGAAGTTGATGATATAATATTTGAAATATCCGGTTTGGTAGACAATGGCTATAAAGAAATAGTTTTAACGGGGATAAATTTAGGAGATTATAGCTCTGATATCTCATTTGCTCAGCTTTTAAAAAAGATTGATCAAATAAAAGATTTGAAAAGAATAAAGCTATCTTCCATAAATCCTGAGCATATAACAGATGAAGTTATCGATATTTTGACATCTTCTGACAAGATGTCGAGATATTTACATATCTCACTTCAATCCGGCTCTGATAGAATTTTAAAAAAGATGAATAGAGCATACGATTCAAATCTTTTTTTACAAAAAATAGACAAATTAACTAAAAAAGATCCTCACTTTACATTTATGACAGATGTAATTGTGGGATTTCCATCTGAAACAGATGAAGATTTTGAAGATACAATTAAAGTTGTAAAAAAAGCTCAATTTACAAAGGTTCATGTTTTTCCATATAGTGCAAGACCTGATACTGGGGCTTCAAAATTTAAAGAAGAAGTAGATAAAAAAATTATTGATGAGAGAAAAAACAGATTATCAGAAATAGCTAAAAAAATAGGCTTTGGGAGAAGAGAAAAATTTATTAAAAGAGAAATGAAAGTTCTTTTTGAAAATATTAAAGATGATTATTTTATTGGCTCTACCTTGAACAATCTTTTAGTATACGTACCTAAATCTGAAGATATAAAATCAAATGAGATTCTAGATGTCAAATTTGTAAAAAACATGGATGATTATATTTTGGGAGAGCTATGCAGATAAAAATAAAACAAAAGTTCAATTTACTATCCCATAGATATGGATCTAAATTTTTGATTGTAAACACATCATACTTTGTGCAAATTTTTCCAGCGCTATTAGTTTTTAAAGATTTAAACTCAGAAAAAAGTTTTAAAATTTCTTTAGACTTTATTGGGCCTGTTAAAAATTTTACAATTTTTCAAAATTTATCAAATGGAGATATAAAAGTTTGTTTTCATGCTCAAAATGGTTATATCTCTTACAAAATACATATAAGAGAAAAAAATGCTTTTTTATATTTTGAAAATTTTTTATCAAAAGATCAGATCGATATAAAATTTGAAAAGACAAAAACTCTAAAAGTTAAATCAAAACTTGATCTTCCAATAAAATTGATATCTGAGAATAAACCTCAAGAATATCTATTTTTAGGGATTCATAAAAAACAAGATATAGATCTAATAAAAAATA
>JAAKFX010000128.1 GCA_011064865.1 Candidatus Anoxychlamydiales bacterium
TTAATAAACAGTTTTTTTCTGCCCTCTCCTTCATTTCCAGATGCTATCGATCTTAACTTAACATCGAAAGGATCGGATTTTATTTGAGGTTATTTTTTTTTGAGGCTCGACTACATATAGTGCATTTTTAGAAGCCTCAAATTTTCTATTTAAAAGATCGATATAATTTTCTACTATGTACCATAGGGAGAATACCTTAGTAATGCTTGCCGGATAAATAATCTCATCTGCTTTTTTTTCAAATAAAACAGCCCCATTATCGGCATTGATTAAAATAGCATTTTTAGCATTTATATCTAATTGTAAAGGAGTAGGAAATAGATAAGTAACAAAACAAAGAAATAATAACGTAAGCCTTAACATTTTAGCTCCTCGGCCAATATTGAGATTATAGCTATTTATTTTTCTAATTACAAGTTATTACTTCAAATCAAAGAGCTTTATTTTTGATTTTATTTATTTATTTTTTTATAAATAAAAACCTTTAAACATCAATAAGATACCTGACAAATTAATAAAATAAAAAAAGCAATTCTTGACACTAGTAATTATAAATAGTTAAAATAAGATTTAGGGGGAGAATTGTATGGAGGCGTTTTATAAATGCTAAACCCGAATGAGATAGAAAAATTATATGAAAAGTATATCGCCAATCTTGCGGATCTTGCGCATGATGGGATTATTACTGTTGATCTAGCCCTTTTACATGAATTAAATCTATTAGATGATTTAGATCAGATTAAAGATGACCCTGAAGATTTAACCCAATACTTTCATGTTATTGAATCTCAAGAGAAAGTAACACTTTTTAATGAACAATTTATGGTTTGGATTGTTCCAAAAACTGAGCAAGATATTCCAGTTACGTATGTTCTTATTTCTTTAAATGCTCAAAATAAAACAACACTTGAAGTAGTTTTTACTACATCTGGAGTTTATAACACTCCAAAATATGTACTTAAAGTTCTGCAATACTATCTTTTAGATATGTTGGAGACTGAAGCTACACTCACTGCGATAGAAAAAAATCAATAACTTGTGAAAAATTCTTCCCTTTTTTTTATATTTTCGCTCTTCTTTGGCGACGATGTTGTCTTAGTATAGATGAAGTTTTGTAATGTTTTTTTGATGAAATCCATAAATCTACTGCTTGTTGCGCATTTAGCCAAAAATCAGGGGTTGTTTCAAAAGATAGAGAAAGTTTTAAAGCCATATCAGCAGATACTCTTGTTTTTTCATTAATTATTCTATTAATAACTTTATAATCACAACCGATATGATTAGCTAATTCTTTTTGTGTAATTTGCAGAGGAAGTAGAAATTCCTCATATAAAATTTCTCCAGGTGAAGTCGGTTTTCTTTTCATCATCTTTTTCTCCTAATGATACTCTATTATTTTAACATTAAAGGGTTCTATATCCCATTCAAAAATAATTCTCCATTGATTATTAATTCTGATACTATAATATCCTTTTAAATCGCCTTTGAATCTTTCTAACCAGTTACTAGGAGGACTTTTTAAATCTTGTAAATTTTTTGCATAATGTAGCATATCTAATTTTCTTTTTGCAATTTTATTTACAAAAGCCCATCCAATTTTTCTTGGTATTTTTTCATTTTCAAAAAATTGTTTCGTATTTCTATCTTTAAATGATCGAATTACCATTTCTTTTTCTATATTCTATATACCTAAAGCAGGTATATTATAACAACAACTAATTTTCAGCAAGAAAATAAAGAAAAAAATTTACAAAATATTGAAAAATTCTTCCCTTTTCTTTTTTTTCAAGAAATAAAACTAATTTTTGTTTATATTTTCATTCAATTTTTGAGAAAATTTTTATGTCTGCATCTGAATCTGTACAAAGAGTCCTTCCCAAAACACCTGATACACATTGGTTAAAAAATCAATGTGGTAGCGAAAAATGCCGAAAAATAGTACGACAATTTTTTGCAAATACTAAAAATCCAGATAACATTGAAATTGATCGTTATGATCCAGCAAGATCACTGGATAGCTTTTGTAGAAAAAAACATGAAAATCCACAAGAGTGCAGAAAATTAGTATTACAGTTTTCAAGATACTTTATTTCAAGAGCAGATCTTGATCGAATTGTATATTAATACATTGGATTTCTTTTTTTTTGAAGTGTCAAAATATTATAAGGATCTTTTCGGATATATTTGACTTCATCAACACATTCAAAGATTAAAAATATACCAAGCCCCCCCTCTTTTCTTTTTTTTAAGCTTTTTGTTTCATCAACTTTTTTTCTAACGCTAAGTGGGTTAAATTTAGGACCTTTATCTTTAAAGGTTAAGTGAAAATGTTTTTTATCGACTAAAATTTCTATTTCGATTTTACCTTTAGTTTTTCTATAGGCATGTTTAATTATATTGACAATAGCTTCTTCAGTAGCTAGCTCAATTTTCTCTAAATCCTTTTGAGGGAAATATTTATAAGCTCTTTCTTTAATCCAAATAAGTATTGGATAAAGATTTACTAACTGAGCATCAAAAATCTTTTTTTCACAAAATATCTCTTCCATAAGCTTTTTTTACCAATAAGCTGAAATAGCATCCACAATTTTTTTTGCAAGCTTTTCATATAAAGGTTTAGACGCTGCATCTTTTGCGCTTTCAATGGACTCTAATTGACCTAGAGAAAAGGATAAAACTGTAGTTCTTACACCATTTGGGTCTATAAAGGAGAGATCACTTAAAGAATCTTGATCGACATAATCAAAATCCTCAGAAGCTGTAACATTTACAGGACCGAATCTAGAAATATTGGTATCTGTTTCAATAATTTCAACCTGTGCGGTTATTTTTTGTCTACCTTCTGTTGCTCTTAAATCTTTTTGTCTAACATTTTGATTATTTCTATCATATCTATATCCTATTTGAGAGACGCTATCTTCTATAATTTTAACTCTCAAACTATATGGAGCATCTGAGTAAGTATAAACTAAGGTTGGAGAATATGTTATCTGTTTAATAATCTCTGATGTGAAATGAGGAGCAAACTCATTTTCTACATAAGGAACACATACACAGAGTTTTTCTGTGTTTTCAGATCTTCCTAAATGATAACCACACGATGTAAAGAGAAGAAGAATTAAAAAAAAGCTATTTTTCATCGAAATCTTTCTAACAATGTTTTACAAAATAATGCTGAACTTGAAAGTATCGTACAAGAAGTTAATGTTACAACCCACCAGTGGGGCTCTATTTGATCAGGAGATTTAAAAACTACTTTCCACACATAATCATCACTTAAATCTTTTTCTAGAGATGGAAAAATATGTCTTTCAGTAATAGCCGTAAAAATACCTATAGAAAGAAAAAATATAGGTTTTAGCATTTTTTCAAAATCACCTCTAGACTCTACCGTAAATTTTTCTATAGGATAAGCTAGGATATCTAATATTTTCATGTAGACCTCATAAAATTATAACAATGGCAAATAGTTTATATAAATTTATAAAAAAAGCAAAAAAAAAATGAGTCAAAAATGCACTTTTAAATAAACCATTGTCTTCCAAGTTAACGATCAAGAGAATCCAATCGCTCTTTGGCAATTTTTGAAGATTTGGTATCAGGGAAACTATTTATTATT
>JAAKFX010000129.1 GCA_011064865.1 Candidatus Anoxychlamydiales bacterium
GTGGAAATCTTGTTCCAGATAATATTGTTGTTGAGATGTTATTTACTCATATAAAAGATAAAGGCTATGATTTAACAGGCTATATTTTAGATGGATTTCCCAGAACAATAATTCAAGCAAAATCCTTAGATGAAAGACTCTTAAATGATTATACAAAAGTAGCTTTAAATTTAAATATCGGTGAAGAAAAGCTAACTGATAGAATAACAGGTAGATTGATTTGCAAATCCTGTCAAACTTCATATCACAAAACAAATATCCCTCCTAAAAAAGAAGGTGTTTGTGATAGCTGCCAAGGCGAGCTTTATCAAAGAGAGGATGATACTGAAGAAGTTTTAAAAAATAGACTATTTGTATATAACAAAGATACAAAACCACTATTAGAACATTATAAAAACAAAAAAGCTTTAAAAGAGATCGACTCGGATAAAGATATCTCAGCTGTTCAAGATAATATCTTGAAAACTCTTAAAGAGACAAAATAAATTGAATAGTTAATTGAATATTAATTAATTTCGATCTCAGATACAACTGGCATATGATCTGATGGAAATTTACCATCGAAAGTATCTGCTAAAATACCGTGTGATCTTACTTTGATCTTTTTATTAACGAATATGTAATCTGGTTTTACGCCAGGTTGACCTGCTTCTTTAAAACCTGACCATGATCCTGTTGGACCGTGATGAGGAAAAACTGTTTTATATTGAGCATCTATTAAAAAGTTGCCTTTTGTTAAAATATTATAAGTCTCATCACCACCGAGTTTTGGAAAAAGATTAAAATCCCCTGCTATAATAAAAGGTAGAGTCCCCGCAATTTGTTTTACTTTTTCTCTTAAAAGCTGAGCGCTTTTATTTCTAGCAAGCATAGAATGATAATCGAAGTGAGTATTAAAAAAGTAAAATATTTGATCTGTTTTAAGATCTTTTAATTTAGCCCAAGTAACTCCTCTTATATATTTAGCCTCCCATCCTAGACTTATAGCATCTGGAGTTGGAGAGAGATAAAAATGAGAAGAATCTAAAAGCTTGAATCTATCTTTTAAAAATACAATAGCATCTATAGAACCTTTATTTTTTCCATCGCTTAAACAAATGCCTCGCCAATCATATTCTGGAAGCATTTTCATTAAATCTTTTAATTGATCTTTAGTGGGCTCTTGAAGACCTATTAGATCCATATGATGAAATCTTAACATACTCGCTACAAACTCTTTTCTACACTCCCACAAACACTCTCTAGGTTGTCTCTTTTCTAAATCTTTTAAATGAATATTATAAGACATTACTCTAATAATATCCTCTAAAGGATCTTTCGTTTTTACAGATGTTTTGTTAGTGCGAGCTCGCGCTAGCTTAGAAGACGCCATAACCCTCTCTTTATAAATTTCGACATCTCTTATTATATCAAAAACGCTATAATTTTAAAATAACAATAAATATTGTTTATTTTAAAGCTAAAATACATCAATTAAATATTTTAATTGATAAATAACTCTTTAATATCTCATGTCTTATAACTATAATGAAGAGAGAAAATAAATATTAGCAAGAATTATTTATATTACTAAAAATAATTTTAATTATTTTTAGTAACAAAATTCTTTAATTTATTCAAAAATCTCCTTTATAAAATGAATGGATTTAATGTATTATTATAGGTTTAAGTATTTGAGAGCTAAACCCATATAGAGCTATAATAAAACGCTTACGAAAAAGAGAAAAATATGCTAAATTCGAATGATAAAAAATTTAAACTTAAAGCTTAAATTCCTTTAGCATTTATTCTCGGAGGGGGACTTAAAAGATGACAGATATTTCATCAATAGAAAAAGATTTAAAAGATGAATACAAATATGGATTTGTCACTGATATTGAATCGGAAAAAGCGCCTAAGGGATTAAATGAAGATATAATTAGATTCATTTCATCAAAAAAAGAGGAACCTTTATGGATGTTAGATTGGCGTTTAAAAGCATTTGAGCATTGGAAGACTTTAAAAGAGCCTACTTGGCAATATTTAAATTTTGAAAAAATTGATTATCAAGATATTCATTATTATTCATCACCGAAAAAGCTAAAAAAATTAAATGATTTGAATGAAGTGGATCCAAAGATATTAGAGACCTATGAGAAGCTTGGTTTTCCAATAGATGAGCAAAAAAGGCTTGCAAATGTTGCTGTAGATGCAATTTTTGATAGTGTATCTGTTGCTACAACATATAAAGAGAAGTTGAATAAACTTGGCATTATTTTTTGTCCTATGTCTGAAGCTATAAAAAAACATCCAGATCTCATAAAAAAATATATTGGTTCTGTAGTTCCTATATCTGATAACTATTTTGCATGTTTAAACTCTTGTGTATTTACAGATGGTTCCTTTGTATATATTCCTAAAAATCTAAAATGTCCGATGGAACTTTCAACTTATTTTAGGATCAATGAATCTCAAACTGGACAATTTGAAAGAACATTAATTATAGCAGAGAGAGGATCTGAGGTTAGTTATTTAGAAGGATGTACAGCACCTAAAAGAGATGAAAATCAACTTCATGCTGCAGTTGTAGAGCTTATAGCTTTAGATGATGCTAAAATTAAATATTCGACTGTACAAAATTGGTATCCGGGAGATAAAGATGGAATTGGTGGCATTTATAATTTTGTAACTAAAAGAGGGGCATGTTTAGGTAAAAACTCAAAAATCTCTTGGACACAAGTAGAGACAGGATCGGCAATTACTTGGAAATATCCTAGTTGCATTTTAAGAGGAGATAATTCTACTGGAGAGTTTTATTCTGTTGCAATCTCTAATAATTTTCAGCAAGCGGATACAGGAACCAAGATGGTGCATATTGGAAAAAATACAACCTCGACAATTATCTCTAAGGGAATATCTTTAGGTTTTGGAAAAAACACATATCGTGGACTTGTTAGAATTTCTCCTAATGCAGAAAATGCTAGAAATTTCACTCAGTGTGATTCTCTTTTAATTGGAGATAAGTGCGAAGCTAATACAATTCCAAATATTGAAGCTTTAAATTTAACAGCAATTCTAGAACATGAAGCTACAACTTCAAAAATTAGCGATGACCAACTTTTATATTGCATGCAAAGAGGAATGAATGAAGAGGATGCTATTTCAATGATAGTAAATGGATTTTGTAAAAAAGTGTTAAATGAACTTCCTATGGAGTTTGCAGTAGAGGCTCAAAAACTGCTCTCTGTTAGTTTAGAAAATAGCGTTGGATAAGAAAAAAGGATAAAAACATGAGTTTATTAAAAATTAAAAATTTAAAAGTATCAGTGCAAGACAAAGTAATAATTGATGGATTTAACATAGATATAAATCCAGGTGAAATTCATGCTATAATGGGACCGAATGGCTCTGGCAAAAGCACGCTATCGAATGTAATATGCGGGAAGACAGATTATGTTATTGAAGATGGATATATTGAGTATAAAGATAAAAATCTCTTAGATCTAGCTATTGATGAAAGAGCTGCTAATGGCATTTATTTAGCATTTCAATACCCTATCGAAATACCCGGAGTAAATAGTTCAAATTTTATTAAACACTCGCTCAATGCTATTAGAA
>JAAKFX010000013.1 GCA_011064865.1 Candidatus Anoxychlamydiales bacterium
GGAACAGCTTCAGCAGGTTGGTGATTCAATTGAGTCAAAAATCGGTACTTATGCTAAGTCAGCTTTTTTTAAAGCTATAAATTTCGCAAGAGATTCTTTCAAAAATCTTCCAACTTACGCAAGAAACGCAGGAACTTATCTAAAAGATGGTATGAACTATATTAAAGCAAATAAAGCTCCTGTTGGTGTTGGCGCTGGTCTTACATTCGCTGTTGGAGCAATTATTTATGGACTTTATACATATATAAATAGAGCACCTGGAATAGCTTAAATACAGCACATCTATACAATTTAGAGCAGCGAGATTTTTTTTCTCGCTGCGATTAAAAAATCTCTCCTATAGGCACTTTTCAACATGTTTTATTAAAAAATTTTAAGTAGATTTTTCTAAGTTCAAGAAAAAAATTTAAGATTTCTTTTGACTATAAAGCACCTATAGAGATAAAAAAGTTTTATTAGAGAGTTAATTTTAGTAAACTAAGTTTTAAGGAGAAAACAATATGGCTAAAAAGAAAGCACCATCAAAATTCATGGCACCATTAAAAGTAAGTAAAGATCTGGCAGTAGTTGTTGGCAAAGGACCAATGCCGAGAACAGAAGTTACAAAAAAATTATGGGCATATATTAAAAGAAAAAAACTTCAAGATCCAAAAAACAGACGCAACATCAATCCAGATGAAGCTTTATCAAAAGTTTTTGGCTCAAAAAAATCTATTAATATGTTTAAAATGACAAAATTGATCAGCAAACATTTAACTTAATTTTCATTTTAGCCCAAAGACTTTATATCTTTGGGCTTTATCTTTTATAAAATTTCCCAAGAGAAAAATTTTCAGATCTGTTATAATTTAGAAAATCTGATTTTTTTTTAAAATCTAGATTTTTTAAATTATTTTTTTTATGAATAAATATAAACTTATAATTTCTTATGATGGAACTAACTATTTTGGTTGGCAAATTCAAAAAAACAAGATAACTATTCAAGAAATTATTCAAAAAGTTTTAAAAAAGATTTTGCAAGAAAATATTACCATTTATGCAGCGGGTAGAACAGATGCTAAGGTACATGCGACTGGACAAGTTGCACATTTTACAAGTAAAAAAGAGATAAATCTTAAACAATTTTTATTTTCTTTAAATAGCTTACTTCCACCAGATATTAGAGTATTAAAAATATTTGAAGTAGATTCAAAATTTCATGCAAGATTCTCAGCTAAGGGCAAGATATATCGATATCATCTATCAATGCTAGATATTCAAACTCCTTTTTCAAGACTATATTCATATAAGACAGTAGATAAGATAGATATTGATCTTTTAAAAAAAGCGAGCTTTTCTTTTTTAGGAAGACATGATTTTTCATCTTTTGCAAATAAACAGTATCAAGGCTCTGCTCTAAACTCTCCTATCAAAACGATAAAACGTATAGATATTATTGAAAATAAAAATGAGATAATCTTAGAGTTTGAAGCTGATGGATTTTTATATAAAATGGTCAGAAACATTGTTGGAGCAATGCTCTCTTGTGCATCGAAAAAAATGCCTATAGAAAACATTGAAAAAATTTTAAAAGCAAAAGACAGAAAACTCTCTGCTGCTCCAGCTTCAGCTCATGCTCTATTTTTAGTAAAAGTTTTATATTGAAATATTTTTATTTTAAAAATTCTTTTAAATGCCTAATAACTGTTGGACTATAACAGATAAAACTATGACCAGCTTTAACAAAGATTTTTTGATGAGGTGTATCTATAGAAGTCTCTGAGATGGCTACTTTGCCATCATTTGGCTCTTTAATCAAAGGATTAAACCCTAAAGTGCCCGCAATAGATAAAACTCTCATTTCCTTTGGAAAAAAGCCTATATCATTAAAATCTTTTGTCATTAGCTCTAATCCTGCATTTTTCCCAAAAAGTTTTTTAGCTATATTAGAAGAATATAAAGATTTAGCTACAATAGATCCTTTGTTTGGCATAGCAATCAATGCAGCCTTGCCAATTTTAGCCTCAAATGGGCAATTAGTCTCATTTAAAGCACTTTTTAGAACTAAACCTCCCATAGAATGCGTTACAAAGTAAATGGGCTCATTTGGAGCGTTTTGAGCTATCTCATTTAGTAGATCTACTAAATCATTTCCATGTTCATTAATCATTTTATCTCTACTTTTATATCTCCAGTTATAAACTTGATAACCCTCTTTTTTAAAAGCTCTTTCAATCAAATACATATTCAAAGTAGTTCTGTAAAAACCATGAATACAAACTATAGTTTTTATCTTTTGAGACGCTGTCTCTAGAGACTCTGGTTCTATTTCATTAGAAGAGATTTGTTTTGGGAAAAAACTAATAAGTGTTAATAAAAATATAACTAAAAATTTCATGAATTAATTCCTATATGAGTTTATCTTGAGGTATATCTTCAAAAGATTTGAAATAGAGAACATCTTTAGACAATATACTTCTCACATTTGGACTAAAAATGGGTCCTATTAAAACACTAATAGAAGGAGTTTTCTCTAATGCTTTTACCCCTCTCGCTGAATCTTCAAACCCTATTATTCTATCTCCTTTTTCACCATATAAAGATATCGCTCTTAGATATCCATCAGGATTTGGTTTAGCATATGTATAATCTTCTCTTGTAATCCAATTATCTATGTTGTTTAAAAGAGGCTGTTTTACTCTCATCATATCTGTCATCTGTTTTGTAGAGTTTGTTACAACGCATCTTTTTATGTTTTGTGTCTTTAACTCTTTTAGTAATTTTTCAACACCAGGCATTAGATCTATTTTAGAAGATTTTAAAAGCTCGATGTAGATTCTATTTTTTTCAGCTCTCAATACTTCCCAATTAGGTTCTTGATCTAAAAGTTGAGGAAATAGAGCATATACCCCCTCTTTTAAACTTTGATCATCGAAATGAGCAACTTCACAAAATTTTAAAAAAGACCAATCTAATTTAAAACCTCTTCTAAAAAGCATATCTAAATATGCTTGATAATGAATATTTTCTGTATTGACTAAAAGCCCATCTAAATCAAATAAAAAAAGCTGAAAATCATTTATCCACAACATATTTTTTTCCTTTTTTGATAGAGATCTTTCAAAAATATTCAAAGCTAAAATATATATAAATATTAGATAAAACTCTATAGCAAAAATTTTTGATATTTTTTTGTTTTTATAATAATTTATTAAAAACTAATACAAATTTCTTTATGCATAAACATTTATGTAATATATAAATAAATTATGGATAGAAAAAAGTACTTAGATATAAATTACGTTTATTTTGGTATCTTTTTTGTAATTGGTATTATCATTTCAACTTTAAGTGTTTTAGAGATTTATGATACCTCTAATTACTCGAGAGCATTTTTCTTGCTCTACGCTTATGGACAAACTATTTTAGAGGTTGGGATATTCGCTATATCAGCCTTTTTAATAAAAAAATATTTACCTAAGATAGTTTTTAATATTTTTATCGCATTTTGTTTTGTGTTTTTCATATCTCATATCATTGATTTGGTCGTTTTAAAAATTATGGATATGACCTTTTGGGAAGGATTAGATATTGCTTTAGATGAGAGTTTAGAAAATTTTATTGAAATGTTACATACCACTGGCATTCCATTTTTTGCTTGGATAATTTTCGGAATTTTAGGTCTGATTTTGCCTTTTTTTGGTCTATTTATATATAAAATAACTGATAAGTTATCTAAGAGAAAAAAAATCCCTCTCTATCGAGAGCATTTTATTCAAATCTTTTTATGCACTCCTTTAGCTCTGTTTATTTGGGATTTTAAAGCATCTTCTACAATTGCTCCAACTATCTACGATGCATACACAAGAACGCTTCCTTGGAAAATCACATTTGTTCAACCAAACATTTTAAAAACTGATAATATAGTGCACTTAAAAAAACAAGATGCAAATGAAAAACAAATATTAGCTACTATTGATAAAAAAGATTTAAAAATAGATAAAAAACCAAATATCTATATTTTTGTAATTGAGAGTTTAAGAAGTGATTATATCACCGAAACAACAGCTCCTAACATCACTGAGTTTAAAAAAAATAACGTTAGTTTTAAAAGAGCTTTATCGAATGCTAACAATTCTCACAATTCTTGGTTTGCTTTTTTTTACTCTAACTACACATATTTTTGGAAACACTATCAAGATATGAATTGGCAAGCAGGTGCAACATCTCTTTATATACTTAAAAAATTGGGCTATGATATAAATGTATTTGCAGCTCCAGAGCTAAAATACTACTCAATGAAAGATGCTCTTTTCGGAAAAGATCAAAACCTATGTTCTATGTTTAAGCTCTATCCACACTACTATCCAACAGAGGCCTGTGATTCCGATATAAAAGTGATGAATAAAATGACAAAAGCTTTAAAAGAGGATCACAATACATATATTGCATTTTTAGACTCTACCCATTTTTTATATAGCTGGCCAAAAGATTTTGAGACTAAATTTAAACCAATTGTAGATATTGAATCTCTACACACATACGCATCGAAAGATAGTATCGAGTTGATAAAAAATAGATATAAAAATTCAATATATTTTGTTGATTCACTACTCGGTGAATTTTTCAAAACTTTAAAAGAGAAAAATCTCTATGATGATGCAATTATCATAATTACAGGAGATCATGGCGAAGAGTTTTATGAAGAGGGTCATCTTTTTCATGCCTCTAACTTATCTACGCAACAAACAAATGTGCCCCTATATTTTAAATTTGGAAAAAATGAAAGACCTGTATTTGATAGAGATTTAGTCTGTCATATGGATGTTTTTCCAAGCATTTTGGATTATCTTCTAGCTAAAAATCAATTAGAGGATGTTTTATTTGGAGAATCTGTTTTCGAAAAAAGCAAATTTCCATTTGTTATATCTACTAGATATAATGGTTCTAGAGCTCCTTTTGAATTTTTTATTCATGATAAAGATAAAAAGATAACTTTTCGTTTTAAAAACAGAAAAGATATCTTTCAAAAACAACATTTAGAGATTCTATCTTTAAAAGATGCCGATGATAAACCAATAGAGATAACCTCTAAACAAAAGACTCTAAAATCTTTTGAAAAAGCTTTAGATAAGTTCTTTGAGAGATAGTTATTTTACCATTTTCTGCAGATACATATTTATTTCATCAATCGATCTATCTTTCACATTATCTAAAGAATTGAAAACATCAGATATGCTCTCAGTTCCCATCTGAGAAAATAAAACATTTTTATCTTTATCAAAAACTACAATCGTTGGCATCGATCTTATCTGATATTTAGATGAGATATTTTTTAATTTATCAACATTCACTTTTAAGACTTTTACTTTACCAGATAAACTTTTTGCTTTTTGATCTATAAAAGGCGAAATTCTTTGACAAGGCCGACACCAAGAAGCATAAAAATCAACAATCACTGGCATATCACAATTTAGCTCCTTTTCAAACTGAGCAGTGCTTGTAATTTCAACAACCTTAGTTGCAAATGTATCTTCCATAACAAGGGTAGCTTTTGTAGTAGGTTCTTTTATAACTCCATCATAGTCCTCTAAAAACTTTTGACAGGTAATCGCAGCTTTTGCACCATCGCCTGCAGCTGTAATTGCCTGTTTGTAGACAGGATCTATAATATCTCCAATAGCATAAACACCTTTTTGAGAAGTTTCAAAACCATTGAATACTTTTATATATCCTTGGTTATCTAATTTTAATTTCTTATTGAAAATTTCACTATTTGGTTTTGATCCAATTGCTAAAAACACTCCATCAAAATCCATTTTTGATTTTTGTTTTGTTTTATTATTAAATACCTCTACAGAAGAAACTTTATCTTTGCCATTTACAGCTGTTATTTCTGTATTATAAAGAATCCTTACATTTTTTCTTTTTTGTAACTGATTAATTTTTTCTTTATCTTTAGCTCTCATTGTATCTTTTCTAACCAAAATAACAACCTCACAAGCGAGCTTTGATAAGTAATTAGCCTCTACTATAGCAGCATCGCCGCCACCTATTATTGCTACTTTTTTATCTTTGTAAAAAGAGCCATCACAAATCGCACAATTTGATACCCCTCTTCCCCAAAACTTTTTCTCTCCTTCAATATTTAAATAATTTGAAGATGTTCCCATCGCAATAATAATAGATGCAGCTCTTATCTTATTTGTTTTTTCAGAATTAATATCTTTTAAAGTAATAACATATGGCTTTTTAGAAAAATCTATATCAACAACTGCGTTCGATAAAATCGTGCATCCATTTTTTTCAGCCTGCAACTTAATTTTATCAACCAAATCTGTTCCTTTAATCTCCATCTCACCTGGCCAGTTTTCAACAGAGTGGGATTGAGTAATTAAACCACCAGGAAGCTCCCCTTCAATAATTAAAGGTTTATAGCCTGCTCTAGATAAATATATCCCAGATGTCAAAGCCCCGATACCACCGCCTAAAATAACTATGTTATACTCTTCCATATCACTTGCAACTTTTTCTCTTTTAAAAAAAAATGCATGAGCAGGCGACATAGTAGAAAAAAATATAAAAAGCGATGAAATAATTGCTATTAGCTTTTTCACGGAACCCTTCTTTATTACTTATCTTCTAAAATTTCAGTTTAGCATAAAATTGATACTTGTTTAAACAAAAAAAATAGGCTATTATAACTGCTAAAATAGATACAATTATGCTAAATAGTTTTTTTACTAAAATAAAAAATTTTACTTTAAGCTTTTTACAAAAATCCACTTATATAAACTATCTTTTTTTCTCTTTTTATCTTCTAATCTTGATCTTTTGTGCCAGTTTTAAAATGGGAGCTTTATTTACCTTATACTCATTTTTTCAAGCATCTGTAGCTATACTATTTATGAGTTTTATTTTAGATAAAATAAAACCTAAAATCATTAACCAAATATTTATAACTCTTTGTTTTTTGCTATTAATTGCCTACATGATAAATTTTATTGTCACAGGTCTTCTAGATCAAAGTCTAATTTTTGTAATAAATATTTTATTCTCTGGCGGTCTTCACAATCTATTTGTTGCGTTTAGAGCTATAAATTTAAATCTTTCAATGTACATAGTTTTATTTTTAATTTTATCCCTTCTTCCCGCTTTTGGGATTTTCCTATACCACTTAACTAATAAATTTTGTAAAAAAAGAGCTCTTTTTTTTAAAAATAAACACATGTTTTCTTTTTTAATATTTTCTATTTTATCCATATTTTTAATAGATTGTAGCTGCAGATATAAAAATTTCGATCATATATCTAAAAATCAAAAAAAACTCCCTTTAGGACTTTGCTTTTTATCAAATAAAAAAAAACAAATATATCTACCTAAAAATTTAAAACCAATTCTAGATGAGGAAAAAACATTCGCAAAAATAGATAAAAAAAATCTACAAATAGAAAAAAGACCTAACATCTTTATTTTTATAACGGAAGCTCTTCGAAAAGATTATATAACCCATGAGATAGCTCCAAATCTTTTTTCTTTTGGTGAAAAAAATATTAGTTTTGAAAAAGCCTATTCAGCATCTAACACAACAATGGTATCTTGGTACTCTATTTTTCATTCCAATCATCCAATTCATTGGACAAACGCAAAAGAGTCTCTAACGCATGGTTCTCTTCCATTAAACATCTTAAAAAAAGCTGGCTACAAAATAAATGTCTTCTCCTCAGCAGAGCTAAAATATTTTAATTTAGATGAGCTTATATTTGGAAAAAATCTTAGTTTAATCGATAATTTGAATGACTTTTCTACTATCGCAACTACCCCTGCTAATAGAGATTATATGACTATTTCAGCTTTAACAAACTCTTTAAACGATCCAAAAAACAAAGACTCTAATGTCTTTATTGTTTTTTTAGATTCAACCCACTCAGAATATAGCTGGAGAGATGATTTTAAACCAAAATTTACACCCTATTTAGAAACTATAAATTATGTAACCATGTCTCAAAGTAGAGCTAATTTAGATCTTTTAAAAAATCGCTATAAAAATGCTATTAACTACATAGATCATCTTTTTGGAACATTTATAAATAACCTGAAAATGAATAATTTATACGATGATTCTCTTATAGTTTTTGCAGCCGATCATGGTGAAGAGTTTTTTGATCAAGGCGCTCTTTTTCACGCCTCTCATTTACATGAATCTCAGCTTAAAATCCCCATTATTTATAAACTCAACTCTGATAAAAAAGCATCTAACATAACCACTCACATAGATATCTTTCCAACTCTACTTACTCAAATAATGCCTAATGTAAATTTTGATAAATATTTTGATGGAAGATCTATTTTTAATGTTAAGAAATCCCCTTATATCATCTCAGTAAATCAAAGAGGCAGCTTTACTCCAAATGAGATTCTCATCACCAAAAACCAAACAAAGCTTTTAGGCAAATTAAACCCTTCTAAGAATTCTATGAGCTTTGAAATTGAAGATTCACAAAATATCGACACAGAAAATCTTGAAAAAGAACTTACAAAAGCATTAGAAGATGTTATTCAATAACTTAAAAATCAAAAACTTATGAATTTATTTCATAAACCCCTCAAATTAAGCATCTTACCGTACCAGCTATTTTCATACAAACATCTAACAATCAGTCACTTAACTAATTAATTATTTATTTACCAATAATTTGAATTATTATTCAAATAATGTTATAATTACTATTTTTAATTAAATGTTAATAACAGTAATATACTTATAATAATATGACAACATTAAGCAATATAGCCCTCTCTCCTTTCGCAGCAACATCTGGTGGAGTAATTACTAGTCACTCTGCTTTTGAGAGAACATATCCTGAAAAATTATTTTATGCTGTAAGAGAAGGCAGACTAGAAGAAGTTATTGAACTACTAGCAAAAGTAGATATAAACACTAGAGATGAGCTTGGAAATACTCCTCTTATTTATGCTTTAAAATTTAAACAAACTTCAATAGCTTTAGCACTGCTCGAAAAAGGTGCAAAGGTAAATGTACAAGATAGATCATATAAAACTACCCCTTTAATATTAGCTATAAAAAATAAAGATATTGTAACTATTCGTGAATTATTAAAAATAGAAGATATAGATCTTGAAATTAAAGATAAAGATGATAAGACAGCTCTAGATTGGGTTAACGATACACTAGATACTAAGATTCTTCATGCTTTTGTTGTAGATGGTCCATTATTAAATAAAAGTATCAAAAAACAAGATATATTAGATAAAGCTCTGCTATCAGCTATCAATCATAACAATTATCCATTCGTTGAATATTTGCTCGATTTGGGAGCTGATGTAAACGTTAAATTTAACGGTGAATCAGCTATATTTTATGCTCTTGATCAAATAAAACCTCCGTTTACCAATTTTATTCCTCATTTATTAATAGAAAATGGAGCTGATTTAAATGCTCAAGCGATTACAGGAGAAACTCCTTTAATGATAGCTATAAGAAAAGGCAATCATGATCTAGCTGAACTAATGTTAAAAAATGATAGTATAGATTGTAGTTTAAAAGATATGAAAGGCTGGACAGCTTTAATGTCAGCTGTATGTAGAGGCCAAACTGAAATAGTTAAAATATTAGTAGAAGAAAAAAAGGTTGATGTAAACGCTAAAGATGAAGCTGGGCTTAGCGCCTTGGATTATGCTCAAATAGCTGACGTTAATAGCGAAATCATAAAAATTTTAGTAAGAAATGGAGCTAGAAATACTTTAGATCCTAGAATAATGGAGAAATTAACTGCATTAAAGCCTTTAAAAAAAGATGATGAAATTGACTTACGAGATATCGATTCTTCAAAACAAGATGCATTAGTTCTCTATACTACTAAAGATCATAATGGTGCATTTAGTATTGAAAGCAAAATTCAATATTTAGCAATTTTATCACTTAAGTATAATGTTTTTTATTCAGAGGTAAATTCAATTGAAGATATAAATTCTTTATTAAACAAAAGAGAATTTTCTCGTTTCTCCTTATGTGGACATGGAGATAAAGAATCTATAATTTTAGCAGAAGGTTTTACTTTAACTTCAGAAACAATTCAAAAAATAGCTATAGAAAAATTACAAAAGGCTCTTATAGTTTTTCACTCATGTACTTCTGAATTTCTAGCTAAAAAGCTTGCAGATAGAGCACAAGAATTAAAATTAAATATGAAAATTTTAGCTTCTAGAAAAGACTCAAGTTATTATACCACAAAAATACGGTTCAATAATAAAAAAGGCAAATTTAAATTAAAAGTGAATTTCTTTAGTTTTCCTACAGCAGATAATGATATTACATTCAAAGTTAAAACTTAGATTTTTTAGAATTATTCAGCTGAAGTAGCTTTTGTTTTAGCATTTTCTAAATCATGTTTGATTTTGTTTTCATCTATTTTTAATACGTCTATCTCTTTTTTGATATCTATTATCTTTTTTATATGATCATGTTGCATAGTAAAATAGACATCTGCTGGATTTTGATCATCTTCTTGAGCTTTTATTTTAGCCCCTTTTTCATGATAGGTGCTAAGTGCTAGCTCTTTTTCTAAATTCAGCTCTAAATTTTTTATTTTAAGATCATCTTTTTTGAGCTCAAAGTTTAAAGTTTTTATTTTATTTTGCCAAAATCTTTGAGGTGAAATCTTTTCTTGAATTTTCTCTGATTGCCAGATGAAAATTGAGAAAAAAACTATTAATGAAATATTTAATATAATAATCCAGACTTTTTTGAATTTAAACAAAGATCTCATAGCACCCTCCTATATTTAAAAGGGTTTTATTATAGATGATTTTTCCGCCTATATAATAACTATTTATCTATATATTTTCAATAATATAAATTTTCATAATTAAAATATTTTTTATTATTGACCGATAATATAAATATAGCTATCTTTATTGCGGGAATGTAAAGCAGTAATATCTAATAGGAGGCTTATATCAAACCCGCAACTTTCAAAGCCATAACCCTAATTCAGGGAGGCTAAAATGGAATCGGATTTTGGTAAAATTCGATCGCTTTTTTGGCCAATTCGTAGGCATGAACTCTCTAGATTTGTGCCGATGATGTTACTTTTCTTTTTAATTGCTTTTAACTACCATATCTTAAAAATTTTAAAAGACACTTTAATTATTACAGCGCCTCAGTCTGGCGCGGAAACAATACCCTTTTTAAAGGTTTGGGCAATCCTGCCATCAGCTATATTATTAACCTTTTTATTTACAAAGCTCTCATCAAAACTCAATCGGGAAAATATTTTTTATGTAGTTATGAGTGTTTTTTTAGGGTTTTTTGCCCTATTTATATTCGTAATTTATCCGAATATTGAACTTTTCAATTTAAATTCTACAGCTGATATGTTAGCCACCAAACTGCCACTTGGTTTTAAAGGATTTATTTCAATCATCAGATATTGGCATTTTTCACTGTTTTATATCATGGCAGAGTCCTGGTCTACTATCATGCTCTCACTTCTTCTTTGGATTTTTATCGTTGATGTTCTCTCAATTGATCAAGCTAAAAGATACTATGCTTTTTTTGGAGTCTCTAGAAATTCAGCAGGAATACTCTGTGGATTTTTAGGACAATATTTAGCTGCTAAATCGTTATCTAGCAATGCATCAGTTCATTTTCTTTCAAAATTTTGTGGAGCTAAAACTCCTTGGGATCAAACCCTACTAATTTTCATTGTAACAGCGCTCGTTTGCGGAGTTTGTATAATGACGCTATATAGATATTTACATGTCTATAAATATCCTAAAAGATATCTACTCGGCGGAGATATAAATAAAAAAGGTAAACAAAACATTTCATTTGTAAAAAGTATTTTATATACGGTCAAATCAAAATATGTTTTATATATCAGCTTGCTTGTGCTCTGTTATAATATTTTAATAAATCTTGTTGAAGTTTTATGGAAATCGCAGATTAAAGAGCTCTATCCTGGCTCATCTGCTTTTACTGCTTTTACTAGTAAAGTAACCCTTATTACAGGAGTAGTTGCTGTAATTTCATCATTTTTTATATCTGGTAATTTAATAAGAAGACTGGGTTGGAGAGTAACAGCACTAGTTACTCCTATAGCGCTTATAGTATCGGCATTTGGATTTTTTTATTTTGTATTTGTAAAGAAATTTGCTGAAAATTCAAATGTTGCAATAACTCTATTTGGTCTCTCTCCTCTTGTATTAGCGGTTCTATTCGGTGCTGTACAAGATATATTTTCAAGATCTTTAAAATATACTGTTTTCGATGACACAAAAGAGATGGCTTTTATCCCACTTAGTGCTGAAGAAAAACTGCAAAGTAAATCTGCAATTGATGGTATCGGCTCTAGACTTGGAAAATCTGGCAGTTCTTTAATTATGCAAATCCTGTTTATGATCTTTATAACCCCAATGGGAGCATCCCCTATTATCTTTGGAATTGTAATATTAATTTTCCCTATTTGGATAATCGCAATAAATAGATTGTCTAAACAGTTCGAAGAAAAAACGAAATTATTACCAAAACCTGAGAGAGAAGCTTCCGAAGCTCATGAAAATATAGAAGAGACTCCCTCTACTTGAACTTCTCTCGCCTAAAGGCGAAAGATTCAAGGTTCTTAGCTATTCAGGATAAATATTTTTAATATTCAAAAATTACTCGGATTTTGTATCTTGCCCAGCCATATGCCTATATAGCTCTAATCTCTCTTTTAAATCCTTTTTAAGTAGTGTAAATAGCTCATCTGCTAAATCAGGATACTTTTTCTTGAGATAATCATATCTCATCTGTTTTGAGATAAATTCATCTATATCCATAGAAGGCTCTTTTGAATCTAACATAAATGGATTTTTGTTTTGCTCTTTTAATCTAGGATCATATCTATAGTTAAACCAGTATCCTGATTTTACAGCTTCCATCTCCTCTGTTTGAGAGTTTTTCATTCCCCCTTTAAGACCATGACCAATACATGGAGCGTAAGCTATCACTATCGATGGACCTTTATACTCTTCAGCCTCTTTTAAAGCTCTAAGAGCTCCTATTTTATCAGCACCAATTGATATCGATGCGACATAGACATTTTTATATGCCATTGCAAT
Organism: Candidatus Anoxychlamydiales bacterium; assembly: GCA_011064865.1. GTDB lineage: Bacteria > Chlamydiota > Chlamydiia > Chlamydiales > SM23-39 > JAAKFX01. The sequence continues at coordinate 13,105 of JAAKFX010000013.1, forward strand.
GAGGCCTAAGTTTTTTTTCTGAGTTCTTTTTCCACCTGATGCAAATTTTGCAATAGCGCCAATAGGTGTTGCTTTTGAAGATTGCATACCGGTATTTGAATAGACTTCAGTATCTACAATCAAGATATTAACATCCTCTCCAAGTGAAATTACATGATCTAAACCACCATAGCCTATATCGTAAGCCCAACCATCTCCACCGATCATCCAAATAGATGGTTTTACTAATAAATCTTTAGATACCTCAATCTTTTTCAAAGTTTCAGTTTTATCTTTATCTTTTTCTAAAAGAGGCTCAATTTGTTCGAATAGCTCAAATGTCTTTTCGCCTTCATCAAAATTATCAAGCCACTCATTAAATAGATTTTTCAAATCATCTGATAAATCTTCTGTAATTGCTTTTTCAACAAAGCCTTTTAGTCTTTGTCTTCTATATTTTTTACCAAGATGAATACCAAAACCAAACTCAGCATTATCTTCGAAAAGAGAATTTGCCCAAGCAGGCCCATAACCCTTTTGAGTTGTGGTATACGGCATTGAGGGAGCTGACGCTCCCCAAATCGAAGTACAACCTGTCGCGTTTGCAATAATCATTCTCTCGCCAAATAGCTGCGTTACAAGTTTAATATATGGAGTCTCTCCACAACCTGCACATGCACCTGAAAATTCTAATAGTGGTTTTTGAAATTGTGAGCCTTTTAGAGTAAATTTACCCATTTTTCCAGATCTTTGAGGGAGTTTTGTTAAATAGTCCCAAAGTTTTGCTGCTTGCTCTTTAACCAGCTCTGTTTTCTCCATTTTCAAAGCTTTTCCGGGAGCTGGACATATGATTACACAATTTTCACATCCTGTACAATCTAGTGGTGTAATTGCAATACAATAAAAAAGATTTTCCATTCCGCTGCCGAGAGGCTTTATTACTTTTAATCCTTCAGGCGCTTTTTCAACTTCTTCTTTTGTTAAAAGAAATGGTCTTATCGCCGCATGAGGACAGACAAATGCACACTGATTACATTGAATACATTTATCTTCGATCCAAGTCGATACTTGCGTTGCTAAGCCTCTTTTTTCAAAGGCCGCTGTTCCCATAGGAAAGGTTCCACCAGCTTCAAATGAGCTAACAGGCAGAGAATCCCCTTCTTGTCTCTCCATAACATCTGCAATTTTTGTGATAAACTCAGGTTTTGATAGATCTACTTCTTTTTCTTTTAAAGGAGCGTCCCTCCAAGATACTGGATATTTAATCTCTTTTAACTCTGAGAGAGCCGCATCTACCGCCTTTTTATTCATCTCAACTATCTCATCACCTTTTTTAGCATATGTTTTTGCAATCGCTTCTTTTAAAAGATTTATCGCTTTTTCAATATCTATTATTTTTGCTAATTTAAAAAATGCAGTTTGCATAATCATATTTATTCGCATTCCAAGGCCAACTTTTTTAGCCAATGCATGAGCGTCTATTATGTAAAATTTAATATCGTTTAAAGCGATAGCTCTTTTCATCTCTGAGGGAAGTTTCTGATCTAACTCCTCTTCTTTAAATGGACAGTTTAGAACAAAAGTAGCTCCTTTTTTTATCCCTTTTAAAACATCATATTTTTCTATATATGCTGGATGATGACATGCAATGTAGTCCGCTTCTGTAATTAAATATGTAGATTTGATTTCACTATCTCCAAATCTTAAATGTGAAATTGTAAGCCCTGATGTTTTTTTAGAATCATATGAAAAATATCCTTGTACATACTTTTCAGTATTATCTCCAATTATCTTAATAGCATCTTTGTTCGCTCCAACTGTACCATCTCCACCAACTCCCCAAAATTTACATCTAACAACATCTTCTTTTTCAGTATTAATCTCATCTTTCATTTCTAAAGATAAATTAGTTACATCATCGACAATACCAACTGTGAAATGATCTTTAGGATTATCTTTATTTAAATTATCAAAAATAGCTTTCACGCAAGATGGTGTAAACTCTTTAGAACCGAGACCAAATCTTCCGCCAACTATTGAAATATCTTTGCGATCACGAAGGCAATATGAGACATCTAAATATAGAGGTTCTGCTATAGCTCCCATCTCTTTTGTTCTGTCTAATATAGCTATCTTTTTTACACTCTTTGGCAAAGCTTTTAAAAAATGCTCTTTTGAAAATGGCCTGTATAATCTAACTTTTATAAGCCCTACTTTTTCACCTTTTTGATTTAGATAATTTATAGTCTCTTCAACTGTCTCTGCTCCAGATCCCATTACAACGATAACTCTCGTCGCATCTTTATCACCAACGTAGTCAAACAAATTATACCTTCTCGAGGTAATCGAAAAAACTTTGTTCATCTGATCTTCAACAATAAAAGGCAATTTGTCATAAAAAGGATTTAATAGTTCCATCTCTTGAAAATATATATCTGGATTTTGCGCTGTTCCTTTGACATATGGTTTTAAAGGATTGAGTGCACGATTTCTATGATGTCTTATCATCTCAAAATCAACTATCTTTTTAACATCTTCATAATCTATAACATCAATTTTTTGTATCTCATGTGATGTTCTAAATCCATCAAAAAAATGTAGAAATGGCAGTGAGCTTTTTATCGATGATAGATGTGCAATTAAAGCTAAATCCATTGTCTCTTGAACAGAGTTAGAGCATAGCATACAAAATCCTGTAGCTCTTGTCGCCATTACATCTTGATGATCTCCAAAAATTGAAAGTGCTTGTCCAGCTAATGATCTAGATGCTACATGAAAAACAGCCGGCAAAAGCTCTCCCGCCATCTTATACATATTCGGAATCATCAACAAAAGTCCTTGCGATGCTGTAAATGTTGTGCCCATTGCTCCTGCTGATAAAATTCCATGAATAGCCCCTGCAGCTCCAGCTTCCGATTGCATCTCGACAACTTCAACCTGTTTATCAAATATATTTTTTCTATCTTGAAATGCCCATTCATCTACAAACTCTGCCATCGGAGAAGATGGGGTAATTGGATAAATTGAGCATACTTCACTAAGCGCATATGCAATATGTGCTGCTGCTGTATTTCCATCCATCGATTTTTTCATTTTACCCATTATTGCCCCCTAAAAAAGTATTCATTAAAATATAGTTTTATAACTATTTTACAGAAATTTCAAGTCAAATGTATATAGATATAAATTATATTTTATTTGAATTTATGAAAAAAGTTTTGAAATAAGGAGAAAATTTTAAAAATTTTCTCCTTTTTATAGAGAAATTCTTTAAGCTCCTACAGCTGCTGGTAAAGCTGCTTTTTTAGCTTCTTCAATTTTTTCTATCTGTGATTTTAGCTCTGGATCATTTTTAATAGCTTGCAAAGTCTTTTTATTTTCTTCTAATCGTTTTGCTGTCATTGGATGTGTAGAGACAAATTCTTGAATTTTTGCTATCCAACCTTTAGGTGTTTCAAATTTTTCTTGAAAAAACTCTTGAAGTTTTATAGCACCTTCAGGATCATATCCAGCTTTTGTCATCATATACATTCCATATTTGTCTGCTTCATACTCATGAGATCTAGATCCTAAAAGCATATATAGCTTAACTACAAGATTAGAGACAAAATTAAAAAGTATTTCTAGCAGATCATGACTCGTAAATCTTTCATCTTTTTGAGATTTATTTGATATCAAATTTTTAGCACTTAAATAAATTTTAGATCCAATAACAACTACATTTAACAAAAGAAGTAGTTCTAATATTCTAGCTGAATGCCTTGCATCAGAGTGAGTAATTTCATGCCCCAAAACAGCTGCTACCATAGCTTTAAACATATTGTTATCATAACCTTTTCTCTCGCAATATTTTTGAACAGCGTTGATAATACCTTTATTAATAGCAACCCTTTGAGGCAGAGCAAAAGCATTGACTTTATTAGAATCTGTAACAACAAATTTATATTTTAGATCTGTTCTCTTAACATGTTTTTCTAAATTGTTAAATATTTCTTTCGCCATTTGTGTTTTTTCTCTATCAGGACACTTTCCATTATTTTGATTTACAGCTGAAGAAAAGTACCACTCGCCCAAAAGTTTTTCAAAAGAAGTTGGTAAAAACCAAAACTCTCTTTTTTTAGTTACTAGATTTTCTGCATGAATAAAATTATAAGACGCAATCAAAGGTAAAAATGCATAATATACAACATTTTTTATTCTTTGATAAAGACCTATACTTTCTTTTACTTCTTCTTTTTTATGTGGCATAAAAGCCGAAGATGGCTCTCTTGCCAATGGTGCTGGTGCTGATGGCATATTAATAACCTTTATTTTGATTAAAATCGCCGATATTATAATAAAAAAGAGCAATTAATGAAACAGAAAAATAGATTTAAAAGTTAAGAATTCTCTATAAAAATAATAAAAATCGTTTGAATAAAATTATTTTTTATTTCTATAATCTGGGCTCAAAAAATGGGGGTATATATGACAAGAGCTGTAGCTACTGGTGAGAGGCTTACATCAGTTGAAATACCAAATGAGACAAGATTTTTTGATAATGCAATAAAATATATTAACCTCTCAAAGATAGCTCAAGAGAAAGGAAAATATTTAGAATCTTGGAAGCTATCTGTTCCTGCTAAATTAAATTTTTTAGTTGATGCTATTATTAATGCTTGTATGATCCCTATAACGCTCGTCAAATCTTTTTGTGGGCTAGTAAAAGCTGGATATACTTGGGGTAATGAAACTCTATATTTTAGAAAATCAATAAAAGTTTTACATGAGCATGCAAATAGAACCATTGCAAGTGGATTTGGTGTGATGTTTACAAATAGAGGAGTTCTCTTAAGAACAAATAATAATGTTTTAGATTTTGTATCTGGCGCATTTATCATCTCTTTTATAGCTCTGAGCTTTATTCTGATCAAAAGATCTGGTTTGTTTACAAAGTGTGATCCTTGCAATAATCCTAGCTGGCAATTATAGATCGATCACCAAAAGAAAAGGGTCTTCTTACCATAAAATGATAAAAAAACTAAGTTTTGAAACTAAGTTTTGCAACTAAATTGCTCTCTTAAAGGTTTAGACTTAGATGAGTTTATTTTTAAGGAACTAAAACTTTTAATTTTTTATAAGGTTTGATATCAATCCCATTTTCAAAAAAAATGGGCTCCCCATCAATATGTGCTATCATCTCTTTTTGATCTATTTTTAAAGACTTACATTTGAAAGATTCATAATATTTGGATCTGTTGATTGTACCATTTCTAAGTCTTATTAATGTTTGTAGATTTTTAAAAAAACTAGGTTTTTTTAAAATTGCTACTGTAAAACATCCATCTGATATATCAGCTTTTGGAGCTATTTTAATATCGTTGCCATATTGAGAGCCATTTGCAAAACTTACTAAAAAGCCCTCTTTAGTAACTTTTTTGCCATCTACTATCATATCAAAAGGTTTTATAGAGTATTGAAAATACTGTTTTAAAACTATTTTCGCATAATTTAAAAATCCTCTTTTTTTGCCTTTTGAAAAAACATCAGCTATCTCAGCATCAAATCCAATTCCCGCAACAGATAAAAATATCTCATCATTTATTTTTATCGTATCCATATCCATATATTTATAACTGTTGATAATTTGAATTGCTTTTTTAGGATTTTTTGAAATTTTCAAATGTTTAGCTAAACCATTTCCAGATCCTGTTGGAATTATAGCCATAATAGTTTTTGTATCTATTAGAGCTTTTCCAATTTCATTTATAGTGCCATCTCCGCCTATCGCTACTACCAAATCATATTTTAGATTTTTAGCCTCTTTTGCAAGCTCTGTTGCATGTTTTGCAGCTTTAGTATAGCTAATCTCATAGTTGAATTTAGATCTGTCTAAATCCTTTTCAATAGTTTTGATAATATAATCTTTAGTTTTTGTGCCGGAGTTCGGATTTATAATAAAACGAAATTTTTTCTTATTTTCAATTGAGCTCATATTTTTATATTCATTAGAAGCAAATGTAAAAGAAAAATTTAATACAAAAAATAAATAAAATATATATATAAACTTTTTCATTTTTTTATTTTATTGAAAATTCAAGATAATGCCGATGACTGGAATCGAACCAGCACTTTGCAAGCAAAAATAGATTTTGAATCTATCGCGTCTACCAATTCCGCCACATCGGCAAATTTAGATATTTTGCCGAAATGCCGCATTTTTTACAAAACTTAATGTATTAAATAGCCTCGATTAGCTCTCTCCCAGCTATAATTTACTTTTTGTTTTGATATTTTATCATATAAGACTTGAATAGAGATATAAGAAAATGGATGGCGATTATTAAAATCTCTTCCCTCCGAGCTTTTATAGATTTTTACAAAAATCTCTTTATTATGCCAAGGAGGAGTTGTTACATCTGTTTGTTTTTGATATTTTTGAAAATTTAAATAATCATTAAGGCCTCTATATTGCACCTCTTCTTTATAGTAATCAAAGATTAGATCTACAATTTTTTCAGCTGAATTTTCAAGCCCTTGAACATAAAAATCTACTTCAGCACCGATCATATGTTTCGATGTTTTAGCGCTGTTTGATGTGTCAGCATAAGAGTTATGCTTTGGACAGCGGTGTCCACAAGTGATAACAACCCTTTTTTTTGTCTTTCTTTGGATATAATTTAATACATCTATCAAAATAGGATAGACATTTTCTTTTTCATGAATTAAAGGCAAGCCATGTTTAGATGGCCCTACACAATCTAAATAGACTTTTACATTATCAGGATTTGAAGTATCTACTCTCTCTGGATTGAGTGGATTGCCTTTGCATCTAAAAAACTCTTTGGTAATGTTAAAAAAACATGCTGTCTCTTCTTCAAAAGGATATAGATCTAAATGATTTTGTTTAGGAATTTTAGTTTTTATATTTTGATCTTTTTGAAATCTTTGAATCTTTTCAACAATTGGCTTTTTTTTATTAAAAGTTTTTACATCTTTGGAACAAGATAGCAAAAATATCGCTAAAATTAGAAAAAGTCTTTGACACTTCATAAAAAATTCATATAGTAACGTTTAAGTGCATAGTATCTAAAGGATAGGCATGTCGGATATCTTAAAAAAACTAAATGAAACAGCTAATTTAGCACTAAACTCTGCATCTACTCAAGAGTCGATGAAACATTTAGCTAAAGCTTTTTCTCTATTTTCTACAGAAACTACCCGTTTAGAAAATGCTTATCAAAGACTACTAAAAAGATTTAATCAAGTCAATAATCAGCTAAAGATACAAGAAAATGAGCTAAGACAAAAAGTTACAGATCTAAATTCTGTAACTAGCTATTTGAACAACATTTTAACAAATATTTCTCAAGGAATTATCTATATAGATTTAGATGGGATAGTAACAACTTATAACAAAGTAGCCCAAGATATCTTAGGCATTGATGAGAAAAAAGTGCTTTTTAAAAGCTTTTCAGAGAATTTTTCTGATAGATTTTTTGGATTTTCAATGAAAAATGCTTTAAAATTTTCAATGTGTCAAAAAATTAGCTACATTAGCATAAATAAAAAGCAGATCGAAATTAACACATCTTTTATCTATGATTGCCCTACGCCTTATAGAGGCATTGTCCTGCTTTTAAAAGATATTACCAAAATACAAAATCTACAAATCTCAGCTAATAGAAATGATAGATTAAATAAACTCGGTGAAATTGCTGCAAATATTGCACATGAAATAAAAAATCCACTCGGCGCTATTAGAGGATATGCATCTTTATTATATAAAGATTTAGAAAACTCAAAACCTCTTCAAGATATGATCTTATATATCTTAGATGGTACAAAAGCAATGGAAAGAGTTGTAACAAACGTTTTAGAATATGCTCGGCCTTTCTCATTAGAGGTAGTATCTTTAGACATCAACGAACTTATAAAAGAGATTATAAAGTCTATAAAAATAGATCTGAGCTTTTCATCTAAGATAAAGATTCATTTAAATCTAACTGAACCTAATTTTTATATCCCTGCAGATAAAGAGCATTTAAAATCTGCTATTTTAAATATTATTATCAATGCATATCACGCAATGGAAGATAGTGGCATTTTGCGCATCTCAGTTATTAAAAACAGCAATTTTTGTATTATTTCCATCGAAGATACAGGCGATGGAATTGATCAAAAAGATTTAGAAAATATATTTTCACCATTTTTTACAACTAAACAAAATGGCAATGGTTTAGGGCTATCTCACACAAATAAAATTATCCAAGCGCATTTTGCTACTCTAGACGTTACATCTAAACTATATAAAGGCTCTACCTTTACAATAACCATGCCGATTAAAAGAGGATAAATGATTAAAAAAGTACTTATAGTCGATGATGATTCGTTAATTAGAAATTTTTTAAAAGACTCACTCAAAAAACTAAAAAAAGATGTCGATATTGCTATAAATGGAGAGGTAGCAATAGAGAAAATTCAAAAAGATAATTTTGATCTAATAATTACCGATATGAAAATGCCTAAAAAAAATGGCATTGATGTTTTAAAAATAGCAAAACAAAAAAATCCAAATGTTATTGTTATAATAATCTCTGCTTTTGCAAAAATTCAAAATGCAACACAAGCTCTAAATTTAGGCGCATTTACGTATCTTATAAAACCATTTTCTTTTGACACAATAGATGCAGTTATCAAAAAAGCTGAAGAGCATAAAAATCTTATCTTAGAAAACTCTTTTCTAAAAAAAGAGATTTCAAATCACAACTCATCTGATATCATCGCCAAATCCCCTTACATGCAAAATCTTTTAAACAACATTGATAAAATCGCTAAAAGCTCATCTTCTGTATTTATATCAGGAGAATCTGGCACAGGAAAAGAAGTTATAGCTAAAATCATTCACCAAAGATCGAACAGAGCTAATAGTCCATTTATAAAAGTAAATCTAGCAGCTATCTCAGCCACTCTCATCGAATCAGAATTTTTCGGTCATGAAAAAGGAGCATTTACAGGCGCTGACACAACAAAAAAAGGTAGATTTGAGCTAGCCAACAAGGGAACACTTCTTTTGGATGAAATCACTGAAATCCCAATTCATTTGCAAGCAAAACTTCTGAGAG
>JAAKFX010000130.1 GCA_011064865.1 Candidatus Anoxychlamydiales bacterium
AGATAGGAGTTTTTATGAAATTTTCAAATACTCACGAGTGGGTTGAAGATCAAAATGGAACTGCAATAGTAGGAATTACTAATTTTGGAAGGATGCATCTTGGAGATATTATTAATATAAAACTTCCAAATAAAGGCACAAAAGTAAAAGCAAATGAAGAAGTAGCTGTTATAGAATCTAATAAAGCAGCTGTAGATGCTCACTCTCCTATAAGCGGAGACATTATAGATGTAAATGAGGAGCTAAACAAAAATATTGATCTAATAAATACATCGCCTGAAGAAAAGGGATGGCTTTTCAAAGTAAAAATGAATAATTTAGAAGAGTTAAATAGTTTGATGAGCCTAGAAGAGTACGAAAAAAAAGTTTCGAAATAAGTCCTTTTTCTTTTTTGCATCCAATATGCTATAATCCAAAATAGATACTTAAAAAATGTATTTGATTTTGTGAATAAAAAAATAAAGATAACTATAACATCTATAATAATAGCTTTTGTCTGTTTGCTTATTGTATTTTTTAAGCCTGTTTTATCTTATGGAATAGTAGCTTATTTAAACTCTCATACAAAAAGTTATGAAAAAAGCTCCATAGCGACATTTAAAAAGTTTGAGATCAAAAATCGAAAACTCTTTTTAAAAGGCGTGAATATTTCAGCAAAAGATAAGTATAGCATCGAAATAGATAGATTAGATATTGGATTTAAATTTCATTTTTTCCGTCCTAAAATAATAACGAACATTTGTATAAGTAAACCCAATGTTACAGTATATAAAAATGATAATTTTGATTTTTCTTATAAGGCCTCAAAGAAGAGCTTTTTCTCTACTTTAATAAATATTGAAAAAGCAAATATTAATTTTATAGATCATGGTGAAAAAGTAAAACAGCTCTTGGTAGATCTATCAAATATTAGTGAAAATAGCTCCAAATTGGAGATGCGCTTTGATCAAGAGAGCTCTAAAAAGATCTGTATCGATATTAATCAAATAGAGAATAGAGATGTTTTTTCTCTTTATTTAGATGAGATAGAAATGTCTAATATAAATGAAATTATCAGCTTTTTTAATGTGAATCTTTTTCAAGATCTTAAAGGAATTGCAAATGGGATAGTAGTTGTAGGAGCTGAGAGAGGTAAAATTTGTAAATTTTTTACAAATTTAGATTTTGTAAATTTTAGCTTTTTAAATCCTAAAACTAATTTAAAATTTGATTGTAACAATTTTAGATTAGAAACTAATTATCCAGATACTTTAAATCAAAAATCTAGCTCTTTTTTAGATTTTATAAAATATGATTTTTTAAAAGAGACTCAAATCAGATTGCATTTTGAAAATTTAACTGTTTTAACCTCCAAAAAATCTAATTTTTCAAAAATTGAAGGCTCTTTTTCTTATAATCCTAATCTAGGATCAAAATTAAATATTTTAGGAAAAATAGAAAATGAAAAATCTTTTGATTTTCAAATAAATTCAAAAGCTTACAGTGCAAGCTCATTTGCAAATTGGTTAGATTTTAACTTTAGTTTTGACGATAATAAAACCAAAATCTGTTTCAGTGCTAAAGAGATCAACGATTTTTATAATCTACATCTATCTTTTGAAAATATAAAACCTCATATTTTTAAGGCATTTCAAGATCTTGTCAGCAAATCAATTGAAGAGCTTAACGATTTTAAATATATAGATGGAGACCTCTCTTTTTGTATCGATACTAGAGTAAATCAAAGAGGAGTAAGCAAAGTTTTTTTAACAGATTTATTAGTAAAAGATTTTGATTTTCAAAAAGATAATATAAAAGGATTTATCTCTAAAGTTGAAGGCAAAAGTTCTTTTGATTTAAGCAAAAAGAATTTTTTAGATAAGTTTTTTTCAGATATTAAGATTTCACCATCTAATTTTAATATAAATAAAAAGCAGATAACAGATTTTAGCGCTAAAATTTTTGCTTTAGATGGATCTTTTCAATCGAGCTCTATTGCTTGTTTTATAGAAGATATCGAAACTAAAGCTGAAATAAAAGGCCCTATTAACACATTTTCAGCATCAATTTTTGCAAAAGGAATGCTGCCTAATCTAGAAGATAGCTTTATCTCTGAAATTTCCTTAAGAAGAAAACTGAATAACTATCAACTAAGCGGTAATTTCCAAGTCTTAGATGGTCAAGAGATGGTTTTTGGTTTTGATTTAGAAAAATTATTCATTTTTAATCTGCAAGAATTAAAAACATCTATTCAAAAACTCTGGCTGAGAGCAGAAAAATTGAAATTGAATAAATGGCCAAAAGTTATTGATTCTGATCTTGATATCGATGGAATAGCAAATATAGCTATGTTTTATGACAAAGAAAAACTAGAGCTTCAAATTAAAGGTGAAAATTTATCTTATAAAAATCCATACATCGATTTGAGAATTGATAAAGTTGGAAATTTAAATGATTTTGTTTTTGAAGGTGATAATTTTATAAATGTTACTTTAGATAATAAATTACTCTCTTGTAATATTTTTGATTTTCAAGGTAGATGTTTTTTGCCTAAATTTGATGTGGATTTTGATATAAAAAATGCAGTAGTTAAAATAGATGAGAATATTTTATCTGCTAAAATTCAAAGTAAAGCTCAAGGAGTTGATTTTGATGGGCTTGTCAGTTTTGATTTTTCAAAACAATATCCTCTATTAAATATTGAAACTAATGGTGTTTCGAATGTAAAATCAATGCAAAATTTATTAAAACATTTTGATTTTTCTAATGAGTTAGATCTGTCCGGAGATGTTGTAGCTAACGGCAAAATAACAACATATTTTGATACAGATCCTAAAATATTTTACTCTTTAGCTTTTGATGTTTCTAATGCAGCATATCAAATCAATGAAAAAACCTTAGTTAAAAACATTGAAGCAAAAGCAAAAGTTACATCTGATGATATTTTCACTTTTTCAAATTTTATAGCTGATTTAGAAGTTGGTACACAAACATATGCAATTTCTTGCCCAGTTTTTGAAAAAAATAAAGATAAGATATCTTTTGATTTTAGATTAGAAAAGCAAACTTTTGATTTTTTAAGGCTTATTGGAGATTTTATAAAAAAAGATGATAGTTATGAGCTAGATTTAGATAAAAATCTCTCTCACATAGCCTCCGAGAAGTTTAGAGATTTAAACCTTTTAATTGATGAAAATTTTAATGTTAAAAATTTTCATTGTACGTCTAATTTAAATTCATATGCATTTATATCAATGCTTCAATTTGTAGTAGATTCAGGCTCTATTTTTATGGATGATGTAAATATTAATTCAATCATTCAATCGAAACACTCTGGTGAGCTTTTAACTACTTGCGATTTAAAAGATAATAAAGATCTTTATTTTGAGCTAAAGTCTAAAAACTTTAAAATTTTAGATAAAAAACTTGATAATTTCTGTCTTAAAGGTAAAAAAACTCTCTCTCATATAGAAATTCAAAAGCTGATGTTTAATGATTTTGAGTCGGCTCTTTTTCTGAATATCGATCAAAATAAACTCAAAATTAATGATTGGACGCTGAAGAGAAAAGATGAACTATTTTTAAAGATGAATGGAACTTATGTGCAAGACACATC
>JAAKFX010000131.1 GCA_011064865.1 Candidatus Anoxychlamydiales bacterium
CTATAATTTTTGCTTTTAACATGCTAATTTTATATCCATTTTATAAAACTTAAATTACATATATTATACTAAAAAAAGCTGTAAAACAAAAGAGATATGTGAAAATTCACTATATAATTATATTTTTAATAAAATTTCTTTTCTTCTATCTAAATTAGTTTTTTGCTATAGTGAGAATTTGAAAAACCATAAAAAAAAAATTTAAATGTATCCAAAAGATCTATTAAAACTAATTACTTTTTGTAAAAAATTATCAGGAGTTGGCTCCAAAACAGCTGAAAGATTTGCGTTTGAGCTACTTAAATGGAAAAATGATGAGTTAAATGAGCTCTCTTACGTATTAAAAGATTTAAAAAAAAATATTGTATCTTGTGAAATATGTGGATGTTTAAAAATAGATGGAACATGCAATTTTTGTAATAAAGAGATTAGGGATTCAAAAAAAATATGTATAGTCTCTTCTTTTAAAGAAGTTTTTTTACTCGAGAAAACAAGGTCTTATAAAGGTTTTTACCATATAATAGATACTCTAATATCCCCAATGGAAGGAACTGAAATTAGCGATAGTGCTATTGAAAAACTAAAAAAAAGAATAAAAACAGATGCAACTCAAGAAGTAATCATAGCTTTGGATTCAACAATTGAAGGCGATGTTACATCTTTATATATTAAAGAAAAACTCTTAGACATGAAAATACAAATCTCAAGACTAGCATTTGGTTTGCCGATTGGAGCTAGTTTAGATTTCATAGATGGAACAACACTTGCACAAGCTTTTGTTGGAAGGCAATCATTTTAGCACCTTGATTTATTACTTTTAATTTTATATAATCGAGAACCAAATGTTAAATAATCAGGACATATAATGGTTAAAGCCTCAAAAACCCTTACACTAACACTATTTTTTTTATGCACAATGCTTTTTGCAGATGATAGTTTTGAAAGCAAACAGATAGCCGATATCAAGATAAAAGTCGAAAATGCAAAAAATTCAACATACAATACTCAAGCTCTTATATCACGTCTATCAACACAGAAAGGCAATTTATTTTCACAAACTATTTTTGATAGTGATTTAAAAAAGCTTGCTGAAGATTTTGATAGAGTAGATCCACAAATAGATCTTAGAGATGATAAAATTTTTATAACCATAAATCTATGGCTTAGACCTACAATTCTAAAAATTAATTGGCATGGCAATAAGCAGATCAAATCTAGCAAACTCCAAAAAGAGTTAGACATCAAACCTCTCACTATCTTCAATAAAGCAACATTCAACACAGCTTTGAACAAAGTCAAAGAGTACTATGTTAAAAAGGGATATTTTGAGTCACAAATTTCTTATAAAGAGACTTTAATCCCTAATAAAAATGAAGTTAGAATCGATATATATGTAAAAGAGGGAAAAACTGGAAAGATTAAAAAAATTGAATTTAGTGGTTTTACTAAAAAAGAGACAAGCGATCTTTTAAATTCAATGCAAACAAAAAAATACAATTTTTTAACAAGTTGGATTGCTGATACTGGGACATATAGAGAAGAAGCATTAGACCAAGATAAAATGAACATAATTAATTATCTTCAAAACAAAGGTTATGCAGATGCAAAAGTTGATATAGATATTGTAGAAGATGAAACAACCAATAAACTAATTATTACAATAGTAGCGCATAGAGGAATTTTATATCGTTTTGGAAAAATTACATTTCAAGGCAATACACTTTTAACAGATGATGAAGTAATAAATAGCTTTTTAGTACATCCTGAAGAGACTTTTTCTCCTGAAAAGATAAGAGAGACAGCTCAAGCGATCAAAGATTCATATGGAGCAAAAGGATATATTGAAGCTAATGTATACTATGATACACAGCTAGAAGAGAATGAGCCTATCTATAATGTTGATTTTACTATTGATGAAGGAGAGCAATTTAAAATTGGTCTTATTAAAGTTTATGGAAACAAAGCTACACAAGCTAGAGTTATTTTAAGACAATCTCTGCTCGTGCCTGGAGAGACCTTTGATACTAGAAAACTAAAAGCGACGCAGCAAAGATTAGAAAGCATGGGGTTTTTTAAAAATGTAAATGTTTATGCTATTCAATCTTCTGATCCAGATTTAGGACCAAACTATAGGGATGTTCATATAGAGATAGATGAACAGTCAACTGGCAATCTATCATTTTCTGCAGCACTGAGCTCTTCTGATAAAGTTAGCGGAACAATTGATCTTACTGAAAATAATTTTGATCATATGGGTCTTTATAAAATGTTTCGCTACGGACCATCAGCTCTGAGAGGTGGTGGAGAATACCTGCAATTAAAAGGCACTTTAGGAAAGAGGCAAAAAAACTATTCTATGAATTGGATGAATCCTTATTTTAGGGATTCTTTATGGAAACTTGGTTTAGAATTTAGTGGAACTAGCTCAAGATTGCAGTCTAAAGATTATAAAATTAGAACACTAGGAGGAGCTGTATTTTCTGCGTATCCTTTAACATCTTTTTGGAGTGTAGGAATGAGATATCGATTAAGAAATTCTGACAATATCGTAAAAAACAAAAAGATTAAAGGAAGACCTGCTAATGAACAAGAAGACATAATTAAAAAAGCTCAAGAAGATTCTGAAGGATTGATTTCTGGAGCTGCTACATATTTATCGTATGACTCTACAGACAACTCATATAAACCTCATAGAGGACTCCGTTCAAATCTAGAAGCAGAATATGTTGGAATTGGTGGAAAATATAACTTTTTAAAGTTTTCTTATATCAACACATATTACTACCCTATTTGGGCAAAAGGAACTATGAAATATCGCTTTAATGTAAGTTTTATAGATCCATTTAGTAATAATGAAAATACAATTAATAGAGAAGTGCCAATTAGTGAAAGGTTCTTTTTGGGTGGAGAAAAAACAGTCCGTGGCTACAAACCATTTATCATTGGACCTGTTATGCCTGGAACGGACGACGAACCTAGAGGTGGTGTTTCATCTATGTTATTATCCATAGAATACAACCAAGAGATTATAAAACCACTTGTTGACTTTTTTGTATTTGCAGATGCGGGGGCAGTATCTTTCAAAAAATATGATATTGATACTTTAAGAGCGAGCGTTGGTTTTGGTGTTAGATTAGAGGTAATGAATCGAGTGCCGATAACAGTTGGATGGGGACATCCTGTAAATCCTCGACGTGGACATAAAGATCGCCAAACTGTATTCTTTTTTATGGGCGGACAATTTTAATTAACCAAAGGAGAAAATAAAATGAAAATAAAACGTTTTATTTTAAGTTTAGCACTACTACTCATATGCTCTAGTAGCATTTTTGCATTAGATGCAAAATCTGTTATAGGTGTTGTAAACTTCATGGATTGTATTACACAATCTAAATACGGAAAAAATGAACAAGAGCAATTAGAAAACATTAAAAACCAATGGTCAGCATTAATTGAAGAGACAGAAAAAGAGCTCACTGAATTAAATGCTAAATTTGAAGATAACGATTATTTAGATGGGCTTTCACCTGAAGCTGAAGAAGAGCTAAAAATGAAA
>JAAKFX010000132.1 GCA_011064865.1 Candidatus Anoxychlamydiales bacterium
TTTAGAAAAAATGGATATAAATGTTAACTCTTAAAGATCAAGGTATCTGGTCAAAATTTTTAGATTTCATAAAAAAAAGAATATCTCAAATAGAGTATAAAAATTGGTTTTCACATATTGAAGTAATTGAGATAACAGAGAGTGAAATAACGCTTCAAGTTCCATCTATTTTTGTTCAAGAGTATATAATTGACAACTACAAAAAAGATCTTCTTATGTTTTTACCGACAACTAAAAAAGGAGATCTAGCAATCAATTTTGTTATTAAACAAAATGAAAAAAAGAAAATGAAATCCCCAATCTTACCAAAATCTGTTGGCAATAGAGATGAGACGACTTTCAATCCACAATATAAATTTGATAATTTTATTGAAGGACCTTCAAATCAATTTGTTAAATCTGCAGCTTTAGGAGTTGCGCAAAAACCTGGCAGAACTTTTAATCCTTTATTTATTCATGGAGGAGTTGGCCTTGGCAAAACACATCTACTTCATAGTCTTGGCAACTATATTAAAACCCATCATAAACGATCAAATATCAAATGCATAACCACAGAAGCTTTTATCAATGATTTGGTATCTAATCTAAGAAATAAATCTGTTGATCGAATGAAACATTTTTATAGAACTTTAGATGTTTTAATAGTTGATGATATTCAATTTTTACAAAACAGATTAAATTTTGAAGAAGAGTTTTGTAATACTTTTGAGAGTTTAATAAATCAAAACAAACAGATTGTTATTGCTTCTGATAAACCACCCTCTCATTTAAAACTATCTCCTAGATTGATAGCTCGAATGGAGTGGGGTTTAGTTGCACATTTAGGGGTGCCTGATTTAGAAACGAGAGTTGCTATTATACAACACAAAGCAAGTTCCCAAAACCTCAATATTCCAAGTGATGTAGCTTTTTTTATAGCGGAGAGAATTTATAGCAATATTAGACAACTAGAAGGCGCAATAAATCGACTAGCGGCTTATTCAAAGTTAATAAATGCTGAAATCACAATTGAACTTGCACAAAACATTTTACATCAAATGCTTTCATTTACAGTTCAAAAAAAATTAAGCGTTGAGAATATTTTAAAAGCTGTAGCTTCCTTTTTTGAGATTAAACCGTCAGATATTACCGGAGATTCAAGGCTAAAAAAAACAGCAAATGCACGCCAAGTTGCGATGTATTTAGCAAAAGAACTTATCTCGGATTCTCTACAAAAAATCGCATCTTCTTTTGGAGGAAAAACTCATTCCACGCTTTTACATGCATGGAAAAAAATATCAAATGAGCTTAAAAAAAATGATACTTTATTAAGACAACTAGAAATCATCAAAAAAAATCTCGAAGCATAGACCAAGCGCGTAAGCTTTTTTAAATATAAATTGTTTTTTCATCTGAATAAATTTATCTAAAACCATAACATCATCAATAAAAAGAGCTATTTGAGTTGCTTTTACTCTTTTTTTGAAAGGCACATTAAAAAAATGAGCAACATCGAGAGCTATTTGATCTACATGATTTTTTACATAGCCATTTGACATTGAAATTATTACATCAGGTTTTTCCCATTTTAATCTAAAATGTTGAATCACAATAAATGCAGCTGCAATTTTAAAAAAGGAGAGTATTTTTTGATTTTTCATATCTCTTAATATTGTTGTAAAAACATCTGAATTTTCAAAAACAGCAAAAACATTTGAATTATATGTTGGAGAGACAAATGAAAAATCCATAAGACATCTTCTACAAAAATAGTAATATTTTTTTTCTAACTCATTTGAGCAATGAAGACAACAATTTGGATAAAATAGATTTAAAATTTTTGCAGAGAATTCTTTAGATACTATTTTCATTTTAGCTTAGCTAATTTAACAAAAACCCTCTTTTTTTCTTCAGATTAAACTGAGGGTCATCTAAATTGCCACGAATAGATATTACAAAAGATTCAGTAAATTTAAACAAGACATATTGCTTCATAGCAATATTTAAATAAATATTGCCATCAAAATCTACATAGTGTTTTTGACCTTTTCCGAGCAGAAAAAACTTCGATCTCTCTGATTCAGAAAAAGAATCTGTTAGTTTTGATAAATTAAATTTTGCATTTTTCACATTAAAATCCATTTTTCCTGTCACAGGAGTTAATAGTTCTTGATCAATACCAACGATTCTACTTAAAACATCTGCAGGAAAATCAAATACAGAATGGCCTCTTTTAAAAGAATTGATAAAATGAAAATAGCCATTTCCTGAAAAAGAATTTTTATTATCCAAATTACCTTTAAAATCTTTTAAAACGAGCTCTCTGATTAAAAAAGGAGTCATCTCATCTAGAGGTTTATCAATTGGTTTCATTAAAGATGGTCTTAAATCTTTAATTTTCAAAACAGGCATATTTAGCTGCCATTTATTATTCTTTTTTTGAAATAACAGCTCATTGATAGTTACAATACCTGCTTGATCACTAATTTTAAAATCACTAATTTGGATAAAATTATCTAAAATTTTGAATTTCGCAAACATTGTTTTGAATTGAAAATCCAAAAGCTCAAAATCTTTTCCTGAAAAAAGGCCTTCAAAATTAATAAAATTAGGTTTAGAAAAATCAAAAGATAGATTGCCACCAATCTCATAGCCAGAGCCCACTGAAAAGCGCTTCATGCTATCTTCAATATTTTTAGGTAAAATACCTCGAAGTTTTGTGTTATCGATTTTTAAACTTCCAAACAACTTATTTGAATTTAATTTATCAATATCTTCTTGAAACATAAAATCAGTTCCACAAAAGTACCCTATCATCTCTTTTATTAATAAATTTTTATTTTCATCCACTATCCATGAAATTTGTAGAGGTTTTATGTTTTGAGATTTTTCTTCATGAAAAGATGTTTTTGCACTGATCTCTTTACCAAAATTAAAATCATTTTTAATTTTGTAAAATTTATCTTTATAAAAATAGTCAAAGCTTAACAAACAATTTTTATCTCTTAAATCTAAATATAAATCCTTTAGATTATGTTTTTTGCCTTTTAAAGCAAAACAGGTTTTGTTTGAAAATATTTCAAGTCTTGATAAATCAGATGCAAATTGAATATCACACATTAAATCTACATCATCATCTAATTCTATATATTTACAAATAGATTTGAATCTGTCTAATTTTTCAAATGAAGTTTTCAAGCTTTGAGGAATATATATATTAGTATCCTTTAAAAAATAATTTTTACTATTCAAATCATAAGAGACTTGCCCAATTTTACATGTAAGATAAGATAGATCTAAATCTTTATTATAAAAGCTAAAATCTAGCCCCTGCATTAAAAAACCGGACTCAGAAGAAAAATTAACATTTAAAGAGCCACTATTATAAAGCCTGAGTTTTTCTATAGTTAAATTACTCGGTTCAAAATCAATATCAGCTAAAATCTTTATTTTCTCACCTTCTTTTGGCATATGAAAATGACAAATTCCATTTCCCTTTAAATGACCTTCTATTGAAGCTTTAGGTAGTTGAACAAAATTAGACAGCATTGGTCTTATTT
>JAAKFX010000133.1 GCA_011064865.1 Candidatus Anoxychlamydiales bacterium
ATTTTTAAACCTAGAAAATAACCTAGAAATTTATTTTTGTCAATTATTTCTAGGTTAACTTTTTGGACTTTAAATATTTTAAGGAGAAATGTTCGTAAATCATTAAATATCAGTCTCTTCATCCAGTTAAATTTAAATCAAATTTCCAAAATTAAAACCATGCAACCTAGAAGATATTGAATTAAACATGTTTATTTTTTAGACACAGACTTTGAAGAGAGATTTATTATTTTCATGATTAGAAATCTTCCCATCTATAGTAATGTGTATCCAAATTAAAATTAAATGATCTTCTCAGCAATCACAAGGGTCTTAAAATCCTATGCGTGAAATCCCATGCCGGTTCGAGTCGGTTTCGGGCATTTTTTAGATTTTTTTTCACTCAAGTTGCTCATTCACAATCGCTTGCAATTTTCGCATTCTAACTTCTTTATATTAGGTGATTTATGAAAAATGATAATATGGTTGCAATTTTTGTGCCAAATATTGCATGATTAGTATCAAAATAGAGAAGGAAGAGAAATGTATAAAAGATTTTTTGAGCCACCTAAGCATAGTTATTTTCTTTTTGGCCCTCGTGGTACTGGCAAATCAACCTGGCTAAAAAAACACTATCCAGATGCTTTTTTTGTTGATTTGATCGACCCTGAAACTTTTAGATTATATTCAGCTGCTCCTGAAAGACTTCGTCAAGTTTTAATAGAAAAACCAGATAAAAAAATTATAGTAATTGAGGAGGTTCAAAAAGCTCCTGATATTTTAAATGTTGTCCATTCAATGATCGAGGAAAAAAAGGGATATCAATTTATTTTAACAGGATCAAGCGCTCGGAAATTAAAAAAACATGGTGTTAATCTTTTAGGGGGTAGAGCCCTTTTAAAACATATGCCTCCTTTTTTTGCTAAAGAGATATATAAGGAATTTAATCTTGAAAAAAATATAAAATTTGGAATGCTTCCAATTGTTTTAGATTCTGAAATGCCAGAAGAAATATTGAAAGCTTATGTAGGTATCTATCTTAAAGAAGAAGTGCAATCAGAAGGCATAGTTAGAAATGTAGGGGATTTTGCGAGATTTTTAGAGACTATGAGTTCTTCACACGCATCTATAATAAATGCATCGAATATTTCAAGAGAAGCTCAAATAGCTAGAAAAACTGTAGATAGTTATCTAATGATCTTAGAAGATCTTTTATTATCTTTTCACCTTCAAGTTTTTCGAAGAAAAGCTAAAAGAGATTTAATTAATCATCCTAAATTTTATTTTTTTGATTCTGGAGTATATTCTTCAGTTCGTCCTAAAAACTTTTATGACCATGATAGTGAAATTCATGGCGCTGCATTAGAAGGTTTAGTAGCTCAACATTTAAAAGCTTGGCTAGATGCTCAATTAGAAAAATATCAACTCAATTTTTGGAGAACAAGTTCAAAAGTTGAAGTTGATTTTATTTTATCAGGACCTGGTTGTCTTTTAGCTATTGAAGTGAAAAATGGAAAAGTTGTGCATCCAAAAGATTTTAATGGTCTTAAAATATTTAAAGAGGATTATCCTGAAGCTCAGGCTTTATTGTTATATCGTGGAAAACAAAAATATAAAGAAAAAGGCATTCTTTGCATGCCAATCGATGAGTTTCTTTTAGAAATTGATCCTAAATTTCGTTTTTGGGAATCTTTATAACAAATAAGAAAATATAAACTGTTTGAATGTGTTTCAAGGGATTTACAGTCTTATGAGATAGACATATCAAGATAAATAAGGATTGATAAAGATATAACTTTAAAACATTTATAGATTTTTTAACTTCCTAAGTTTTCTTATATTTACCCAGTTTTTCTTGGGTTAGTTTGCCATAAGTTTGCCATAAAATTTTATAGAAAAATCTTATTCAAATTGTTTAAGCACTTCTGCAAAATAATGATACGTCTTAGCAGTTTGAAAATATTGATCAGGCATTTTTCTAAGTTTTCTAGCTGCCTTTTCCAACTTTTTTAAAATAGGTGGTATTTCTTTTTCAGGAATTCCTTTAACCTTTGCTCCTCTATAATTTGATATAATACTTCCAATAGCCTTTGGTAATCGCTTTTCATCAACATCTCCATTTTTTAAAAGATAAGGCAACTTCCAAGAATATGTATTATTTAAATCTCCTACATATGCAAAACATTGAGCTGATATTTTATATTTATGATGAAGTAAAAAAGTTTCATTTGAAAAATTACTTATCAAATAACTCTCTTTTTCTTTTCTTTCTGGTATTTCACGATATATACCATGAATACTTAATAACCATAGTTCTTCTGGAAAATTTTCAATATCTAAAAATATTTCTAAACAATTTTGAATATTGTTATAGTTTTCACAGAGATTTGCCATATATAATCTATATCCATCACTTATAGCCACCTTGCAAACCTGTTGCTCTTTTGCATATCTCATAACTTGAGCAAAAGCTTTTTGAATATTAGATTTATTTGAAAAATGACATGGATATTTTGCTTCTATAAGTAAATACTTAATTCCATTATTGGTTAAAACTAAATCACATCGATTTATTAGATTATTCCAATTACTCAACGGCCAACCTAGAACTTTTGTAAATAAATCTTCTAATATATTCTCTGTTATCTTTTCCGAACCTCCTCCCTCACGTTGCATTTGAAATAATCTATGTTTTCTATTTTCTAGAAATGCTTTCCAATTATTTTTGCCTAATTCAATAGCTTTTCTTTTAGAAGAGAGTTTATTTTTCATTATTTACTCTTTACTTTTTTTAAAAGTGTAAAAAAATATTTCTCAATCTTCTTCATCTAAAACCTCATCTCTAAACCAATATCGCCATAAACTATTTGTTTTTTTCCCTAATGCCTCTTTTCTATATTGGCATATTTGCCATTCCAAAATCATTGCTCCAATAAGATAACAAATAAAAATCCTCCAAGAATCTTTTTTCTCACTATAAACTTCTAAAAATACAGCGCCCGTCGTAACAACAGTTAAAAAAATTATTTGAGACACTGAAAAAATAAAGTTTATTAATTTTTTTTCATTAATTTTAAAATTTTCCATATCTTTTTCTTATTTTTATTTTTTTCTTTAGCCTTTTAATTGTTTTTTTAATAATCAATAAAAGTTAAGATTATTTTAAGTTAATTGCAAGAATTAAAGCAATTTAAATGATTTATTTATGCAAATATTAAAATAATTAATTAAATTGACTGCAAACAATGTCGCAAATATAATTGTCACATCAAACCAATAAATATTTAAGGCAATAAATGAAGAAAATACTATTAATCTCAATCATGCTAATTTATATAAATCTACAATTATTTGCTGGTTGGTCATCAGGAACCATAAATGATAACCATGGAAATAATTATAATTTTAATACATATAGAAGTAACGACCTTATAGAATATGATCAATATAAACAGCAACAAG
>JAAKFX010000134.1 GCA_011064865.1 Candidatus Anoxychlamydiales bacterium
ATAAATTATAAACTATTATCCACAAAATAACAAAAGATTTAATCTTTGGAATAGATTAAATTAAACTTAAAAAATATCAATGAATTTGATACAATATATACAAAGAATGAACAATAAACAAACAAATTTATATAAAATAATTTAAAAAAGTTAAGTATTATGCCAACATCAGTAAATAACAGTGCTAATAGATCCTTTTATCAAAAAGGAACGGATTTGATAACAGGCAAAATCTCTCCTAGCAAACCGATTAGTCAGGTCGAGTTAATTTCAAGTCTAGAACCAAAAACTCCAATAGTAAAACCTCTTACCATAGAAGAGCGTAGAGAAAAAACAAATGCGGCAACTAAAGAATTTGTTATTAAATCAACCATATTTGCTATTGGGAAATTTCTATACAAATGGTGTAATGTCGGAGATAAAGATGCTGATGTAGATAGAAAATTATTGTCCATTGTTCGAGACCTTTCAAAATGTAAGAATCCCGGATTTAGAGAAATTAGAACTGTGATGAATCGCTATTTTAAGAATTTATCCTTTTTTAGAATGGCTTTTTTCTACTGCACCTTTGTTAGATGGGTTCCAAAGCTATATATTAGTACAACTGTAAATGAGCTATTAGAGACTTCAAGAAAAGAACTAAATGAAGGAAAGAATCTACCTGATCTAGGCTCTAGAGTTGTAAAAACTGCCAATAGTTATCTAGCGAATTATAACAATGCTGTAGATAGCTTTAGAGATGATGAAACAAATCCTACTGGAGACAGAGATAAGTACCTTAAAGAACATTTACAACATCCAAAAATTTTAGGTTTTGACTCTGCTGAAGTACTTAACTCAGAATTTGCAAAAGCTGCTTCTAAAGAAGGAATGAGACCAGGTGTTAATTATCTTAGCAAGATTGTAAGAAAAATACAGCTATTAGAATTCAAAATTTTAGGCAAAATTCCAAAAGTATTATTGCTACCTCTGAAAGCTGTAACCTTAATCATGGGTACAATTCCCTACATTTTAGCTAAGCTATTAGAAATTCCTCCAAATATAATTATCAATATTTTCCATAAAAGCATGATCAAATCTTTTGCTCCATCTATTTTAGAAGATACCCTAAAAGCCGTAAATAGGTCTGGATTTACTCACGCCATAAACTGCTTTTTGAGTGATATTATAGAAGATGCATTAATAGAAATGAAAAAAGGTCCATACGAGAAAACAACCGACGAGCCCCCAAAGCATGTAGATAAAGCTCTAAGCTCTGAAATTAAGAAATTTTCAGAGTTCTTATTTACTTTAATTACAAGAGAGCAATATCAAACAAAAGATGAACTAAAGCGCATTCAAAAAAATGGTCTTGTTCCAAAATCAGGAATAGAAAGGTTTTTAAAAAAGATGCTATCACCTCAATACGTCGACGAGTGGATTAAATATTTCTTTGTTAATAAAGCTCTTCATCCAAATATCATTGAACTCTTTAATTTCTTATGTCAATCTGAAAAATTTGAAGAATATTTATGTAATTTAATAGAGCTACTAAATAAAATTTATGAGGATGTACCAGATACTACGACACCAGAAGGACTAGCTCTTTTAGAAGAGCATAAACAAAAGCAATCTCAAAGAGAAGAGTTAGTTGACACGCTAATACAAGAGGGAATTACCCAAGCTACTGAAGATGGAATTCACGAGCGTTTCGAAACGACTTCAAAAAACCAAGATAATGATATTATTTTAGCTTATAGAAAAGTTAAAAAGAAAACTCTAGAAAAACTACCCAGAATACAGCAAGATGCTAAAAACATACTTCTCTCTTGCAAGGATTTATTGCATTCTTTCTCTCCTCTAAACTCAAAAACTCCAACTAAAGAAGATATAGAGATAGCTAAACTTGATCTTAAAAATCTCTTTACAGTAATACAAAATGCCATTCCGATAGAAAATGATCCTGTAAAAAGAGCAATGGATCACCAATTAAAAGATTTTAAAACAAAGGAAAAAGACTTATTAGACAGTCTAAATCGAGTAGATAATTTGCATGATGATATTGAACAATTAAAATCAGTTTCTAAAGAGATTAAAAATCTCAAAAGCCTATTTAACTCGAAAAATATAGATATCAAAGCAATTAAAGAAAGCGTAAATGCTCTACAATCCCTCAAGCGCAGTTTGAAATTTGATAAAATGATCGATAAATATAATTTTTTATCTGATCAATTTGAGAAAATACAAACTCATGAAAAATATATATCTACTCTGCAAGAAGTTTTGAAAAACACCTTTTTCAAAACTGGTTTACTTTTAGAGCTTGCAAAAGCTCAAAAAGAGTATTTAAACTCTCCAAAATCTCTTAGCAAAGAAAAAAGATTAAAAGCTCTAAATGAGAAAATGCTCAGATTTTTAAACAACCTAAACCCTATTGCAGAAGACTCTGATATTAGCGAACTAAAAGATGTTATTAGAAAAATATATATCTGTCCAAATCCTCAAAAAATTAAAACAGCTTATATTAAGGCAAAAGAGTTATTTGAAAAGAAATTATCTAAACACACATCTTTATTAGCAGATGAAAAAGTTATGTTAAAAACTAAATGTCTTGAGAAATGCAAATCAACTATAAAAAAACAAGAAAATGAATTTTCAACACTATTTAAAGATTCCCATCAAAATCTCATGGAAAACGCTAAATTGTTTTCTGATGACCTTAATGCTCTCAAAAACATCGCTACAGATATCGATAAGAGAAAACAATCAGGCTTAAATAGAAAAACTCTTATTCAATCTGCTAAAGCAGGTGGAGCTGCTGTAGCAGCTGCAACTGCTAGCTATTTTTCTCATCCATACTTGAGCGCTGCTTCTCTTGCTATCTCAGGTATTTATTTGAGAAAATTGAAGCCAATAAAATGGATAGTTACCAAAGCAGTTGCTCCTCGCACTAAAAGAGTGGTGACAAGTGCAGCGGTTCCTCTTGCTAAAGCCACTGCTGAAAGCGCGTACAGTGTAATTACTAATTCAGCTTTCTATGAAGGATTGATACATGCTTATATGAAAGATTTTATCGACGATAATAAAAAATCAAAAAAATAAATAGCGCCTTAAATTAAAAGGCGCTAAAAAATTACCATCTTTTTTCTTGATGACTAGTTCTATCTTCTCGGCCTCTGTAAC
>JAAKFX010000135.1 GCA_011064865.1 Candidatus Anoxychlamydiales bacterium
TCTGCAAGTTTGAACTAGAGATAAAATAACGGATCCTGCTTCTGCTCCATTAAGAGAACCAAAGAACATCCAATTCTTTCTGCCAATAGCAATTGGGCGAATAGCTCTCTCTCTGCTACGTTATTATCAAGTCGTGAAAATGGATGCTTTAGATAATTTTTAAGATATGGAATGAGAGATAAAAAATAACCCAAAGCTTTTCTTAATTTAGATTTTGGTAAAATATTACCATATATCAGCTTATCTTTAATTTTTTTTATAAGTTCATCTATTATAGGTTCCTCTAATTCTTTTCTCAACTTAAGTCTTTCTTCTTCGGATAGAAGCCAAGTTTTTTCCTCAAGTTTAAAGAGTTTTTGTATTTCATCAAGAACCCACCCTCGAAAAACTAAAGCTCCACTTTCAGCTTCAAAAAATTTATGCCTAATATGTGCCCAACAAGGATTACATGTAATATCTTTATTTTGCGCTAGCTTTACATAACCGCTATACTTATCTGAATGTAATACTCCATGGTAATTTTTCAAAACTTCAATAATGTTTTCTTCTTTACGATTTTCTTTGAAAAAATAAATTCGATAAGGAGGATCTGCAGAGCTTCCTCCACATATTGTCCAAAGATCCATTCAGCTGTTTTTTCTTGAGAGGTGGTTAGTGACATAGAAACTCCTTTAGTTTTTAAAAGCTTAAAGGATGTCACCATTGCTAAATTTTAAAAAGATGGGCTCGTTAGACGTTTACCCCTGAGATGCATAAAGATCAGCATTAGTTTTATTTGCTCTCTGAATTATCACAAATTATTTAATACCCATTTGATGCATTCCTAATCCTAAACCGAGCATAGAACCGCCAATTTCAAAAACAACCAGCTGAGTAAAATCTGAACTATCAATTAACATAGATATAAGAGTTCCTGCAGCAGTTCCTCCTAAAGTGTATATCAATAATTTCATTGCTTTTACACAGCAGTCTTGGGTTTTTCTTTCAGTGTGAATTAAAACGGTAGTTTCTGAGGTAGTCGATGTATTAGAAGAACTTGAGGGTCCCTGAACTGGGTTTGTAACACTCATTTTTTTCTCCTTTTGTTAAATTACATCTAACTTATCAAAAGATCTCATTTTTTTAAAGAGATATGGTCAAATGTTGTGTTTCAAGCATAGGCATCTAACGAACACGTCTTGAAAAAAAAATATAGCTATGATTTATTTCAATATGGGCTCATTAGACGCTTACCGTTATTCAATAAAATTGTTTTTAATCTCTCATCTTTGCTCTAAAGGACAAGGTTTTCGCAAATATTTAATGATAAAAAGTTAAAATTTTAAAATCTAACCAAGAATAATTGAACATCATTTAATGTGGCATGTATGGCATAAAAGTTGATTGAGAAACCTCATCATCTTCGATTCCCAACCATTTATTATATCTCCTATGTACTATTGCCAAGGAACAAGTCATCATTGCAACAATCCCGATAGATGTTATTGTTGTTATTAGAGTACTATTAACCCCGTGCAAATCCTCAATGTAAAGAAATCCTATTCCTAAACCTAAAACTGGTACTACAGCTAACGTATCTACTGCTATTCTTGAAATCGTAATTAAACAGTTATATGCGCATGAAGTTCTGTTTCGATTATTTTCATTTGAATCCTGTAAAAGACTTGTATTTATTGTGGCTTCATTTGTTCTCATTTATTCTCCTATTTTTACGACCAAACAAAACCATATTAAAATAAATGACCAATTGTCAAGGAAGAACTGCTGTTCATTGGGTTACAATAAGTAATTTTAGGTAAGAAAGACAATCCTCCTGAAGCTAAAAAATTGTCATGCAGAGCATAATAATACCCAAAAATCATAATAATGCTAGAAAATGTTAAAAATCGTCTATCTTTACATAAATATTTTATCTTTTCTTGAAAATAAGAACTTGTAGATATTCTTCTCAAAAGACGAAGTCTTAAATCTTTATTATTACCTGATATGGATTTGGCTATTTCTATAATGTTATCTCTTCGTAGATGGCCATTGCTATTGATGTTCGCTTGGTCATATACATAGATTATTAGTTCTAGAATCCATTCATCAACATATTTTTCTGATGTTGATTTAATTACTTCAAACGATTTATCAAAATTGCCATTTTCAAAATATTTTTTTGCTATCCTATAACGTACATAGAATATCTTTTCGTTATCTGATATTAAATTAGCTTTTTCTAAAGATTTATCTAAATTACCATCCTTAATCAAGGCTAAACATATTTGATAAAGAGTTAAATCTTTAAATACTTCTTCATTCAATTTCACCTCAACAATTTCTAAGGCTTTATCAAAATTTTTAACCTTAATATATGCTAAACATATTTTATTAATAGCAGATTCTCGACTCCATTCATCCCATAAAATATGACCATGAGCTATATTGATATCACCTGACATTAATTCAGCTATTTCTAAAGCTTTGTCAAGATCTTTATTCTTTATTAATTCACGAATGAAATTTGAAATTTTAATATTTCCAAGTTCTGTCGAAGTTTTTTTTAAAACAACCTCATCACTTGCATCTGCGGGTATTGAAATCGTAAATTTCCGCCTACATAAGGGACAACTATTATCGTTATTTCGATCAGGCGCAAAATTATACCTACGACTTCGCCGAATTTCAGGGTCTCTACATTCTTTCATCCATTTTCCTAAACAATCTTCATGGAATATATGTTGACATACTATATTTACTTTACATGTGAGCGTCATTTTGTCTAGATCAACTTTTGGATCTTGAAAAGTCGCTGGATAAACTAGAGGTCCTATTTCTACATTTAAACATATCCCACAGTTGACATTTGGATCTAAAGGTTGAGTTGTTGTATTAAATGTCATTTAATTTACCTTATATATATAAACAATACAAAACTATAGTGGATTTTTATTTTAATTCAAGGGAAATGTGACCCATCAAAGTTTAAATGATACTTTGACGTGACTGAAGCTAATTTTTAATTGTGAAATTACCTTCAAAAGATTTAATATATATGACCAGATTTAACTAACTGCAATACATAATAATTTATTCTTAAA
>JAAKFX010000136.1 GCA_011064865.1 Candidatus Anoxychlamydiales bacterium
CAACCGCTGTTGCGAATAAAATGAAAGAATTTTCCAATATCGACAAACCAATCTTTGCTGCATGGATGGGAGCTAAATCTGTGGCCGAAGGCATGCATATCTTATCTAAGGCAAATATTCCAGCATTTGAATATCCGGATCTTGCATGTAGAGCATTTGCATATATGTGGGCTTATACCTATAACATTATGGGAATATATGAAACTGCAAAGGTTCATGCAAAAATTGCCTCTCAAAAAGAGATAAGAAAACAAGAAAATATAATCACTTATATTATTAACAAAGCTCAAGGAGAGAATAGAGAAATCTTAGATGAGTTTGAATCAAAACAAATTTTAAAAGCTTTTGATATTCCAATAGTAGAAACTCTTATCGCAAAAGATGAGATAGAAGCTACTCAATGTGCTAATAAAATTGGATATCCTATTGTCTTAAAGCTTTATTCTAAAGAAATTACACATAAATCGGATGTTGGAGGAGTTAAATTAAATCTACATGATGAAAATGAAGTGAAAATTGCTTTTTTTGAGATTAAAAAATCTTTAAAAGATCTTCAAAAAGAAGATGCTTTCGATGGAGTTACCGTTCAAAAGATGATTGAAGCAGATGGTTATGAATTGATATTAGGTTCAACTTTAGATTCAGATTTCGGCACAATTATGGTTTTTGGAACCGGTGGAACCCTTGTTGAGGTATATAAAGATAAAGCAATTGCTCTGCCGCCTTTGACTATAACTTTAGCTAAAAGATTGATGGAGAGAACAAAAATTTATGAAGCTTTAAAAGGAATTAGAGGAAAAAAATCTGTTGATTTAGACAACCTTGAAAAAATACTTGTAAATTTTAGTAATCTAATAACCCAGTATCCTCAGATAAAAGAGTGCGATATTAATCCTCTTTTAGTCTCCGAAGATAATATTATAGCATTAGATGCCAGAATAATACTTCATGAAAAGAGAGATATATATCCAAAATTAGCAATTAGACCATATCCTTTAGAATATGTCATAGATACTAAGCTAAAAGATGGTACAGAAGCAACTATTAGACCAATATATCCAGATGATGAGCCTTTGGTGAGAGAGTTTTACAAAGATGTATCTGAAAAATCTTTAAAAGAGCAGTATTTTAAAGCTCTGCACTACGATGAGTTGATAGCACATGAAAGACTCATTCGTATCTGTTTTATAGATTATGATCGAGAAATCACCTTAGTTGCTGAGTTAAAAAAAGAAAATATATCTGAGATTATAGCTATAGCTAGATTTACAAAATTGAAAAATTCAGAAAATGGATTTTTCTCACTTTTAGTTAAAGATAAATACCATAAAAAAGGACTTGGCAAACAGCTTTTATTAAATATTATAAAAATAGCTAAAGCTGAAAAAAGAGATTATCTGATCTCTCAAATGCTACAAGATAATCTTGCCATGCAAAATCTATGCAAAAGTTTAGGTTTTACCTTACAAAGAGATGAAGAGAAGAAAATAATCAGAATTAGCTTAAAGCTTTAATTTTCAATTATAAATACCTATAAAATGCTAAATATCTTGATAAATAGAATTTCTTTGACAATTTCATTTATATCTTTTTAAATGACGAATAAGAAAGATAACTGTTTTAGAGGCGAAAGAAGATGAAACTTTTCCAAGAAAAAAATCAAAAATTTATTGAAAAAGCTCTAAAAATAGAAAAAAGACTCCCTATTGCTGCAGTATATCCAATGAATGATGAGGCTCTCGGTGGAGCTATATTGGCGCATGAGATAGGTCTTGTCGATCCAATTATTATAGGACCTCAAAATGAATTAGAGAAAATAGCTAAAAGCATAAAAAAAGATCTATCAAAATATAAAGTTGTAGATGTCTCTGATAGCTTAGAGGCTGCTAAGATAGCTGTTGAGCTAGTTAAAAAAGATGAAGTAAAAGCTCTTTTAAAAGGCTCTTTAGATACAAGTATCCTGTTAAAAGCAGCAGTTGCAAAAGATACTGGAATTAGAGGGGATAGAAGAATTAGTAATTGCTATATCTGTGATACTCCTTTTTATAAAAAACCATTAATTTATACAGATGTTGGAATAAATATTTTGCCCGATGTTAAAGCTAAAACTCAAATTCTATTAAATGCACTAGAAGTTGCAAGATCTATTGGAATTCATCAGCCAAAAGTTGCTCTTTTAGCATGTTTAGAAAAAGTAAAAGAGGGCATACCATCTACTTTGGATGCTCAAAAACTCATTGAGATTGCAAAAGATGGTATTTTTAAAGATGCTATAATAGAGGGGCCTTTATCTTTTGATATAGCATTTTCAAAAGAGATAGCTGAGAGTAAAAATTTTGCATCGAAAGTATCAGGGGATGTTGATATTGCTCTTTTTCCAAATCTTGATGCTGCAAATATTGCAGTAAAACAATTAGAGCTTTTTTCAAAAGCTCAATGTGGCAGTTTAGCTTTAGGGTGCAAAGTTCCAATACTGATCAATAGCAGAAATACTGTAGCTGCTGAAAGAGCTCTATCTTGTGCTTTTGCAAAACTTTATTATGAACATAACAAGTAAAAGAGAAAAACAATGGATGATGTTGTAATTGTAGCAGCTGGAAGAACTGCGGTAGGAAAATTAAATGGCACTTTAAAAGATATTCCCGCTACTACTTTAGGAGCAACGCTTATAAAAGAGCTGATGCAAAAGATAAAACTTGAAAGATTTGAAGTAGATGAAGTGATTTTGGGACAAGTTTTAACAGCAGGAGCCGGACAAAATCCAGCTCGGCAGACTGCAATTGAAGCTAAATTAAATATTACAACTCCAGCCTATACTGTTAATAAAGTTTGTGGATCTGGACTTAAAGCAATCGAGCTTGGGGTAAATGAAATATTACTTGGTAATGCAAACGTTGTAATAGCTGGCGGCCAAGAAAATATGGATTTAGCTCCACATGTTCTACCAGGCTCTAGAAAAGGTAAACGTTTAGGTGATTGGAAACTTTTAGATTCAATGATTAAAGATGGCCTTTTTGATGCATTCAATAA
>JAAKFX010000137.1 GCA_011064865.1 Candidatus Anoxychlamydiales bacterium
GCCTATAGCAATAGCTATATTTATATTTATATTTTTTTTAAGATCATCTTCGTTATCTTTAATATCATCTGCTATTTGAAAAGCCATACCGAAATGATATGCACATTCTTTTATAAGATCTAATTTATTTAAATCTCCACCACCATACAGCCAGCCTAAAACAAAAGATATTTCAAATAGCGATATTGTTTTTTTATGAATAATCTCAATTATTGTATCTAAAGAAGTATCTGATGGAAAAAGATCTAAATATTGCCCTCCTGTAGCTCCGTGAATGCCTGCATATTTAGAAACACTCTCAATGGCTAACATACAAAGCTCATTGCATTTATCAGAGGGGATATCTTTTTCTAAAACTTTTGCATTTTTGTAGATTAGTTCATAACCAGAAGATATAAGAGCATAGCTTGCTAAAATAGCCGTGCTTTCATTAAATTTTAAATGAAGAGATTTTTTATCTCTTCTATAAGTTTCATCGTCCATGCAAGGGAGATCATCAGCTATTAAAGATGCTGTATGAAAAAACTCACAAGCTAAAGCTGCATTTATAGCTGAAAAATTCTTATTTAAAGTTTTAGCAATTAAAAGCACAATTATTGGTCTAAATCTTTTTCCTCCATTTAAAAGAGAATATTCTAAAGCATCACGAAGGTTAGTTTTTTTTCCCATATTTAAAATTTCATTTTTCAAAGCTTTTTCTATGTCTTTTTTTAGCTGCAGGAAAATTTTATTAATCGAGAGTAGTTTTAAGCTCATTTTTTATATCTTTTAACCTAGATTTTTTATTAATAAATGGAGTTGATTTTGTAATTAAAGAATTTTTTAAAAAATATCCTCCTATATTTAAAGAGGGCAAACATTTTACATTTTTCTTTAAAAAAGTTGCTGGATTTAAAACGCTATTGCACCCTATTTGGCAATCATCTGCAATAATAGAGCCTAATTTATTGAGATTTGTATCTATTTTTTTACCATCCATATAAAAGCGTATGTTTTTTTTGTCTAATCGAAAATTTGCTAATTTAACGCCAGCTCCAATATTTACTCTATTTCCAATTATACTATCTCCGATATATGCAAAGTGAGCAGCGCTTGCATCGTTTAAAAGAATAGAATTTTTAATCTCTGTTGCATGACCTATTATACAGCCATTTCCTGTTATGACGTTTTCTCTGATATAGGCATTTGCTCTAATTTGGCAATTTTCACCTATAATGCAAGGCCCTTTAATATAGGTATTAGGTTCTATGGTTGTATTTTTGCCAATAAAAACTTTATCTGGATTATCAATAAAGCAATTTGCAGGGATTTTTATATCACTTTTTTTAAATTTAAATTTCTCTAAATATTTTTCTATATTTGATAAAGCATCCCAAATATTTTTAATTACAAAAAAGATCTTTTTATGAGAAAATGTAAAAAACTCAAAAAAATCATTTAATTCAAAAAAGCTCATATCATTTATTTTAAAATTTCTAAAGTTACATGATAACTTATTTCAAAGTTCTAAAAAAGGAAGATATTTATATAAATATTCTTCTTCTTCTTAAAAGGCTGTGGATTTGTTCAAAACTAAGCGTAGCTCTCTAGTAAAATTTATTGTTTATAACTTGTCAATTATTTGATGATAACTGCTGGGTTTTGAACAAGCTTAGAGTTATTAACAGAGATATGAACAGTGTTTGAAAAAGTTTTCAACAATGATTGTTGGGTGAGAGGATTTGAACCTCCGTGCTCTTGTTCCCCAGGCAATTTTCTAAAAATTTTAGCAAGAGCTTCTATAGCTGTCAATTATTAGAAAATGTAGTATATTTTATAATCTCAAATATTTTAGGTATAAAAATGAGCGAATTTTATATGGAAAAAGACTGGGCGAAGATCTTAGATGCTGAATTAAAAAAAGATTATATGAAAAATTTACAAAAATTTTTAAAATCTGAAATTGAAGCTAATCAAACTATCTATCCTCCTAAAAATTTGATTTTCAATGCATTTTGTCAAACAGCTTTTAAAGATGTGAAAGTTGTAATAGTTGGGCAAGATCCATATCATGGAAAAGATCAAGCGCAGGGGCTATCATTTAGTGTTCCAATAGGTATATCTCAACCTCCTTCTTTAAAAAACATTTTCCAAGAGCAAATAAAAGATGTAGGGATAAAAATGCCGAAAACAGGGGATTTAACCCCATGGGCAAAGCAAGGTGTTTTGCTTTTAAATGCAACTTTAACTGTAAGAGCATCTTCACCTAAATCTCATTATGGATATGGCTGGGAGATTTTTACAGATAGAGTTATAGAAATATTATCTAAAAGAGAAGATCCAATAGTATTTTTACTTTGGGGAAAATCTGCTCAAGAAAAATTATTTAAAGTATTTAATAAAAAAGATGACACTCATCAAGATGACATTCATCGAGATGATACCCATCTAGATGGGACTCATCATTTAATTTTGATTGCAGCTCATCCATCGTTTTACTCTGTTAGTGGTTTTTTTGGATGCAAGCATTTTTCTAAAACCAATGAATTTTTAATAAAACAGAATAAAAAATCGATTGATTGGCAAATTTCTTGAATAGAAATATAAAATTGTTATTCTATTAATAAGGTTTGTTCATGAAAACATCAGCAAAAAGAAAGGCATCTTTTTTTTCAATACTCTTTACGTTCTTTGTTGATAATTTGGGCTGGTCTATAGTCTTTCCTATATTTGCGCCTCTTTTTTTGGATCCTCAAAACTTGATTTTTTCATCCAATATTTCTTTTTCTACAAGAACGACTCTGCTCGGTGTTTTTTTAGCTGCGTTTCCTTTAGCTCAATTTTTTGGAGCTCCAATACTAGGTGAGTTAGCTGATAGATCTGGCAGAAAAAAAGCTTTAGTTTTATCTATAATATTGACATTTGTAGGCTACCTTATTAGCGCTTGGAGTATTTTTGCTCACAATTTAATATGGCTTTTTATTGCTAGGGTAATAAC
>JAAKFX010000138.1 GCA_011064865.1 Candidatus Anoxychlamydiales bacterium
CAACATTATAAGCAGTAAATCTTAATCCTCTATCTTTCATTTTCTCTGCTGTTTTTCTATTCATACTTCCAGCAGTATATGCTCTTGGATTGGCTTTTTGGTCTTTTTCTGAAAGAGTTGCATTAACTTTTTCAAAAGTAGATATAGAAGTTTCAACTTCTCCTCTAATTTTACAAGTTATAGGTTGTTTAAGAGTTTGAGGAATACCCGCAATATATTTGACTTTATCTGTTACATCTTCTCCATCTACTCCGCTTTTAGAACGAAGTCCAACTCTTTTTAATTCTCCTTTTTCATATTCACAAGAAAGAGCAAGCCCATCATGCTTATAAGACATAGTGAAGAATTTACCTAACCATGTAGGTAAATATTTTTGCTCAGATTCATTTTTATCCATCTTGCGACAATCTCCAAGCCATTTGCCAAGTATTTCTTTTTTCTCATCTTCGCTTCCATTACATTTGTTGATAGAAGTCATTGGAGGATCATGGACAATTTTATTCTTAATAGTTTTAGAAGATGCCGCTGTTACAGTTTTAAAGATTTTAGAATTAGGATTAAGTTTAAGAAGCTCTGTTTTAAGAGCATCGTATTCATTATCTAAAATTACTTCTCCTGTGAATGGGTCAACACAATCGTTTCCTGTTATATGAAATGAGATATCAAGAGCCTTGATTGTTTTTTCAAGTTGTTTAATTCTTTTTTTAGGGTCCATTACTGGCTTGTTTTTAAAAATATCTACATTTTTATCATTCATAATTTTTCCTTCTTTTTAAAATTTTTATCATAATAATCTACAATTTTTAAAATATGCAAAAGTATTGTTTTATTCATATCTTTATAATAAAAACTTTTCCAATTCTCAATAGAAAAAATATGTACAATTTTATTTTTTTTAAAATAAAAACAAAGCATTTTCTCAAATAATTTTTCAGTTTTTTTGTTACATTTTTTACATCTCATTCCATCAAATAATGTAACAATATTATTTTCCTGAAATATCACATCTCCTCTTTCGTTTCGATGTCCATCATTTTCACATTTATATTCTAACAGTTTTTTACCACAATCCACACAAAAATAAATATATTTTTGAAAACGATTATCTTTATAATAAGTTTTAAAATATTTCCTTAATATTACAGATAATTTTTTAATTTTTTCTTCAAAGTTATATTCTTTTTCTACTGCAACAGCTTCTTTTTTTGTAGAGAATTCTAGTGGATATTTTCCAGTTTCTGCTATCCATGTTATTTTTTTCTTAGGCATTTTTTATTTCATCTTGTTTTCTTACAAAATTAATCATACCTTTTAATTTAATGGCATTTTCTTTGTTTATTTCAAAATTTAACTCATCAATATATCCATTGCAATTAAAGATATATTTTAAACCATTCCATAAACGTCCAAAGAATTTTCGCGGAATAAAATCAATATTCCATCCTAATTCATAAGGGAAATCTTCATCAAGTCTATTTATATCAAATATAACATTCCATCTTCCTATGTGATCTTTAATTAAAAAGTTAAAATTTTGATTACAAGAAACAGAATCATCAGTGCTGTGATCTATTAATTCAACTGACTTGATCTCCCCGTTATTTAACATCTCATTGTTACGCTGCATTTCACTTTCGAACTCATTACGTAATTTTTTTGGTAAATCTGTCCATGATTCCCACGGGACATTATCTTGAGAAATATCATTTCTATCGACAGTTTCAAGGTGTGTTAGTATTTTATCTAAACGGTCTAAATCCTTTTTCTGAAAATCCATACCATCAAGAGTGCCTGCTTCGGGTATATCGTTATTAAAAATATACTTGAAAGCTATGAAAACTCTATTTAATATGCAAGTGTTCCAATAATTTTTCCAGAATTGAGCTTTAAGAGGCGAGTCCAAAAAATCAGGTAAAAAGCGATCTCTCCATTGAGAAGAATGACAGGTAAAATATATTACATCCTCTTCAGGTTCACAATCATCACATGGTTTAAAATAACAAAAATAAACCACATGATGTAAACACATGCATTCACAACCAAAATATTCATCAAAATCAGGCATTCATAACCTTTTATTTTACAATGATTTACAATTATTTATCAATTATTTTCTACATTATACTACAAAACGCTTTCACTTTCAACCTATTTTTTAGATTTTTTTTCAATATGGTCATGAATCTCTTTGCAGATTTTAACTCTATTTCTTGTTTTTTCAGGAATATGTCCCAAAGGAATAGCCTCATAAGTAAATTGCCAAAATGAAATATCAGCAAATTTAAGATATGACTTAATATCATCTCCTGTAAATTGTTCTTTTTTATTTATTATATTATCGATATGAATAGTGGATGAATTGGTAGCTCTAGCTATTTCCTTTACAGAATAACCTTTTATACCTGTTAGGTATTTTATAATATCTAATGATATAACTTTGGATACCAACGTTCTGACCCTTGTAAGATGTAGAATCTGCGCCTAACCTTCGCTGGTCGTACGGATCGGATTCTGAGTTGTCTGTTCTTTTTTCCATTTTTTTCTTCTAATACGATAAAAGCTGAGCAGGTAGGACTCGAACCTACGGTCTTTGGGATCAGAACCCAACGTTTTGCCAGCTAAACTACTGCTCATTTAGTTAAAACTTTAATTTTTATTTATTTAATCCTTTAATTATTTTAGCCATTTTCTTACAGCTTTATCACTAACTCCATATTTTCTGCCAACAGCACAGTAGTTAGTTTCCTCTATTTCTTTTAATAATTGTCCGTTAGAGGGTCTATTTTTAACTTTTCTTCTCTCACAATTAGAACATTTGCTACATAATTTAGATTTTTTCCATTTTCTTTTATTGCCACATTTTGGACAATAATAATATTTTTTACTACGATGTCTTCCAGAGAATGTCGGAGTCTGGCTGTTGCAATTGGGACATAATAATCTTAAATTCTCTT
>JAAKFX010000139.1 GCA_011064865.1 Candidatus Anoxychlamydiales bacterium
TTATATCTATTTGGCCTGATATTGAAGTTATCATAAAACTCGCTATTTTAGATGATGAAAAATTTTATGAAAAAGCAAAAGAGTTTTTAATATTCGAAAACCATAAAAATGAATGGACAACAATAGAAGAGTATTTAGAGAGAAACAAAGAGCAGAGTAAAGTATTTTATTCAGCAAAAGATAAAGGCCATGCACTTTTAAAGTTATATGAAGAGAAAAACATAGAAACTCTTTATTTAAATCCATACATAGATACGGCAATAATTAGCTTTTTAGAACAAAAACTAAATACAAAATTCACAAGAATCGATGGATCGATTGATTCATCTATTTTAGATAACTCAAAAGACAAAAATATTTTAGATGAATCTGGTAGATCTAAAAGTTCTAAAATAGCTGAATTTTTCAAATCTTCAATTAAAAAAGAGATTGAAGTTGAAGCTAAAAGTTTAAGTAGCGATGAGATTACATCATTTATCATGATAAATGAAGATGAAAGAAGAATGAAAGACTATATGCAATTTACTCAAAATACTACGCTAGATTCGAAAGGTACATGGGTATTAAATACAAATAACCAATTAATCGATAAGATATATTCTTTAAATCAGATAAAACCGAATCTTGCAAAAAGATTAGCTGAGGAAATCTATGAAAAAGCTTTATTTTCACAAAAAGAGCTAAAAGCTGAAGATTTTCCTGATTTCATTGCAAAATCAACAAAAAATTTAGAAGAGCTTTTAGATCTAGTAAAAGACCACTCTAGAGTGGACCAATCTAGATTGGACCAATCCTAGATTGCAAATCTTAGATTGAGAATATTGGATTGAGAATCTTAGATTCTTTTGATTAAATAAAAAAAACCATTAGAAAATTTTTGAACTAAAATTTTCTAATGGCTAATTTTTATATAAAATTTTCAGAATTATGACGATTGATTAGCTTCAGTCTCTGTTGCTGCGTGAACATCTGTGATAGAAGCTTTTAACATTTCTATTTTTGCACCATCATATGTTTTTAAAATAACAGTAGTATTAGTAACTTGATCAACAGTACCGATTATTCCCATTGCAGTTACTTTATCTCCTTTTTTCAAAGTATCTCTCATACTTTGCGATTTTTTTCTTCTTTTTTGCTCTGGTCTCAATAAGATGAAGTAAAAAAATACTAAAACAACACCAAGCATAATCAAAGTTTGAATATAGCTACCTGATTTAGCAGGAGCAGCATCTTCAGCAAATAGCGAAGCTGACATAAATAAAAAAGGTAGTAATAATAATTTTTTCATAAAAAAATCCCTTTATAAGCTTTTTATAGTACCATAATGACTGAAAATTATATCAAAATCAAGCTCTTTTAAGCACAGCAATGTTTTCTATATGAAAAGTGTGAGAAAATTGATCTACTGGATGTAAAATCATTAATTTATATCCATTTTCTGTTAAAATTTTTATATCTTCGGCTTGGGTGATAGGATTGCAAGATATATAAATAATTTTTTGAGGTAAAATTTTCAAAATATTTTTTATAGCACCCTCTAACAGACCACATCTTGGGGGATCTACAATAACAAGATCTGGTTTTGCAAAATCTAGATTTTCAAAATCTGGATTTTTAAAATCTTTTGAACTTATCAATTCATCTAAAATATTTGATACATCACCATTTAAAATTTCAAAATTTTTAATATCGTTTAACTTCATATTCTCTTTAGCCATTTCACATGCATCTTTTTCTAGCTCAATTGCAATAACTTTTTTTACAAATTTAGATAAAATCATTCCTATAGTTCCAGTGCCAGAATACAGATCAAAAACTACAGAGTTTTTTATTTCATCTTTATCTAAATAATTTAGAGCTGTTGAGTAGAGTTTTTGAGCCATGTGAGTATTTGGTTGAAAAAATGACATTGGCCCAATTTGAAATTTAAGCTCAATATTTTCATTTAAAGTATTAATTTTTAAAATTTCTGTAATGTATTTTTGCCCATAGATATTTTGCACATCAAAAGTTGTTTTTTGAGATTTTTTAGCTATTTGTACACATAAAAAAATCGATATTTTATCATCTGAATTTATACCATTTAAAATATATTGAATTAACTCTTCTTTTTCAATTGAGCTTAGTATTTTTTCATCAGAAAGAGTTAGCATTACCATTTTATCTTGGGTATTTTTACCCTCTTTGATCGTTAAAGATCTCAAAAGGCCTTCTCCATTAAAATAGTTAAAAGCAGAAAAATCAAATTTTTCCCACCAATTTTTCACCTCTATTAAAACTTTAGAAAACCAAGCAGGGGCTAAATAACATCTTTCAATATCAATAACAAATCTTTTACCTTTCATGATAAGGCCTAAAAATTTTGTCTTTTTTTGATTTTGAGAGAATGAAAACTCCATTTTATTTCGATACTCAAATATCTCATCTGACGATAAAATTTTATGAAGCTCAACATTTGTTGTTTTTATAAAATCATGAAAACTTTGAATAACAAAATTTTCTTTTTGTTTTAATTGCTCTATATATTTTAGATTTTGCCATCTGCATCCACCACACATCTCAAAATGAGAACATTTTGGCTCATCTCTCAAAGGTGATTTTGTTAAAATTTCTAATAAAAACCCTTTAATAATTCCTTTTCTTTTCTTTTTAAGCTCTGCTACAATGACATCGCCAATTATAGCATTATCAATAACAATTTTATTTCCATTATCATCAAAAGCTACGCCCTCACCTTTTTTAGAGAACTTTTCAATTGTTATCTCAGAAATTAAACTTTTTTTTTGACTCATTTTTTAAAATATGTAGATTTTTTAGAAACATTTTAAAGAAATAAAAAAAAAGAGAGAAGTAAATTTTACTCCCCTCTTAAG
>JAAKFX010000014.1 GCA_011064865.1 Candidatus Anoxychlamydiales bacterium
TGTAAGCACCTTTTTTAGGTCCTAGTGGCGGAGTTTTTTTTTATAAAATTTTTGAGCTAGAATTTTGAAAATTTAGCTTCTCTTGAGACAAATTGTAATCTTTTAAATTAAATGAATTTTTCAAAGCTATTTTTATCTTTTGAATAAACTCATCTTTTGAATATCTACTCTTTATTGGAGCTAAAAAGTTAGAATGTGCTCTATCTTTTCTATATTGTGGAGTTATTTTTGGGGTTTTTAAATATTTTTGCATTTTATTCTTATCAAAATCTAATAAAAAAGAAGAATGTAGTAAAAAACGATCTTTTTTGATGTACATAGCATTTCCAGCAACTTTTTTATCATCTATAACAAAATCATTTTCAATTAATTTAAAACTTTTTAAATCAAAAACTTTTTTATAAAAAGTCTCAGCCCATCTTAAAATTGGCTCTGGAAAAAAAGTTATATCTAAA
This sequence comes from Candidatus Anoxychlamydiales bacterium, assembly GCA_011064865.1. Taxonomy (GTDB): domain Bacteria; phylum Chlamydiota; class Chlamydiia; order Chlamydiales; family SM23-39; genus JAAKFX01. The sequence continues at coordinate 456 of JAAKFX010000014.1, forward strand.
TATTTTTTAGAGAAAATAAACGTTACAAAAAGAGTATTTTGATCGACAAAAACGCAGCCTCCAGCTGTAAATCTTTTAATGAGTGGAATTTTGTCTTTTTTTGTATTTTGAAGATGCACTAAATCTTTTTCAAGATTACTTATACCTAAAATTATTGCATCAGATGTGCCCTCATTTATAATACAAAAAGGCTCATCAAAATTTCTCAAAAATTTCTCTTCAAGGTTTAATTGAGTGAGAATATTTATTTTTTTTAAATGTAAAAAATTCAGCATTTTTTCAAAAACTTTTAGTTAATATTTTAGTTATTATTTTTTTTTATTTTAAAAGATAGTGATGAGACCTTTTTTATTCTTTTTTTCTCATCTTCACATTTTTGAAGAAGTTGAGATAGAGCTTCTTCATCTAATGGAATATCTAAAAAATCAAATACTCCGGCTTTTGTAGCTTTTTGTCTATATGCTTTTTTAAGACTTTTAGTAATTAATATTATTGGAGTTGTAAAAAGCCTTTTTCTTTTTTTTAATTGAAAACAAAGATCTATCGCTTTATCACAGTTTTCATCAATTATCACTAAATCTAAATCTGTAGTCTCTGCTACTTCTGTCGCTTTATCAAACTCTTTTTTTTCAATTAAATGAAAAATATCCTCTAGATGGTTTCTGAAAAACAACCTGGTATGTAAATCTTTAGTTACAACTAAAGCTATCGGTTTTTTAGCTATCATAAAATTTATAGTATCAATAAATTTTAGTTTATTAAAGATTTTTTATTTTTCAAAACAATCATCAAAATTGAGATGTCTGCAAAAGATATCCCATTAATTTTAGATGCTATATCTAAATTTGGAGGCAGAAATTTTTTAAAAGCTTCTCTAGCTTCAAATTTTAGACCATTAACTTTTTCATAATCAAAATTTTTAGGTATTTTTATCTTCTCTAATGCAATAAATTTTTGAACCTCTTTTTTTTGTCTGTTGATATAGCCTTCATATTTGATCTCAAGCTCTATTTGAGTAGCAATCTCTTTGTCTACGTTTTTGAAATCGTTTGGATATTTATTTAAGAGCTTTTCGTAGCTGTTTTCAGGTCTAGCTAAAAGCTTTTTTAAAGATATTGTTTTTCCATCTATAGATCTATGAGTTTTAGAGAGTTTTTGAGTCTCTTTTTCAATAATATCTTTTTTATCTTTAACTTTTTTATATTGTTTTTCATCTATCAAGCCTAATTTATATCCATATTCTCTAAGTCTTAAATCTGCGTTGTCTTGTCTTAGATATAATCTATATTCTGCTCTAGATGTAAACATTCTATAAGGCTCTAAAATCTCTTTTGTAACCAAATCATCAATCATCACACCGATGTAGCTCTCATCTCTTTTTAAGATAAACTCATCTTTTTTTAAAATTTTTAGAGCTGCATTTATTCCAGCTAAAAGTCCTTGCGCTGCAGCTTCTTCATAACCTGTTGTGCCATTTATCTGGCCTGCAAAAAATAGATTTTGAACTTTTTTCGTCTCCATTGTTGGGAAAATTTGAGTAGATGGTAGATAATCATACTCAATTGCATAAGCAGGCCTCATAATCTGGGCATTTTCTAGCCCTACCATACTTCGAATAACCTCTAATTGAGTTGAAAATGGAAGCGATGATGAAAGTCCATTTATGTAATACTCTACAGTATTTATACCCTCTGGCTCTAAAAATGCCTGATGCCGAGTTTTTGTCGGAAATTTTACAACCTTATCTTCAATCGATGGACAATATCTAGGACCAGTTCCTTTAATCTTTCCAGAAAATAGCGCAGACTTATCTAAGTCTCTTCTTACTATTTCATTTGTCTTCTCTGTTGTATAAGATATATAACAAGGAATTTTAAAATTTAGTTTTTGCTCAGTATCATCATATGAAAATTTTACTCCCTCTTCTGGATGTTGAATCTCCAATTTTGAAAAATCTATGCTGTTTTTATGAACTCTCGGTGGCGTTCCAGTTTTTAATCTCTTTATTTCAAATCCCAGCTCTTTCAAAGATATAGATAAACTATTTGAATTTAAATCTCCAGATCTGCCTCCTTCCAAATTAGCATCCCCAATATGCATCAGACCCTTCATAAATGTGCCAGCAGATAAAATCACACATTTTGCTTCAAATATCACTCCCTCTTTAGTTAAAACCCCTGTAATCTTTCCCTTTTCACATATCAAATCTTTAATCGTAAATTGCTTGATCTCTAAATTAGGTGCATTTTCTAATACTTTTTTCATCTCTAAAGAATATGCAGCTTTGTCGATTTGAGCCCTCGGAGCTCTCACTGCCCAGCCTTTCGATGCATTCAACATCCTAAAATGAATCCCAGTCCTATCTGTGACTTTGCCCATTATTCCACCAAGAGCATCGATCTCCTTTACAATATGCCCCTTTCCAATCCCCCCAATAGAAGGATTGCAGCTAGCCTTTGCTATAGTATCTAGATTCATAGTAATAAGTAGCGTTTTAGCTCCCATTTTACTAGAAGCTAAGGCAGCCTCGCTCCCAGCATGGCCCGCGCCTACTACTATAACGTCGTATCTGGTAGGGTATTTCCACATAAAATATTTTTTAGATTAAAAAAAAATTATTTCTTTTTCTTATGACGATCGCGTCTTCTTCTTTTTTTTCTTTTGTGTTTTGCAATCTTTGCTTTTCTTTTCTTTTTAACTGATGCCATATACTATTTATTCCTGATTTTCATAAATAAGCATTTTATAGAAAATTTGATAAAAAGTAAAGAATCCAAAAAAAATGTAAATTAATAATTTTAATTATCATGAGGATATTCAGAATATGACTCAGATTCTTCCCTTTCCGTTGTATGTAGAGGGGTGAAATTCTCAAATCTAGCGATCTCTTTTCTAAATGATAGATTTACAGTGCCCACTGCCCCATGACGATTTTTTGCAACTATTAATTCCGCCTGTCCAGGTTTGTCATATGGATCGTAATATTCTCTTCTGAGTAAGAAAAATACTAAATCACTATCTTGTTCTAAGCTATTATGTACAATAATGTCATTCGCAACAAAATTATGAACATCTTCAACTGTAGCATCATAAACATCTTCAATTTGAAGTTTTTCGATAGATTGTATTTCATCCCAATAAATATCAGAAGTAGCTAATTCTTTTGTTTGTTTATCTTTAAAAATGTTAGATAATTTGAGCATCCTGTTTCTTGATAGTCCAGATTTATATAATGTTGTTCCACAATATGACATTCCTAGTTTTTTACAGATTTCTCTCCAACTCATTTTCGCATTTTTTTTGGCTTCTTGTATAATAGATTGCCATGCTTCTTTAGGAATAATATCCCGATTTGGATTTGTTTGAATTTCTTTTAAATAGTTCAAAAGTGTTGGTATTGATTCTGCTCTTTTACCTATGCAGCCAATATTTTTTAAAAATTGTTCTTGATCAGGTTTACCTTGAATATAAATATGATACATATTTCGGTATCCCTTAGATGATGGAACTGTTTTTAAAGAGCTTTGAATTCCTGTACACAATAATAAATGTTGAACTTGTTGGGATAACGTTTTACTTGAGCTTGCATAGTAAATATTTGCTGAAGGACTACGATTTTTTATTTTTTTGATACTTATATTACCATCAGTTGCCCATAGATGTTTTAAAAATAATTGTTTGCTAGATATATCACATTCGAAAAGTTTTTTAGGAATTATTTTCTCATATGACCTTACTCTTTTTATTTCAAGTTTGTTAAACCAATCAGTAATGGGATGATTTTTTTTATGAGTGGTATGTATTGGTGATGTTAAATAATAATGATACCAATTTTTTTGTTTAATTAATTTTCCTTCTATATTAAATAAATTTTTTGCGCTTTTTTTAACATATTCAATATTTACAAGATCGCTATTTGTATAGTGGTAGGGTTGAGTCGGTAATATACAACCATCTCCTAAAAGATGTGCTAGTAAAATCAGTTCATCTTTAGATATGGGATTTTCTTTTTGATTAATCACTTGACTTCTTGATAAGGCAATTTTATCTTGAATTCGTAATTTGTCTAATCGAGTCCATCCTTCTAATTTTAAAAAAGGATGATTTGCACTTGCTTTCACTTCTCTTCCACTTTTAGTTGTTAATTTAAACACCTGTTTCTTTCCTGAATAAAAGGCTTTTATCATTTTTCGTTTTTTTATTTTTAAATCTTTATCTATTCCAAAAACATTGATTGGCTTTTGATTTTTTCTCTCAGAGAGTTCTTTTATTGTATATTGCTTACCAGTATCTGCATCTGTAATTATGCTATCACCTGTTAAACAACCAGATTCTCTCAGATCACTCATCATAGGACGATGACCTTGTCTCTCTTCTACTTTTCTAGAAAGTTGTGATAGACAAAGAATAGGAATATTCAACTCTCTTGCTAAGTTTTTAAGCATACGAGAGATTTCTGAGACCTCATTTTGTCTATTTTCTAAAGAACGAAGATTTCCAGAGCCAGTGAGTAGTTGTAGATAATCAATAACTAAAAACTCTATGTTAAAAGCCTCTTTCATTCTACGAGCTCTAGCTCTGAGATCTGTTATTTTTAATGATGGTTGATCATCTATGATCATGGTTTTTTTCTGAATTGAATTCACGCAAGATACAATTGTTTGATATTCAGTGCTGTCTAAAGATCCTGTTTTTATCTTTTCTGATTCCACTTCGGATTGAGAGCATATAATTCTATGAAGCAGTTGTTCCGCTGTCATCTCTAAAGAAAATATGCCGACGGCTTTATCATTTTTAAAACAGATATTTTCTGCAATGTTTATAGCTAAAGCTGTTTTTCCCATCGCAGGTCTAGCAGCTAGTATCATTAAGTTAGAAGGGCTAAATCCATTAATTAACTTATCTATATCTAAAAAATGAGTAGCTAAACCTGTTATTTTTGAATCATCAGCTCCTCTTTGTAAAAACGTTTCTTGTTTTTCTTGAAGCTCTTTTAAATATGGAATAGAACTTTCTGCTTTTAGTCCTGATAATATGTCTTTTATATGCAAGTGATGATGAGAATTTACACTTTGTGAGATTTGAAAGAATTTGTTTTGAGCTTCATCTAAAGTGATTTTTACATCTTCAGGTTCTGATAAAACATTTTTCTCAATAATATCAGTTGCATCTAGCATTTTTCGAAGAAGAGATTTGTCTTTAACTATTTGTACATATTCTTCAATGTATGCACTCGTTCCTGCAAATTGAGCGAGAGTTGTTAGATAAGCAACCCCTCCAATATCTTCTAAAAGATCTAATCTTTTTAACTCTTCAGCAACTATATGAATATCTGCGGGTTTATCTTTTTTATAAGCTTCTTTTAAAACCTTAAATATCTTTTTATGCTCAGTATAATAAAAGTCTGTGTCATCTAAATTATCTGCTGCTGTATTTAAACTATTTATAGATGTGAGTGAACATCCTAATACCATCATTTCTGATTCTTTGGAATTAGGTGCTGTTTTTATTTGAATGCTTTTTTTTGCCATAATTTTTTTTAAGGTTTAGTTATGTTTTAGAGTAGCATAAGGAAAAATTGTACAAAAAGAAAAATTATTTAAACTATACAAAAAATTAAAACCATATTTGGAAATTTATATTGATTTTTTGGTTTGAGACTAAAGTGATTTTTGCAAAATAAAATTTTGTGATTTCATAATGAATTTAAAACAATGAATATATGTAAGTATTTATTTTGCAAAGTATAATAAGTTATAAAAAAATACGGAAAGAGAGGGATTCGAACCCTCGATACCCTCACGGGTATGCATCCTTAGCAGGGATGTGCTTTCGGCCACTCAGCCATCTTTCCTAGAATAATAGATAAAATAATACGGTTTTTTTAATTTTTGAGCAAATTATTCCCTTGATTTTCTGGAGTTTAGCTTGTTGAAAAACTGCTTTATGCTTCTAGATAAAAAATATATTATATAGTACGAACTATTAGAAGATCTACAATGTAATTATTCAATATGATGAGATTGGGAGAGCTTTTTCCCATTTAAAGCATTAAAATAGGTTGTCATGAGTGATCCATCTGGATTTTGTACAACTATGCTGTAGACAGGTAGAAAAATTTCAGTTTTTTTTCTGATTGCAAAATCATTTCCAAAAGCAGATCTTGCCATACCTTCAATCTGGGCTGGTCTAAATTTTTTTGTAATTCTAGCTGCATATCTTCCAGCTTTAGTAACTATAGATTGATCGATTTTTGTCTCAGGAATAACTTGCATTTTGGGATTTTGAAAGTGAAGACGGTAATTATTTCCATTTTGAACTATTAAATTTTTTCTTCGACAAGTTTCTATCCAACCATCTAATGTATCATTATCAACGTTTAATATTCTTGATAACGTTTCTCGATCTAAAGATCCTCCACGAGCTGCTAATATATTTATGATTTTAAAATCATTTTTATCAGCTCCAGATCCTATGCAATCTTTAAACCCATGTGTCATGTCCCAAGATGCTGTACTTATTACCATTTCTCCATCTGTTAAACTCCATAAAATAATACCTTCGCTAGTCTTATCTGATGAGCGATTATATTTTACTTCCATTAAAAGGTAGGGATGAAATTTTAGATCTGGTTCTAAAAAACTATGAGCGGAATCTTTTAAAAGTTCACGTCTATGAACATCCATAATATTTTCTGCAGAATATCGAACTTCTAAAGTATTAAATTTTTTTCTGCTGATAAAATCATAGATATATACTCTGGCTTCTGGATAATTAAACCATATCCATGAAAGTATAAAGCTAGCAAATATAAAAGATGTTATTACAGAAAGTAGGCGCATACTTTACATCGCAATTTATATTCCCCCAATCTTTATTGTAAATTTTTTATCTATTCTTTCATAGATAAAAGAAATTCAGTGTTATTATTTGTCTTTTTTAATCTAGAAAGAAGTAAGTTCATTGCATCTACTGGAGTTAAATCAGCGAGGCCTTGTCTGAGTAGATACATTTTTTCTAACTCATCTGGATGATATAAAAGCTCTTCTTTTCTAGTTCCACTTTTTATAACATCAATTGCAGGAAAGAGCCGTCTGTCAGCGAGTCTTCTATCTAAGACAAGCTCCATATTTCCTGTACCTTTAAACTCTTCAAAAATTACTTCATCCATTCTAGAACCGGTATCAATCAGAGCTGTTGCTATAATTGTTAAAGATCCACCTTGTTCGATATTTCTTGCTGCTCCAAAAAATCTTTTAGGTTTATGCAGTGCATTTGCATCAATACCACCTGTTAAAATTTTTCCACTATGTGGCTGAACAGTATTGTAAGCTCTCGCAAGTCTCGTGAGAGAATCTAATAAGATAACCACATCTTTTCCACTCTCAGCGAGTCTTTTAGCTTTTTCAATTACCATATCAGCTACTTGTACGTGTCTCTCTGGTGGTTCATCGAAAGTTGAAGATATAACTTCACCTTTCACAAGCTTTATCATGTCTGTTACTTCTTCGGGTCTTTCATCGATTAACAAAACGATTAAAAAGATTTCAGGATTGTTTTGTTCAATCGCATTTGCGATATTTTGAAGCAAAACAGTTTTACCAGCCTTTGGTGGAGATACAATCATTGCTCTTTGTCCTTTTCCAATAGGTGCTGCTAAATCCAAAACTCTTGTTGAGAGTTGTTCTTTTGAAGTTTCCATTATTATTCTTTTAGAAGGATAGAGTGGCGTTAAGTTTTCAAATAAAACTCTCTCTTTTGAAATTTCAGGTGTTTTTTCATTTATAGATTCTACTTTTAAAAGAGCGAAGTATTTCTCTTTTTCTTTTGGTGCTCTTATAGTTCCATAAAGAATATCACCTTTTTTTAAACCAAATCTTCTAATTTGAGCAGGGGATACATAGATATCTTCAGCAGAAGGTAAATAGTTATAATTAGGAGAGCGTAAAAATCCAAAACCATCCGGCAAAACTTCTAAAACTCCTTCAGCAAAAAGAACTTCTTCAGGTTTTGAAGAAATTGTTTTTACAATTTCAAAAACAATTTGTGATTTTGTGAAAGACCCTAAATTATGAAGTCCGAGTGAACGAGCGTAATCTTGCAGCTCTTCAACATGCATTCTTTGAAGTTCGGATACTTTTGTTACTTTTTTTATAACATTTGTCTGTTGCTTTTCATTGTTAGTGTTAACAATTTTTTCTTCATTCATGAAGGCTATCTCCTATTAAAGGTTTTTGAGAGTTTTTGAGAGTTTTTTTATACTGTCTTCTAAAGCAGATATACTTTGGTTATTCTCGATTACAAAATCAGATAATTTTTCTTTTTCTACGTTAGGCATTTGTTTTTTTATACGAAGGTTATAATCTTTATCTTTATATCTTTTTTTTGCAATCATATCTTTTATAGATATTGTTATTACAATATCAAAATAGCTTTGGCCTTTTATCTCGAAAAGTAAGGGGATTTCTACAACAAAAAATTCAAAATTTTGATTTTTTACTTTTTCATAGAAATTTTCAATCTCATTTAAAATCTTTGGATGAATTAACTTTTCGAATTTTTTTAGTTTATCATCATTCGAAAAAACTATTTTTGCAATTTTTTTTCTATCTATTTTGCCATTTTCAAAAATTTCATTTCCCAAAAGAGTTTTAGTTCGATTTTTCAGATCTTCATCATTTTCTAAAAGATCATGCGCTATTTTGTCCGCATCTACTATAAAAGATCCTAATTTTTTAAATATTTTTAAAGCTTCTGATTTACCAGATCCTAAATTTCCTGTTATTGCAATTTTTTTTAACATCAACACTCAGCTAAATTTGTACCAATTTCAATATCTACAGATAGTGGAACTTTCAGTTTGAAGACATTTTCCATTTTATCTTTTACTATTTTTTTGAAAATTTCAATTTCATCTTTTGGAACTTCAAATAAAAGCTCATCATGAATTTGAAGTATCATATACCCACGGAGCTTTTTTTTGCTAATCTCTTTATCTATTTCAATCATTGCAATTTTTATTAAATCAGCAGCTGATCCTTGAAGAGGTGTATTAATAGCGAGCCTTTCAGCTGCAGATCTTATTATAGGATTGTTATTGTCGATTTCATAGATAGGTCTTTGTCGTTTTGTTATTGTATAAGCTATTTTATTCTCTTTTACCTTTTCTATACAATCATCTAAATATTTTTTTACCTTTGGATATCTTGCAAAATATGTATCAATAAAAATTTTAGCATCTTTTGGACTAATCCCGATTTGTTCAGATAGCCCAAAAGCTCCTTGTCCATAGATGATACCAAAATTTACTGCTTTTGCAGAATTTCTTTGCCTTTTAGTAATTTCATTTATTGGTACATTGTACACTAAAGAGGCTGTGTAGCTATGAATATCTTCACCTTTTTGAAAAGCTTCAATTAAGTTTGGATCATCGCTAAAATGAGCTAAAAATTTAAGCTCAATTTGAGAATAATCTGCAGATAGATATTGCCATCCATCTTTTTGTGGTTTAAAACCCTCTCTTATTTTTTTTCCCTCTTCAGATCTTATCGGAATATTTTGAAGATTGGGATTTTTAGATGCTAATCTGCCTGTTGCTGTTGTTGATTGTGAAAATGTAGAATGTACTCTATTTGTCTTAACATTTATTTGTTTAGGAATTGCATCGACATATGTTGAGAGCAGTTTTTTGTATTCTCTATATGATATTATATGATCTATAATAGGAGATTTGCCTTTTAATTTTTCTAAGATATCAGCTGCTGTTGAAAAACTTTTCTTTTTCTTAATTGGTGTAATAGCTAGATCAACATATAAAATTTCACTTAACTGTTTTGGAGAATTTATATTAAATTTTTTGCCAGCTTCAGAATATATTTCCCCTTCAATTAAAGTTAGTTTTTTTGTTATCTCTTTTGACATCTCATGTAACATATCCTTATCTACAAAAACGCCTTTTCTTTCCATTTTTGCTAAAACTTTTAATAGAGGAATTTCAATGTTGAATAAAATGTGATCTAAATTTTTCTCTTTTAGCTCTTTTTTGAAAAGATTTTTGAGTCTCAAAGTATAATCTGTATCCTCACAGCAATAAGTAGATATTTTATTTAGATCTACATCTTGCATCGAAATCTTTTTTTTACCAGATCCTATCAGCTCTTTTATATCGATTTTAGTTTTTCCAAATTTTTCAAGCGCTAAAGTATCTAAACCATGCCGTCTTTTTTGTGGATCTATTAAATATGATGCTAAAAGAGTATCGAAAGCTATATTTTTAATCTCGATTCCATGGTTTAACAAAATATGATAGTCATATTTTATATTGTGGCCAATAAATGAGAGATTTTCATTTTCCAATAAAAATTTGAGCTTTTCTAATACAAAATTTTTATCAATATCTCCATTTAAAGGGATGTAAAAAGCTTCTTGCTGCTTTATACTAAGTCCAACTCCAACTAAAGTAGAGGTTAAATAATTTAGATCTGTAGTCTCTGTATCAATTGTAATCTCTTTTTCTAGCAGTAGTTTTTTGATTAATTCATCTAGCTCATTTTCACTTTTTATAAGAGTGTACTTTAGATCTTCTTTTTCATATGTTTTTATTTGGACTAACATCTCTTTTAAAAGAGTGATAAAATTCATTCTTTCATAAAAATTTTTAACTTTTGATTCGTCCATTTTTTTTATAAGATAAAAATCTTTTGTTTTAGGAATATCAACATCTATATGCAAAGTTGCGAGTTTTTTACTGAGTATTGCTCTGTGTTTTTCTTTGATTAAAGTCTGTTTTTTCTTTTCTGGAATTTGTTCTAAATTAGCAAAGATATTGTCTAAAGAATTGAATTCTTCTAAAAGAGTTGTTGCAGTTTTAGGTCCAAATCCTTCTATTCCTGGAATGTTATCAGATGTATCGCCCACTATTGCTAAATAATCCAACATCTGTTTCGGATAAATTCCAAAAGTCTTTTTTACTTTTGTCTCATCAAAGATCTCATTATTTTTATGAGCGTGCAGAACAAAAGTCTTATCATCTACCATCTGCATTAAATCTTTATCACTTGTACAAATATAACTTGTTAGATCGTTTTCATTTGCCCATAGAGCTATAGATGCCATTGCATCATCTGCTTCATATCCAGGAATGCAAAGAGCGGGAAGTCCTAACATTTCACAAAAATCATATGCCATTTCAAATTGTGGGAATAGATCATCCGGCGCTTTTTTTCTATGCATCTTATATTCAGAGTAGATCTTTTGTCTCTTCTCTTTATTCCCCGGTCCATCAAATACACAAACCAGATATTTTGGAGAAAAATCGTTTATTAGCTTTTTAACAGATCTAATAAAACCATAAAGAGCAGATGTAGAGACCCCTTCTTGATTAGTCATAGGCCCTATTGCATAGTAAGATCTAAAAAGATAATTGACTGCGTCAATTATAAATATTTTTTCCATGTATTTAGTTTGTATTTACATATTTTGTAGACAAAACAAGCTCTTTTATTAAAGTGTCAAACAAGCTTTTTGTCTGGGTTAAAAAGGGTTGAAACCAAATCTTTTTAGGATATAGGGCTATCACTTGATAATCCTTTTCTTTATCAATATTAGCCGCTTCTAAAACTCCATTTAGAGCTTCTTCATATGAAGAGTTTGTTACATCGATATAACCAATCTCTTTTGCCCTGTCTGCATCAAATACATGCGCTCCATACTCGTTTATAAGCTTTTCTTTGCTTATTCCTCTTGCATTTGCAACAATATTTACAAATTTTTGATATATGTATTCATTGATCTGCTTTAAAGATGCATCTTCATTTTGTTTCCACTCTCTAAATGGATTCATCATATCTTTGTCTTTACCCTCTGTGAGAGTTAATGATTCAACTCCATATTTTTTCATAATGTTATAAAAGTTGAAAAAAGGTCCGAGCAATGATCCAACTGATCCAATCATTGAAAAAGGTGATGAATATATTCTATCAGATGCACATGCTATAAAAAATCCTCCAGATGCACACATTCCATCAACATATGTATAAACAGGTACATTAAACTTTTCTTTGTATGATAAAATATTTCTATAAATATCATCTGAATCTACAGCAGATCCCCCTGGTGAATTTATATGTAGTAAAACTGCTTTTACTCTTTTGTTTTTCAAAATACCTTTTTGAGATTCTATAAGCTGATAATATACATCTTTTGATGTTAAGTGGCCTGTTCCTATTACTCCATGAACTTCTAATTGTAAAACAGCAGGCGTGTTAAATGATAACATCTTCGTATTGCCATTTAAATCTGGCAAAATCTCTACTTTATTTTTAAGTCCTTGTTTTTGATCTGACGATGTAAAAATAGAAAATAAAATTAAACTTGGAATTATAGCTATAACGACTCCTACAGTGCCAAGCAGAGTATTGAAAAAGGCTCTTATAGCTGAAATGAATATAGATTCACGTGCAATGTTCATGGATTTTACCTTTAGTTGATTTTTTCACTTACTATAACTTTTCATCAGTTATAATATCAATTTTTTACTTGGATCTATTTTTTCCGCCTTTTAGATTTTATTAGAAAAAATACTTTAGATTATAAGCTTTTTAATGAACCTATTATAGCATTTTTGTAGTTTTTATTGCAAATCATCTCTCAATAACAAATTGTCTTGGCTATCAACTACTTAGAAATAAACTCAAGTAGGTCTTTTAGAAAAACTACCAACAAGTAGCTCAATAAACGCTAAAACACCTAAAAGTACAAAAACAGCATAGATATACCATGAAAATGCAAAACTAAGTGTTAGTCCTATGAGCACACAAAATTGCATAGCAGTTGTCACTTTCCCCCATCTAACAGCTCTCACCTCGTAATTTGCCAATTTTTTTGTAATAAAAAGATAGGTAGTAAAAATTATGAGTGCAAAATCTCTAGAGATCATTGCTAGAGCTTGCCAAAGCAAAATATGCTTTTCCATTATCAAAATAGACAAGACAAAAAAGACAAAACATTTATCCATGGCAGGATCTAAAAAAGCTCCAAATTTAGAAGCCGATTTGTACTTTCTTGCAAAATACCCATCAATGCTATCTGTAAACATTGCTAAAACTATAGCAATGATTCTGACATAAATATTTTGCCATAAAAAGAGCAAAGCTAAAGGAATTCTAATAATGGAGAGACCATTTGAAAGGGTGATCATGTTTTTTGTTTGTGCTTTTTTTTCTTATAGTACCAAATGAAGCCAATTATAGTAAAAATAAACAAAAGGAAGATTAAAATATTTACTTTTTTTAGATAGGTAAATAGAGCTGTGTGATTTTTCCCGAGAGAATATGCAATAGAAAAAAGTACGCTATTTGATATAAGACATGCAATTCCATCGCTTATTGCAAATTTTGTAAAATTCATTCTAGTCATTCCAGCTGTTAAAAATAGACAGTTTCTCACTCCAAAAGGAATAAACCTTCCCACTAACAGAGTAAAAAAACCATATTTTTTATAAAATAGCTTTACCTTTGCAAGCTTTCTTTTAGGAATTGTTTTTTTGAACCATTTAAATTTCCAAAGTTTAATTCCAAATAGCCTTCCTATCCAATAAACTATCCAATCAGACATATAGGCCCCTAAAAAAACAGCTCCAAATAATAGAAAAATATTTTGAGGAACAACATTTGCGGCTAAAATAGCGCTAATTATTATCATCAAATCTTCACTAATAGGAAGATTAAAACCAGCCAGTATTAGAGCTGAGAAAATAATCCAATGGGCATGATTCGCATTTTCAAATATAAAATTAATTATATAGGACATGATAATAATTATTTTGAGGTTTTAATTAGTAGTTAATATAACAATAATTATAATTAAAGAGAAAAATTAAAAACAATTGTATTGTGATTAAAACAATGCAATTAAGTGCTTGAAAGTTAGTTATTTTTTTATTTTATCTTTTTTCTCAAGAGTTGTAAATGGATAGTATTTTTTGATTTCATCTTTTTTCAAGCTTTTATCTGTTTGTTCTTGAATATGAATTTTTTCTTTGTGAGCAATAAGGCTATTGAACTCTTTTCCTAAAGAGATACAAGACACCACCCAAACTCCTAGTATTATTATAAATAAAATCGCAATATATGGCGCTGAGGCTGTGAGAGTTGAAAAGATAATTAAAAGACCTTGAGTTAAAACTGAACCTGAAGATTTACCAAATCTAGATCCAACCCCATCAATTGCAGCTTTTCCTTTTCTTTTGCTCTCTTTATCTAAAGGAATAAAAGAGATCTCTTTTGTAGCATCAAAAAGGGTATATTTGCTTGCTCTACTAAGTGTATTTTGCATTGTGCCGAAAAAGATGCTCATTACAAGCGGCGTTGCGCTAAAAAAGCTTGCGAATTTTAGAGCAGACGCTGAGTCCTTATATAAGAAGAAGATAAAGAAACATACCCCAGTTACAAGTACAACTACAGGGGTAATAAGAGCGCTAAAAGTCCAACTAAATTTTCTTAAAAAATTTCCTGACAAAAATAGAGCGACTATTGTTGCAACTATTCCTGTATAGACCATTACTTGTCCCATATAAGTATTAAAATCTGTTGGATTTGGATAGAGCAGCTTTATTTGATTTTTCCAAACAACTTCAACGATATGTGTAGTTAAATTATATGCTAAAACAATCAAAGCGATGAAAAGTAAATATCGAGACCTTGCTAGATAAGCAAAGCTTTTTTTAAGTGAAATCTTTTCTCTAGGAGCTTTTACTTGAGAGATTGTAGGTTCATTTTGATTCATAGCTTTTTTATTTAAATATCTAAAAAGACCAATGATAAGTAAGCCTGTTGCTAAAATAGTGAGGGTCATGAAAAAAACAGATTGATCCCAAGCATCTTTTCCATAAGGAATAAAATTAAAAAAACTTTTACTAGATAAAAATATAGCCGCTTCTCCAGACATAATTCCTGCAATATTTGCCCCAACTCCAAAAAGAGAATAAAATCTTTTAGCTTCACTCACAGTTGTAACTTCATTAGCAAAACCCCAAAAGGCAACCGATAAAATAGCCGTTCCCCAGAGCTCTGCCATGACATAATAAGAGGTTAAAGTCCAATTTCTAATCATCGCTATAAATCCATGAAACCCTTGAGGCAGAATGGCTTGCATTTTATCTGCAAGCACATTTGGATGCAAAACATCTCTCATTGGATATAATATAAAGGTGAAAACGCTAAAAAATCCTAGAAAAATACTCATCATTATATAGAAGACTTTTTCTGTAGAATATTTATTCGATAGCTTTGTGAAAATAAATGTCATTACCAAGGCCATCGGCAAAATCGCCCAAAGTTTAATAAAAGGAATAGCTTCTGCTCCAGAAGATGGCGCTGTTACAATCAATGTATCTTTTACAGCTCTAAGTACATTATAATTAAAGGCTATCAAGAAAAATACTAAAATCATTGGTATGAATTTTTTGAGCTCACTTGAATGAATAGGCCATAAAAAAGAGCGAATCTTACCAAATTTAAATGTGCTCGACATATTAATATTTTTGGGTTTTCTCAATTATTTTTTTACAAGCGAATTTATAGAGTAAAAATTGTAAAAGATTTTTTTCGATTCTTGCTAAAAGCAAGAGATTTATTGTGTTAAACACCGATTGCTCTTTTAAAAATCTAAGATGGCTTCATTGTATCGTATTTTGTATATTTTGCAAAGAGGGAAAAATTAAATATATACTTGATAAATAAATTGATCGAACAATGTATTGAATGATTCATAATGAGTCAAAATATTTAAATATGTATTTTAAAAAATTTACAAAAAAAGCATTTTTGATCTTTTGCTTAAAAATAATTTATTACGACACTTTACGACACTTTTTTTAAAAAAAGTGTCGTAATGGAGTTATTTTCAATAAAAAGATGTCGTAATAGAGTGATTTATATAAGAAAAGTGTCGTAATCAGAAGGATTGCGACAATTTACATAGAGCGAATATCAAAAATATAAAAAAGCTTTTAAATTGGCATAAAGAAAAAAATATCAATCAGAAAATATTTTACTATTATAGTTTCTTATCACTTAATGCTTCTATTCCAGGCAAAGTTCCAAACTCAATATATTCCAATGATGCTCCACCACCAGTTGAAAGATGTGAAAATTTATCAGCGATTCCAAGTTTATTAATAGCTGCTATTGAATCCCCACCACCAATAATACTTACACAATCAATTTTTGAAATTATTTTAGCTATTTCATTTGTGCCTTTGGCAAAATTTTCAAATTCAAAAACGCCAAGTGGACCATTCCATAAAACGGTTTTTGCATCTTTTAGGTGTTCTTGCCAATCCTTAATAGTTTTAGGCCCAATATCCACACCTTCCCAATTATCCGGTATATTTTCATCAGTATTTATAATTTGAGTTTTAGCTTCATTTTTAAATTCATTGGCTATTAAAATATCTAAAGGAAGATAAAGTTTTACTTTTTTCTCGTCGCATTTTTGCATTATTTTTTGAGCCTCAGAAACGAGCTCTTCTTCAAAAATTGAATTTCCAACACTTAAATTTAGAGCTTTTAAAAATGTGTATGTCATAGCTCCACCAATAAATATAGCATCAACTTTGTCGATCAAGCTATTTATAACTCCAATTTTTGTAGAGATTTTTTTACCACCTATTATCGCAAAAAATGGTCTTTTCGGATTTTTTACAGCTTTTCCTAAAAAATCGATCTCTTTTTTTAATAAAAATCCCATTGCAGCTTTATTTTCAAAGTATTTTGTAATCGTATATGTCGATGAGTGTTTTCTATGCGCTGTTCCAAAAGCATCATTTATATAAACATCACCAAGAGATGCTAGACTTTTTGCAAAGTTTGGATCTGTCTCTGGTTTTGTCTCTGCTTCATGAAATCTTAAATTCTCTAGTAGTAAAATCTCTCCAGTCTTTAAATTTTTAGCTAAATTCTCAACTTCTGAGCCAATACTATCTGGTGCCATTTGAACATCTTTTCCAATTAACTCAGATAATCTTTTAGCTACAATTTTAAGTGATAGTTTTGGATCTATTTTTCCTTTCGGTCTTCCTAAATGAGACATCAATATTAAAGATGCCCCTTTATCTAAAACATATTTAATTGATTGAAGTGCTGCTTTTATTCGTGTGTCATCTGCAATCTTATCGTCATCCGTTAATGGTACATTGAAATCTACTCTCATCAAAACTTTTTTGCCTTTTAGATCTAAATCTGTAATTGATAACTTTTGCATAATTAACAATTCCTTTTTTATTTTGATTTTTAACAAAGATAATTTTTGAGTAAAGAATAATAATTTATTTATCAATTATTTCATTGAAAATTATTAAAATTTTTCTATATAATTCATTTTTTAAATGTAATATAAAATGCGAAAGATATTTCTGCTTTTTTCATTGTTTAGTTTAGCCAAAAATTATTTTTGCGAAGATATTGATTTATTAACAAATGAAACAATTTTTCAATCAGAAGATCTATTTGAACATAAATTGAAAAAGACCTTTTATCCAGAGGTTTTTTTTCTACAAGATGATTTGAATATTCAAATTCCAAATGATGAAACATCTTCAAATGAAATACTCAATTCAAGTGATATAAAATGTGAAGAGAATATTAAGCAAAAGGCAAATGAAAAATTTGATATTAAAAAAGAAATTTTAGCTGATAAAATTACAGCTTTAATTTTTACAAATCAAACGGATTTAATTGAAGATGAGTGTTTGCGAGATATTGAGGGAATTGAAATAGATGGCATATATGTTAAAAATAAAGAAAAATTCAAAAATCAATTTTTATGTTTTTTAACAAAACCTCTCACTTTAGAGATTTTAGAGCAGATAAAAAGAAAAACAATAGAGTATTTTCAAAATAATATCCCATATCTAACTGATGTAAAAATTTTGGAAAATCAAGATGTATCTTCTGGAAAAGTACAAATTTTAGTGTTATATGCAAAATTGGATGAAATAACATCGAGTGGTGCAAAATACTTTTCGAATAAAAGACTTTTGCAAAAATTAAATATGCAGCTTGATCAAGATATTAATTTGAAGGAAGTAAAAAAATATTTGGCATTATTTAATCAAAATCCCTTTAGAAATGTCTCTGTATTATTGGAACCATCAGAGGATTTAGGATATACTAATCTACATTTCATAACAGAAGATATTTTTCCTTTAAAAGTTTTTGCAGGATATGAAAATACAGGTAATGAAATCGCATCTAAGCATCGCTTTTTGACAGGTCTTAATTTCGGGAATTTTTTAAATTTGGATCATCAATTGAATTTGGAGTTTAAATTTGCTCCGCATATTGATAAATGGTGGGGAGTAACAGGAAATTATATACTTCCAGCATTTTATAGTAATTATCTTAAAGTAATTGGTTCTTATGTTAAAACGAATCCTGAAACCGAAAATAATTATGATATAACAGGGAAAGCTTGGACTGTTATGGCAAGATATCATATCCCTTTGCAATTATATAAAAATGCAACTAATGAAGTTATTGTAGGCTATGACTTTAAACATACCAATAACTTTTTATCATTTCTAGGAACTTCAGTCTTTAATAATTTTATAGATATATCTCAATTTGTTTTTCAATTTTCTGGAAATTTTTATGATAGATTTGGAATGACATCATATTTAATTAGCCTTTATGCATCTCCAGGTGATATGACAAAACACAATGATAATAAAGATTTCAGACAAGAGGGCAATGCAAAAAAAGCAAAGTATTATTATGCGACATTTAATTTAGATCGAACATTGAAAATTTATAAAGATTTTTTATATGTAATAGATTTTTTTGCGCAAGTATCAACAAGAAGACTTCTGCCAACAGAAGAGATTTCAATAGGTGGATTTTATACTGTTAGAGGTTATCAAGAAAATGCTGTTTTTGGAGATCGAGGATTTTATATGAGAAATGAGATTCGCACGCCACAAATTAAGTATACAAAATATAAAAATCTAAAACATGATCTTCAGTTTTTAGCATTCACAGATTTGGGATATGTCAGCCATGTAAATGAAAATGTTTCTACTAAAAATAGCTCATTTTTAGCGTCTGTGGGGCCAGGTCTTAGATATATAGTTGAAAATAACTTAATAGTAAAACTCGATTACGGAGTGCAGCTAAAAAAAACCAATCGCGATTTTTTTGCTAAATCTTGGCACTCGAAACTTCACGCATATGTATCTTTTCAATATTAAATTTTTATCAAGAAATATCAAAAAAACAGTTTAAAATATATTGTATTTTTATTGAAAAATTATGCCAAATTAGTAGTTCTAAAAAATGCAGTATTATTTTGTAGTAAAAAGTTTATGATTTTATTTAATTTAAAATCAATATAACTAGAAAATAATCTCTTTAAAAAAAATATCCAATCTATTATCTAAATGAAATTAAGGGGAAGAAATCATGCATTTTTATACTCACGCTTGCGCGCGCACATTATTTGCGCGTATATTAGTGTATATACTATTAGCTTGTTTCATTCTTCCTATATCTATTTTTTCTTTGCCTCAAAAAGAAAAAGTTGTTTTTGGCTCTATATCGATAGAAGAGTCTTTAAATGAGATAAAAATCACTCAAAAATGTTCAAAAGCGATTATTGATTGGAAAGATTTTTCTTTGAAAAAAGATGAAATAGCAAGTTTCATTCAAGATAAAGATTATTCTGTTTTGAATAGAGTTGTTACAGATAAAATTTCCAAAATATATGGCTCAATACATGCTGATGGAAATTTTTATCTAATAAATCAAAATGGAATTTTAATTGGACCTAAAGGATCTATTAGCGCTAAAGAGGTAATGCTATCTACCTTGGAGCTTTCAAACGAAGATTATCTAAAAAATAAAGATTTAAGCTTTTCATCTTCAAAAGATGGTAAAATCCAAAATTTTGGATCGATAAAAGCACTTTCTAAAGATGTGTTTATCTTATCTAAAACAATTGAGAACAAAGCAAAAATTTCAGCTAAAAAAGGCGAAGTTAACTTAATAGCATCATCAAAAATTTTAATTTTAGATGGTAAAAAAGATATAATAATAAAGCCTGAAATTGATGGATCGATCTCAAATGAAGGAAATATAAAAGCTATCGAAGTTAAACTCAAATCTTCAAATAATAATCTAAATACATTTGCAATAAATCAAAAAGGTCTTATCGAAGCTACAGGTTTTGAAAAAAAAGATGGAAAAGTAATTTTAATAGCTGAAAGAGGTATTACCAAACATACAGGTACAACAGTAGCCAAAAATGAAAATGAAACTGGAGGAAAAGTTAGAGTTTTAGCGGAACATGTTGTAATAGATAGTGAGTCAAAAATAGATACAAGTGCTTCATTTGGTGGTGGTGAAGTTTTAATCGGAGGAGATTTTCAAGGAAAAAATCCAGATATTAAAAATGCTAGAACAGTTTTTGTAGCGAAAGATGCTTTGATAAATGCTGATGCTTCTCAAAAAGGAAATGGTGGAAAAGTAATTCTTTGGGCGAATGATACAAATAGTTTTTACGGAAATGTAACAGCTAAAGGTGGAAAAAAATATGGAGATGGCGGTTTTGTTGAAATATCT